>NC_015318.1:262500-632500 GCF_000194135.1 Hippea maritima DSM 10411 | reverse complement strand
CACTATTTTTTCAAAAAACATGTCTTCACAGATTCAAGCGAGGATGTAGACATAAATATAAAAAGGTTTGGATTCAGTTTTGGACATACTATGGCAAGAGATAGTAATTACAATTTAACAGATGATACTATTAAAGGAAAAGTATATATCTATCCTGTAAAAAGCCTTTATCTTTATACATCTGCACAAAGAAGCACCATCCATAATTATTTTCCATCAAGAAAAATTGGCTTCTTATACCAGGAAGATTGCTGGGGGATTGGCCTTGATTTATACTTCAACAGGGAGTCTGAAGAGCAAGAGGACGGCTCCTACAAAACAGTATTAAATAAAGGCTTCTGGATTACCCTAAACCTAACAGGATTATTTACAATTAAAAAGCAATATTAATGGATAAAGACAGCAAAAAAGCCGTAGCCCTAAGGTATAAAAATCAAGAGGATAATGCGCCTAAAGTTGTGGCAAAAGGCAGAGGCTTTTTAGCAGACAAAATAGAAAAAACAGCAAAAAAGCATAGTATATACATAGAAAAAGACCCCCTTTTAGCTGAAAGTCTCTATAAGGTTAAATTAAATGAGGAAATACCAGAGGAACTTTACGAGGCTGTAGCTAAAATTTTAGCCTACATCTACAGTTTTTGAATCTTTATGTCATATTTTTTTATTCTGTAATCAAGCTGTCTTATTGTATATCCTAACAGTCTTGCGGCTTTTGATTTAACATAGCCGGTTTTTTTTAAGGCATCTTGAATCTGCTGCTTTTCTATAGACTCTATTGTTGATGGCATATCCGAAAAACCGACTTTATCTGTTATCTCCTTCTCAAACTCAATATCCTCTTTCAAATAATCCGGTAAATCCTCAGGGGTTATTCTTTTATCATTCATTACAATCAATCTTTCTATGGTGTTTTCAAGTTCTCTTATATTTCCAGGCCATCTATAGTTGATTAAAATCTTCATTGTAGGATTATCTACCGAAAGCCTTTTTTTGTAACGCTCACCAAATTTTCGTAAAAAATAATCAACTAAAATAGGTATATCTTCTTTTCTTTCTCTCAAAGATGGAATATGGAGTGGTATAACGTTTATCCTATAAAAAAGGTCTTCCCTAAAATGCCCTAAGCTAACAAGTTTTTTTATATCCTTGTTTGTGGCAGCAATAATTCTAACATCTATAGATATTGTCTGTTCACTTCCCAATCTTGAAATCTCTTTATCCTGTAAAACATTTAACAATTTCGCCTGCAAACTCAAAGGCATGTCGCCTATTTCATCCAAAAAAAGTGTTCCCCCATCTGTAAGTTCAAACTTACCCTTTTTTCTTGAAATAGCACCGCTAAATGCACCTTTTTCATATCCAAATAATTCACTTTCTAAAAGATTTTCTGGGATAGCTGCGCAGTTTATTGTAGCAAACGGCTTGTTTTTCCTTAAAGACAATTTATGGATAGTTTTAGCTATTAGACTCTTACCTGTTCCAGATTCTCCTGTAATCAATACAGTAGAATCTGTAGCAGCTACTTTTAGTATCATCTTTTTGAGATTTGAAATAGCATCAGAAACGCCTATTATGTCATTTAGAGCTATGGAGTCCTTGCTTAGATTACTTAGAAGCAACTCCTTTTCTTCTTCCCAATACTTACGCTCCTCCTCCATTCTCTCATACATCTTCTTTGTCAAGCCTATTAAAGTAGCTAAAGTTGAGAGCATCTTAACAGCATCATCATGGGAAAACTCCCTATCCTTTTCCTTATACACACAGAGAACTCCAAACTTTTCTCCGCCTACCTTTATAGGGACACCCAAAAACACAAGCTCTCTATCTACCCTCTTTGCTATCTTTGTTTTATTAAGGTATTTAGGATTGGTTTTTATGTCGTATATAACAGCAGGTATCTCGTTTTTGAATATACTTCCTATAATACCTTCTCCCTTTTTAAATATACCCCTTGACACCTCTTTCTTGGTCATACCAAAACTTTCGGTTATTCTTAAGTTTGCGCTTTGTTCATCATAGAGGGCAACAAAAGAGATTGGGGCATCCCAATAGGAATATAATATCTTCAATATCTCTTTTAACGCCTCATTTAATGAATTTTTTTTACTTAAAATTTTACTAACCTCGTGTATAATTGATAGGTAGCCTTCTTTGATACTTATACGCGCCATCATGTTTGCAATTCTACATTTTTGTAAACAAAATTGCAATCAAAAAATACATATCTATCTTGAATTTTCGTAAATCTGCTATTGCAACAGTAACGGAACAATAGTTGCTTAAAATAAATCAAATTTGGAATGGAGGTGAAAGGATGACTCCAGAGGAGTTGGTAAAAAAGATTCAGGAAGAAGACATTAAACTGGTAGATGTGAGGTTTGTCGACCTATTAGGCACCTGGCAGCACTTTACAGTACCGGCACATGTAATAACTGAAGAGGTCTTTGAAGAGGGTTTAGGTTTTGATGGCTCATCAATAAGAGGATGGAAAAGCATAAACGAAAGTGACATGCTAGTAATTCCCGATGCTGCAACGGCTTTTGTCGACCCATTTACGGAGGTAAACACACTCAATATCATTTGCGATATAGTAGACCCAATAACCAAAGAGCCATACCAAAGGCATCCAAGGGCTATTGCAAAGAAAGCTGAGGAGTATCTAAAATCCACAGGAATAGCTGATATAGCTTTCTTTGGACCTGAGCTTGAGTTTTTTATTTTTGACGATGTAAGATTTGATGTTAAATCAAATACATCATACTATTCAGTTGATTCTATCGAGGGTATATGGAATTCAGGTAAAGATGAAGACCCAAATCTAGGTTACAAAATAAGACACAAAGAAGGATATTTCCCTGTTCCACCAGCGGATACATTACAGGATCTAAGGAGCGAAATAGTACTCGAGCTTGAAAAAGCCGGTATAGAAGTTGAGGCGCACCACCACGAGGTTGCAACGGCAGGCCAAGCAGAGATAGACATAAAGTATGCACCGCTTCTACAGCAAGCAGACAACGTAATGAAATACAAATACTTAGCAAAAAACGTAGCATCTATGTATGGAAAAACTATAACATTCATGCCAAAACCTTTAGCTGGAGACAACGGAACGGGTATGCACACACACCAGAGTTTATGGAAAGATGGAAAACCACTATTTGCAGGCAACGGCTATGCTGGATTGAGCGAGATAGGTCTTTATTATATAGGTGGAATACTTAAACATGGTAAAGCTTTGGCAGCATTCACAAACCCAACAACGATATCATACAAAAGACTAATACCAGGCTTTGAAGCCCCAATTAACCTTGCATACTCATCAAGAAACAGATCTGCAGCAATAAGAATACCAATGTATTCACCATCACCAAAGGCAAAAAGAATAGAGGTAAGGTTCCCTGATCCAACAGCCAACCCATACTTAGCATTTACAGCTATGCTTATGGCAGGATTGGATGGAATTATAAACAAGATAGACCCAGGTGAGCCATTAGATAAAAACATTTATGATTTACCACCCGAGGAGCTTGCAAGGGTGAATAAAATGCCTGCAAGCCTTGAGGAAGCATTAAACGAGCTTGAAAAGGATTATGAATTCTTACTAAGAGGCGATGTATTCACAGAGGATTTAATAAAAACTTGGATAGATTACAAACGCGAAAATGAAATTAAATACGTAAACTCCATTCCACATCCAGCTGAGTTTTACCTATATTTTGACGTATAAAAAACAGGGGGGCTTTAACCCCCTACCCTTTCAATCAAATCGTAAGAGGCCTTAACGCAGTCGTTTAAGCTTATACCCCAAAAAGCATTACCTGTTATAAACAACCCTTTATTTTTATCCTCGAAGTCTTTCACGCTATTTAAAACATTTTTATGACCAAGAGAGTATTGTGGTATAGCCTTAGGATGGACAAGTTTATAAAAAAACTCAGGCGGTAAAAAAATAGAGGCACTCCTTTGAAGTTCTTTTATGCCTATTTCAAATAAATTAGATTTAAAAGGACTATTTTTTCTTAAAGCTCCTCCAACCATACACCTAATAAGCATCTTATCCTTATACGCCCTGCCCTTAAATATACTACTATCAAAAAGAACACCTATGATATCCTCTATTTCTTCTAAATTAAAAAGATAACCAAAAGAATTAACAATATCGGGCAACCCTTCCTTATTAAACCCAAAAGCTAAAACAGACATAGGCGCATATTCTACAGATGAAACAGCTTTTGCAAATTCACGGTCTGCATCCCAGAAAACTTTCGTTAAGGCATAACTTGGAATAGCAAATACAATAATATCTGCAGAATAGTTAGCCGTTTTTCCTTTTAGATAAAATTTTTCATTTTTGGTTATTTCCCCTATCTCATCGAAAACAACATCAACACCGTTCAAAAGGTGTTCAATAAAACTCAAAACGCCGTTTTTAAATGACAAGAGATTCGCAGATAGGCTTCCCTTCGCCGAAGAAGCCCTGGCTTTCCTTTTTATCATTAAATCTATGAGACCTCTAATTAAAGAACCATGCTCTTTTTCTACCTCCTTTATCCTCGGAAAGTTTGACTCCATACTCATGCGTGAGGGGTCTCCTGCAAAAACGCCACAAACCATAGGTCCTATAAGCTTATTCAGCATCTCTTTTGAAAATCTTCTCAAAACAAAATCCTCAACGGTTTCATCCTCAAGCAACGGCCTAACAAATGGCTCCTCCAAGAATGATAATATGCCTCCTATAGAGAAAAAGCCGTTAAACAACAAGGATATAGGATTATTTTTAAGCTCCCACAGTTTATTTTTCGAGTAGATAAATCTTCTTTGTGATTCTTTGTTTGCCTCGATTAACTCTTTCTCAAAGCCACTTTCATAAACAAGATTCAAAATTTCCTTTTTGTTTTCCAAAAAACCATTTGGACCTGTCTCTATAACATAGCCATTTTGCGCAACGCTGTAGGCCTTGCCGCCGATTCTCAGCTTTTCTATAACCAGAACATCGTAGTTTAACTTCTTCAAAAGGAAAGCGGCTGAAGCACCGCTTATGCCGGCTCCAACAACTATGGCTTTCATTTTATAGGAGCCACAGCCTGGAATCTAACATTAACCTTTATTAGCTTTGAACCTGATGAGGTTTCTATCGGAGTGCTTTCTACAGCAGTATTACTTTTAGCCATAAGCCTTTCAAAATTAGAATTTCTAAGCATTATAGGGCCAAACGAATAGTTTACATATAGATTACCTAAATAGTATTTACGTCCCATTTCATTATTTATAATATTTAGCAAATATTTTGATCTTTGAAGCGCATCTTTAAATATTTCGCTTTTTACCTTATTTTGAGTCTCATCAGATATGCCGTATGAAATATATAAAACCTCTACGCCTACCTTGTAAGGAAACTTTTTAGTGGATATATAGTTTAAAATTTTTGGCAAAACCAAGATTTTTTTCGTATCCACCATAACAATTAAAGCTGCACCATTTGACGAGGAATAGGCATCCCTTGTCTTTATGTCTGACTTTGGCAGCAAACTGTATAAAAAGTTTAAAAACTCATTATTTACAGGTTTTAGTCTATTCAAAGCCTCAGAAAATGTATTAGCCTGCGCACAAACCCTAAAACCAGCAATAAGTCTATCACATTTTACCATCTTTGTTATCTCGAAATTTGTAGATATTGTTGAGTATTTCTCAGAGGCATATCCATTGACAACAAAAATAAAAGACAATAACACAGCAAATAACAACCTCTTCATGGTACACCTCCAAATTCATTTTTTAAAATTATATCATACAAAAAACAAAAACCGAAAAAGTATTTTTAATTATAAATACATATCGTTTATAGATTTTGCTACAAACACGCCGCTTGAGAAGGCAAATTGAAGATTAAATCCGCCTATGGGGCCTTGGATGTTTAGAATCTCACCGCAGAAAAAAAGCCTTTCTGCTAATTTGGACTCCAGTGTTTTAGGGCTTACACCTTTTAGGCTAACCCCACCTGCTGTAACAAAAGCTTTATCAAAGCCACATTTTTTAACTTTCAATTTAAAATTAGACAAAAAATTAGCTACTGTATTTAGCTGTTTTTTGCTCAACCTACAACCCCTATCTTGGGCAAATGGCAAAACAGTTGCAAATCTCAAAGGAACAAAATTGCAGGCAAAGTTTTTAACTTTACCTTTGTAGTTATGTAAACCATTAATAAAATCTTCTCTTTGGGTATCAAGAAAATCAATAACAAGTTCAGCCTCATTAAAATCGTACTTAGAAAGCTCAAAAATAGCTGGTCCGCTTATGCCGAAATGTGTAAATATAAAATCACCTCTAATTTTATATTTTTTACCTTTTACATTCAGGGTAATCTTTTTAGACTGAAAGCTTAACCCCTTAAATATATCACAGCCAGATGAGCAAAACGCCACCTCCATGGGTCGAGGGTGAACTATTTCATGATTAAACCCTTGAGCAAAGTTATAGCAAGAACCATCAGAACCGGTATGAGGATAACTCATACCACCACAAGCCAAGACAACAACCTTGGAAAAATATACACCTTTTTGTGTTCTAATCTCAAATAAACCATTATTTTTCCTTAAAAAGTTCACCGATTCATATGGTTTAAAGGCTGCCTTTTTTTTAGTTTCTTTAAGTAATATATTAGCAAGTTGTCTTGATGTCATATTTGAAAGATAGACTTTATTGTTTTCTATTTTAACTTCAACGCCAAAACCTTTTAGCTCTTCTAAAAGTTCATTTCTAAAGTAATATGAGTATACATCACGCAAAAACTTTCCATTCTTACCATAAGATTCCAGAAATTCATCAAATGGCAGGATGTTAGTCAAATTGCAGCGGTTATTACCTGTTATGGATAGTTTTCTTGCACCGCTTTTTTTATCAAAAACTACAACACTGGTCGTTTTAAGATGAAGGGCGCAGGCAAGCCCGCAAGCCCCCGCACCCACTATTGCAACATCAAAGGATTTTTTAGACAAGGTCTATTTCTGGCAGTTTATCTATCAATCCTTTATCATAGGCCTCACTAAGCAGAAGCTTACAGGCCCTTAGGCCATTCTCTCCCATATCAACAGTAAGATCATTTACATACATGCCAACAAATTTGTCTGCTAATCCCTTATCCATTCCCCTTGCAAAATTTAGGGCATATTCCACAGCTTCATCTCTGTGATTCAAGGAAAATAAAATACTGTTTTTGAGAATTTTGGAAATCTTCTTCATATCTTCGCCAAATTTTCTATGGATGGCATTAACACCTAAAGGAAGGGGCAGTTGAGTCTTTTCAAACCACCACTCACCTAAATCTATAATCTTTTTTAGATTGTAGTTGGAATAGGTTAACTGTCCTTCATGGATAATTAGTCCTGCATCAACATCTCCAGATACTACTGCATCAAATATCTCATCGAACGGCATAACCTCAACAGCTATGTCTTTGCCTAAAAGCAAGCGTAATTCAAGATAGGCGCTTGTCAGTTTCCCAGGCACGGCAATAAGTTTTTTCTTAAGCTCATCAAGACCGAACTTCTCTTTTGCAACTACAAGAGGCCCGTATTTATACCCCATGCTTGCGCCGCTTGAAAGAATTGCATATTTATCTGAGATTGTCGGATAAGCAGCTAAAGATATGGCCGTTATATCTAATTTTTCATCGATGGCCATCTCGTTCAATGTTTGTATATCCTTCAAAATCTGCTCAAAAACAAAACCGTTTGTGTCCACTCCATTTTCTATGTTTAAACCGTAAAACATAAACGCATCGTCCGGGTCAGGACTGTGACCAAGTGTCAAAAGTTTTTTTTCCATCTTCCCACTCCTTAGATTTAAAATTTCTGCACCCATTATACGAAAATAAATAAAACTGTCCAAACAATTTGACAAAGCCGGTGGGCTGTGATATAAACCATCAACTCCGTTGGCTTACAACCATAGGTTAATGGAGAGCTAAATGCCAAAGGTGTTTAGCAATAGATTTTTTGTTGAGGTGTGTTTTTATGGTTAAGACGCTTTATGTGGGTAATCTACCCTACTCTACAACGGAGGATGAGCTTAAAGAATTGTTTGGAGAGTATGGAGAGGTAAGTTCCACAAAGATTATCACAGACAGAGAGACCGGCAGGTCAAGGGGATTTGGTTTTGTTGAGATGAGCGACGATGATGCTCAGAAAGCCATTGATTCTTTAAACGGTGTTAATTTTGGTGGTAGAAACCTAAAGGTTAACGAAGCAAGGGAAAGAAAACCCCGCAGATTCTAAAACAATCCTAACCTAAAAGAGGGCAGCAAAGCTGCCCTTTCTATACATCTTAAATCTGTTTGCCTTTTAATTCTTTAATCCAAAATTTTAATCTAAATTAAAAAGTAATAAAAATAAAGAATTCATATTGAAGAAAATTATATCTATTTACTATAAAAAACCCGATTAAAATTAAAAAGAGGAAATTAGCAATCCAAGAGCTCTTATAGAGTCAAAAAGGAGAGCTTAAGCTCTCCCAATTTTAGTCTTCTACCTTCAAAACCTCTTTGATAGCCTGCTTGAAAGCTTCTTTTGGAATAGCACCAACAGCCATCTGGGGTTGCTCATCCTTTGGAATAAATAACAAAGATGGGATGCTCCTTATTCCAAATACAGCAGCAAGCTCTTGCTCATTATCTGTGTTGATCCTATAAAACCTTACCTTTCCATCATATTCCTTGGCAAGCTCTTCCAAAATTGGCTCAACCATTTTACAAGGACCGCACCAGTCTGCATAAAAATCAATTATACAAGGCAGGTCACCCTCATACTTCCAATCCTTGTTGACCTCGTAGTTAAAGATCTTCTCTTTAAACTCCTGTGTAGTTAAACTCTCAACCATCAAAACTCCTCCATAACAAAAATTCTACGCCAAAGCCTAACATATAGCCGCTTGTATTGTCAATTTTTGTTGCATAAGCCACACCAACTGATAAAATAGTTTTATGGACCTCTTGCATGCGGTTTTAATTTTTACTATAGGCTGTATAGTTGGACTTATAAATGTACTTGCAGGTGGTGGGTCATTCTTAACGCTTGCCTTTCTAATAGCTATTGGACTACCACCAAATATAGCCAATGGAACAAATAGGGTTGGTATTCTACTTCAGAATATTTTCGCATCGACAAAATTCTACAAACTCAACATACTTAAACTTAAATTCGCTCTTATAGTCTCTGCACCAGCAATAATTGGCGCCATACTTGGAAGCTATATAGCTATTCATATACCAAATGAAATATTAAAGAAAACAATAGCCATCTTCATGGTTTTAATAAGCCTTGTAACTATTTACAATCCCAATAAATTTTCAAAAAACAGAAACTACTCATCTAAAAAATGGGTATTTATACTTGTTTCATTCTTCCTTATAGGTATATATGGCGGTTTTATTCAAGCAGGTGTTGGGTTTTTTATAATTGCAGCCTCGCTTTGGGGGGGCTTTAATATGGTCGAGGCAAATGCCATAAAGGTCTTTATAATAACCCTATATACAATAATAGTGCTGCCATTATTCATTTTTTCTCATCAAGTAAATTTTCTTATTGGCCTACTGCTTGGTGCTGGTAGCATAGTCGGTGCAAAAATGGCTATATCTTTATCTGTAAAAAAGGGAGATAAATTTATACGGTATGTGGTTTTAGCTCTATTGTTAGTTTTCGCTTTAAAACTATTGATTATAGGGTGATAAAATGGAAATATTCATAGTATCCATAGGCAATGAGATCTTAGAGGGCTCGATATTAGACACAAATTCAAACTATTTGGCAAGAAGATTAAAAGAAGAAGGGTTTAGTGTTTCTGGCATATTTGCAGTAGGAGATAGCCTAAATGAATTAGAGCAACTTCTTAGCCAACTGATGAGAAAAGAGGCAATCATTATAACAACCGGTGGGCTTGGGCCAACATTTGATGATAAAACAACGCAAGCCGTATCAAAGGCATGTAAAAAAAGACTAAAATTAAACAAAAGTGTATACTTTGACATACTCAGCAAGGTAAAAGCCAAAGGCGTAAAGCTAAAAACAAGCCACACAAGACAAGCTTATCTGCCTGAAGGGGCTAAAATCCTTCCTAACCACAACGGGACAGCAGCTGGTATCTTTTTAAAATGCAACCAATCTTATTTTATATGCATGCCAGGCGTTCCAAGTGAAATGAAGCCTATGTTTGAAAACTATGCCATTAAAAACATAAAAGAGATAATAAAACCAATAAAACTATACAGATGCGATTTTAAACTAATAGGAGTGCCAGAGTCAGACGCCGATGAGTTTTTAAAGAGAACAAATACTCAAAATATAAAAATTATACTAAACGCAATGGAGGGAGAACTTGCCATAAGAACGCTCTCTGAGGATAAAGATATCCTCGAAGATCTAAAGAAAAACCTCTTTGAAAAATTCGGGTATAAGCTATATTCAACAAAAAACCAAACCATAGAAGATGTTTTATCTGAAGAACTTGAGAAAGAAGATTTAACAATAGCATTCTTAGAAAGTATAACAGCTGGATATTTAGCACTTTTAATGTTTGATAAAGCGCCATTCATAGGAAGTTTTGTAAGCGATGCAAACATAAGAATTGACGACGCTTTTGAGAAAGCCGATATAGTAGCCTGCCCCTGCAATTTAGTTGGTAATGAGTTTGATTTGCATCTGCGTATAAACTCTGATGAGATAACACAAACCCTAAGATATATGGGAAACATAAATTTCATGAGAAAATCCATATCCAAAAGAACACTTGGATTTATTTATGAGACACTTAAGAGTTCTTGATTTTTGGGCGGATAAATCCTATCATTTAACAGGAGGTAAGAAATGGAAGTAAGGGTTTATCCGGATGGAATTTTAAGAAAAAAAGCAAAAGATGTTGAAAAAATAGATGATAGAATTGTAGATTTACTCAATCAAATGAGAGAGACGATGTATAAATTCAACGGCATAGGCCTGGCTGCAGAACAGGTAGGTCTTCAAGAGAAATTAGTGGTGATAGACCTAAGACCCGATGGAAAAAATCAGCCCATTGAACTAATAAATCCTGTTATTATAGCATCAGAAGGTATATTCGAAGAACATGAAGAGGGTTGTTTAAGTGTTCCTGGATATTACGACGTTGTAAAAGATAGAAAAAAATGGATAAAGGTAAAATATTTAGACAGAAACGAGAATGAGCAAATCCTTGAGACGGATGAATTTCTAAGTGTTGTGATTCAACATGAGATAGACCATCTAAATGGAAAACTATTCATAGACCATCTACCTCCAACGAGAAAGGAATTCTTCAAAAAGCAGTGGAAAAAAAGGCAAAAGGAAGAAAAAAAATGAGGGTGCTGTTTTTTGGTACAAGCGAATTTGCTAAAGAACCACTTGAGGCGCTCATAAAATCAAAGCAATTTGACGTTGTAGGTTTGATAAGTACACCTGATGCTAAAGGCAAAAGAGGAAAAAAACTTCTACAACCACCAACAAAAGAAGTGGCCTTGGAGTATGGATTGGAAGTGTTTCAGCCAGAAAAGCTAAAAACAGAGGAAACTATAAACAAAATAAAGGAATTTAATGCAGACGTGTTTGTTGTGGTATCATACGGTAAGTTTATACCCAATGACATTTTGCAACTCCCTAATCTAAAAAAATCTATTAACATTCACCCCTCTATCCTACCTAAGTACAGGGGGCCATCACCCATAAATTACGCCCTATTAAACGGTGATGACTACACAGGTGTTTCCCTAATTGACGTGATAGATAGAATGGATGCGGGTGATATCTATATGCAATGGATTGAAAAAATTTATCCAGAAGATAACTATAAAACTCTCCACGATAGACTATCTCAAATCGGCTCAAAGATGATACTATGCGCTTTAGAAAATATAGATAATTTAAAGCCCAAAGTTCAGGATGAAAACCTAGCAACATACACAAAAATTATAAAAAAAGAGGATGGCCAAATTGACTTTAAAAACGAAACAGCCCAGCAGATCATAAACAAGATTAAAGCTTTCTATGTGTGGCCAACAGCCTATTTCTATTTAGAAGGCAAAATGTTCAAAATATTCGAGGCTCAACTAATAAAAACTGATATAACAAAACCTGCTCAGGTGATAAAAGCATCAAAAAAGGAACTTATAATTGGCTGCAAAGAAGACGCTATATCAATAAAAACTATTCAGCCTCAGTCAAAAAAAGCTATGCCCATTGAGGCTTTTCTGGCTGGATATAAGTTTAATGCTGGACAAACTATACAATAAAACAATATATCTCGCATCATTACCGCTTATTGCGGCTTTTTTCTTCTCGTGGCTAAGTTTTATTGCTTTTATTCCATTTTTGTACTTTTTAGAAAAAAGGCCGATAAAATCAACTATATTTACATTTTTGCCATTTTTGGCATTTATCTACAGCGGAATATATAAAAGCACACATGTATATTACGGCTTAAACGCCATCTTTGCGCTACTGCTTGTAATTGGTTTGTCAATTTACCATTTATTCTATCTTGCAAGCAGTGCTTATGTGTTTAAAAAGATCAAATCAAATCTATTGATTTTTCCAATCCTGTTTGTAGCATTTGAGGTTTTAAAAAACAAAGCACTTTATGGATTACCCCTTGGAAACCTAAACATATTTACATACAACTTACCCTTTTTTATCAAAGATGCATCAATATTTGGCTCTATGTTTGTGGATTTGAAAATACTTTACTTAAACTTAGCACTATTATATCTTTTAAAAAAAGAGTTTAAAAAATCTGCCGTTTTAGCTGGAGCGATTTTTTTATCTATACTTATACCAACCACAAAACCCATATCATTTAAACATATTTCTATATCTTTGGTGCAGGGAAATATACCTCAAGATGAAAAGTGGGAGAACAACCTGCTAAGCAGAAATTTAAACATATACTTATCTTTAAGCAAGGGATTAAAAAGTGATGTAGTATTTTGGCCTGAATCCGCCTATCCCTATCTTTTCAGCAAAATATACTCAAAAAAAATAGAAAACCTTATACATTCAAACAGCTTTTCCCTTATTTTTGGTGCTGTAATAAAGGATAAGGAAAAATATTACAACTCTGTAGTATTATATTCAAAAAACCAACTAAACTATTACAATAAACAGAAACTTGTACCATTTGCAGAATTCATGCCATTCTCAGCCATTCTTAAGATGGAAAACTACAACCTAACAGAAGGCAAAAAGAATGTTATTTTTAAAACAAAAGGGGTAAATATAGGCCCAATGGTGTGCTATGAAGAAAACTACCCGTCTATTTCAAGATTATATAAAACCTCTGGTATTGATATATTGACCGTATTTACAAATGATGCATGGTTTGACAAAACACCGACATTCTACTTGTTTCCAAGAAGTGACATATACAGGGCAGTAGAAAATAAAACAATGCTCATAAGAATTGCAAATACCGGTTTGAGTTTTATAGTGGCTCCAGATGGTAAAATCTTAAACCAACTACCAACTGACAAGATAGGGGTTCTAACAACACAGCTAAATATTCCACTATACACGAAAACCGTATACGATAGGTTTGGTTGGCTTTTCGACTACTTAATCGTACTCTTTGCTACATTTTTACCTTTTTATAGAAGATATAAGAGCCAAAAACAAACGCAACCACATTAGGAAGATAGATAAAATAAGGATTACCTGTAGCATCGCATAGTGATTCGCTTAGCATTAATATTATGTAGAACATAAAAAAGAGAAATAAGCTCGCCACGATACCTGCACTTTTACCACTTCGAGAAAAGGTTATGCCAAAGCTAAAGGCAATTAAAGAAAGGGCAAAAACACTCATAGACATAGATACAATCTTGTTTATCCTATATAGAGCATCCTTGCTTTTACTCTTTGAATAGTAATTAACAACTTCTCCAAAGCTCATAAATCTGGTATTGTTTTTATTGGGTTTAAAATATCCTCTACCTGTCAAAAAGGCCAACTCATATCTATCAAAACTACCATACTCAAAACCGCTTTTTGAAGGACTGTACATCTTTACATTAAAGAATTCAGCCAAAATTCCAGAAGGTATATCTTTAAAATCGCCTTTCTTAGCTAAAAAAATTTTACCCTTTTGAGCAAAGAATACATCTTTTAGATGCTTTTTATCCGGTGAGAGATTTTTTATCCACATAACACCATCAACCTTATCGTAAAACATGTTGGGTTTTAATGCAGCATACACCTTATTTCTGAATGTTTTGGCAATCTCAACCCTATATGATAGTCTTGCCTTTGGCGCAACAAAGGCTATACTGTAGAATAAAAATACAAAAACAGCAACGCTAAACAGAAAAGCTGGGAAGTAAACTCTAAAAAGAGAAATACCGCAACTGCGTATAGCTGTAATTTCAGAATTGTTTGATAAATCCGAATAGACATAGTTTATAGCTATAGTCAAAGCCATAGGAACAATAAAAGCAAGCAAAAAAACTACCGTATAACCCAAAATTTTTAGCAAAACAATAAAACTTGAACCTTTACCAAATAAAAGATCGTAAAGTTTAACAAGGTCGCCTATCAGCATAACCACTGCTATAACAAAAAATGAGATAACAAACGAAACAATAAGACTTTTTAATATATATCTGTCAAGCTTTTTTAGCATATCACCAACCGTAAAGATAGAATATTAACTGTTTGCCTATAAATATATAAAGAACAGCCCCAACTGAAAGATAAGGCCCAAACTGCAATTTATCCGCATAGGATTTCTTGCCAAATAGAATAAGAGCAATCCCAACAAAACTACCAAATAAGGACGCAGAAAACAGTGAAAATAAAACGCCTTTTATACCAAGAAAAGCACCTATCCCACCCAAAAGCTTTATATCGCCACCTCCCATAGCCTCTTTCTTAAAAACCCAGCTTCCTATAATAGCCATTATATAAAGGCCAAAGAAACCAGCTAAAAAACCATAGAGTGAGCCCAAAAAATCACCCCTTATATAACCAAAAACCAATCCAACGGCAATCAAGCCCAAGCTTATCCTATCCGGTATTATGTAATGCTTAAGGTCAACAAAACTTGCAACTATAAGGCTATACACAAAAACAAGATAAAACACCCCATCAAGACTCAAACCAAATCTCATAAACACAAAAAGCGTCAAAAGACCAGTTAAAAGCTCAACAACAGGATAGATAGGTGATATCTTCGATTTACAATACCTGCATCTGCCTTTAAGCAGAATAAAACTCACAACCGGTATATTATCATGCCATCTTATCTTCTGCTTACAGTTTGGACAAAACGATGCCGGCCAAACAATAGATTTACCCAAAGGTATCCTGTATATACATACATTTAAAAAACTACCTATAATCAAGCCAAAGATAAAGGCTATTAAATCAAGTATTATCTTTTGTTGAAAATACATACGCTATGATAATACTCAAAATATAAAGAAGTGTCAAAGGTGCGGCCATCAGAAACTGGGTAAACACATCCGGGGGTGTTAGAATAGCTGCAACAAAGAATATAACAAGCAAGGCATAATCGAATTTTTTAAGTAAATCTTTACCGTTTATCACACCCATACGGGCAAGTATAAATGAAATTATGGGCAGTTCAAACACAAGGCCAAACGATGTTATCATCTTTAAAAATAGAGACATATACTGTTTTATGCTGGGCATCGCTGATAGGTCCTTTCCACCATACTTAAGCAAAAACTTAAATCCGAGCGGCAAAACCACCCAATAGGCAAACATTGCACCACCTACAAACAACACGCTAAAAACAAAAACGAAAGGTATTGCAAATTTTCTTTCATTTTCCTTTAGTCCCGGTTTTATAAATAGCCAAATCTGATAAAATGTAAATGGGATACTAACTATAATTGCAGCAACTAAAGCAGCCTCAACTCTAACCCAGAATGCCTCTGTAACACCGGTAAATATAATCTTACTACCCGCAGGTAGGGCATCTTTTAATGGCTTTACGGCAATCTCTATAACCTTCTGCGAGTAAGAGAACATACCAACTAAGGCAACTAAAATACCCCCTACTATCCATAGAAGTCTTATCCTTAGTTCTTCTATATGCTCAAGCAGGGTCATATTATTTGGGTCTTTTTTTATCCTCTTCTTCATCCTTCAAAAACTCTTCCCATTTCTTTTCAATCTGTTTTTTTGGGTTTACCTCATTTATTTCCTCTAAATCCTCTTCAAGCTCTTTTTTAAGTTCATCCATAGCTTTAGTTATATTTTTATATAGATACGCCATACCCCTCAAGATCTCTGGCAATCTCTTTGGTCCTACTATAAAAAGCGCTATTACGGCAATAACTATGAGCTCTGGCGTACCTATCAACTCAAACCTCCCAAACCGCTAAAAAGCCTATTAAAAGTTGACCTCTTTGTCAAAAAATAATAACCTTTTTTAAAAAGGAGGTAGCTATGAGGTGCCATGAAGTTGATTATGAAATATTGGGCGACGATATGCAGATAGTCGAAGTTGAATTAGACCCAAATGAAACGGTAATAGCAGAAGCAGGAGCAATGAATTACATGGAAGAGGGCATAACCTTTGAGGCAAAATTGGGTGATGGCTCAGATGCAGACAGCGGACTCTTAGGTAAACTGTTTAAGGCTGGGAAAAGGATGTTGGCCCAAGAATCTCTATTTTTGACACACTTTACAAACAGGGATTCAAAAAAAAGAAAAGTGGCATTCTCAGCACCTTATCCCGGAAAAATAATTCCCGTTGATATGGGAAAACTTCAGGGTGATCTTTTATGTCAAAAGGATGCGTTTCTATGTGCTGCATATGGCACAAGTATAGATATAGCTTTCACTAAACGCTTTGGTACAGGCCTATTTGGTGGCGAAGGTTTTATCTTAGAAAGGCTTTCGGGTGATGGTATGGTATTTATTCATGCTGGTGGTACAGTAATAAAAAAACAGCTAAATGGTGAGAAACTAAGGGTTGATACAGGATGTATTGTGGCGTTTGATGAGTCAATCGACTATTCAATAGAGATGGTAAAAGGACTGAAGTCAATGTTTTTTGGAGGAGAAGGGCTGTTTTTAGCCACCCTTCAAGGCTATGGAACCGTTTACCTTCAAAGCTTACCGTTTTCAAGATTGGCAGACAGGATAATAGAGAATGCACCAGTAGCAGGTGGATCTCAGAAAGGAGAAGGCTCAATTTTAGGCGGACTGGGAAGATTACTTGATGGGGATAACGACTGAATGGGAAGTCTAATTCTTTGTTATCACAGCATTAACTATGGTCAAAGAATAGACCCAGATACATTTGAAGAAAACCTGAAAGCCCTAAAAGAGTCAGGCTTTAGACCTATAAAGCTCAGCGAAATACACGATTATCTATCTCAAAATAAACCACTGCCAGAAAAAACCGTTCATATAACCTTCGACGATGGCTATGCCGATAACTACATCTACGCATATCCTATACTCAAAAAATACGGTTTCTTTGCCACTATATTCGTTGTTGCAAATAAGGTATCCGAAGGCATAAAAAGAGCAACCTATGATGAGCTTGTTGGTATGAACATAGCAAACCAGGTCAATAAATTAATAGAAAAATCCCACTTTGTAAGCTGGGATGAGTTAATTGATATGCAACAAAGTGGTGTATTTGAAGTTGGAAGCCATTCATTAAACCACAAGGCCTGTTTTTGTTGTCCTAAAATACACACTTTCAACTCAGACAACTCCTACGAATGGTTTTTAGAACTTACAAACGACAGACGTTTAGGCGTGCCAATTTATCAAAAAAAATGGGAGTGTACCACTCTATGCATGAAGGATGATTTAGCTTTAAGAGATTATCTTGCGGATTTTGTAAAAAATTCTGGTGGGGTACTTTTTTTTAGAAGAAGAGATGCAAAGTCTATTTTAAGGAAGATGGCAAAATCCTACATAAAAAAACATGGTTTGGACATCAACTACGATACACAAAAGGACAAAGAGGAACGTATAAAAAGGGAATTGCAGCTATCAAAACAAAAATTAGAGGAAAATTTGGGTAAAAAAGTAGATTTTTTCTGCTATCCATGGGGACACTACGATGCGGATGTAATCTATGAACTTCAAAACTCAGGCTACAAGGCAGGTTTAACGCTTAATGTAGGCCTTGTTGAGAAAAACACATACCCTTATCTGCTCCCCAGAGTAGAAGTTAGAGCAGATCCAAGATGGTTCAAAAAGAGACTTAAAATTTACTCAAGGCCTGCATTTGCAAAAATCTATTCCAAGGTTTATCATTGGATATGAGATCTGCATTTATTGGACTTTTTCTTGTAATCATCGCTATAGCCTTTACGGCTATAATGCTTCCTTTCTGGAAGTCCTTGGTGTGGGGTGTTACCATAGCCATAGTTTTTTACCCTCTATTTGAGCGACTCAGCAAAAAGATAAGCAGTAAAAATATTGCATCTCTTTTAACAATACTAATTGTGCTCATAATCATAGCCCTGCCAATAACATTGGGTGTTTATATTATGGTTGATGAATCTGAGAAATTCATGGGAAACATAGAAAACATAAAAAGTTCATTCAACACAATAATAGTTAAGATTCAAAACTTCTCAAAACTCAAGATATTTGCACCCTACATCGACAAGTTAGATGATGCTTTGTTTAGTCTTATAAAAAACACAGGCGTATTGATTACAAAAAATGTAGGCGCTATCTTTTCACAAACATACACAATTGCCGCTGAATTTTTATTTTCCTTTATCATAGCATTCTATCTCATTCGCGATGCTGATGATTTTTTAAACTATATATCATCTATTATAGACGACAAGGAAAGTTTCTATAAAATACTAAAATCCATACGCGATAGCATAAATGCCACGGTGTTAGGCGGGGTTTTAACAGCCTTTATTCAAGGTATCATAGGTGCTATTGGATTTCTTATTGTGGGGTTGAATGCCTTTTTTTTATGGATGTTTCTTATTGCCATGTTTTCATTTGTTCCATTAGTAGGAACAGCCGTTATTTGGATTCCTGCAGCAATTTATCTACTTATAAGCGGCGCATACATAAAAGGAGCATTTATATTAGCATGGGGAAGCCTTGCCATAGGAACTGTGGATAACTACTTCAGACCCATCATCATAAGCAGCAAAATAAACATACACTCAATGGTTTTGTTCTTTGGCATATTGGGTTCTATAGTAGTTTTTGGTCCTATAGGAATAATACTTGGTCCTGTAATCATCTCCGTAGGGGATGTTTTGGTTAAAACATATGTCTCGAATAAAGCCAAAAGACGCCATTGAAAACTGCAAAGAATCCATAAAATGTACGCATTTCAACTGGATAGAAATAGCAGCTTATATATTAAAATGGATACCATTCTCTGCCATATGCGGTATTATTGTAGGGTTAATTGCAAGCTTGTTCGACTATTTTGTTCTACTCATAAATACAACTATACCAAACAAACCTCTTTTCGTGGCAACATTTGCTGTCTTGGTCGCTATGATTACAGGATTATATATAAAAAACGATGCAACAATAGCAGGACCCGGGATAAATTATGTACTAAATCATATGGAGAAACCTGTTTCGTTTAAATCTCTCATAAAAAAGTTTATCATAAGTGTTTTAGCACTCTCAGGTGTATTTACAGCAGGAAGAGAAGGTCCATCTTTTTTTATAGGATCATCCATCTCATTGTATCTATCCAAAACAATAAAATTAAAAGAGGGATATAGTAGAAAAATAGCGCTAATAGGTGCTGGAGCTTTCACATCAGCTCTGCTTAAAGCTCCGTTAGGCGGGGCCATATTTGCCTTAGAGATAGCTTATGTGTCAGACATGGAGTATGAATCATTTCCACAGGTACTCATAGCATCGGTCTTTAGTTATTTGGTTTTTTCGTTTCTAAGGGGAAAACATAGCTTAATGAATTTAAGCGGCGTATCGACAGCATGGAGTATACACAGCATACCTATGCTCATGCTTCTTGGGCTTGTTATAGCTTTAGCAACATACATCTTTATAAGCTCGTTTCACTTTGCAAATTGCATCTCATCATTTATAGCTCCAGTTTTTAGACCTATTGTTGGTGTAATTTTGGCACTACCATTACTTGTAATTCTATTAAGTCATGACAAATTAGACCTTCTAAATGCAAGCGTCAATTATCAAGCTCTAACTAACATATCGGTTATACATTTAAGCATATATCAATCACTAAAATACCTTTTGCTTATGATGTCTATAATTCCTCTAACTATAGGTTTTGGGATTTCTGGCGGTTTGATTCTTCCAAGCCTAATAATGGGAGCCATTTTAGGCAACCTTTTTGGTGGTTTATTTAATGAGAACATCGTACTGTTTAGCCTAAGCGGAATGGCAGCTTTTTTAGCCGCTACTGCCAAAACACCTTTGGCAGCTATAGTGCTGGTGCTTGAGATAAGCCAAACAGACTTAATAATACCCCTAACTGCTTCGGTTATTGTAAGTTATATCTTCTCATACGGCGTAAACGCATATACCTCTCAGCAGGAATGCAAACTAAACCTACCTATACAATAAAGCAAAGTTATTGGAAAAAATAATCTAAGTTAGTTATAATAATTATGATATGGATAAGGAATTGAATCTAAAGAGTATAAAACTCAGCGATTTCAGTGTAGTATTAACAGTAGTAATTGTATTTGCCGTTTTGGTTATACCTTTGCCCGGTTTCTTAATAGATTTCCTTGTTTCGACCTCATTTGCTTTAGCTCTACTTATATTTTTTATAAGCGTTTATGTCCAAAAACCGCTCGATTTTTCAACATTTCCCTCAATACTACTTGCCGTAACGCTGTTCAGACTCTCTCTAAATGTAGCAACTACAAGAGCGATACTTTTGCATGGAAGTCAATCACCAGAAGCTGCAGGTAAAATGATAGAAACATTTGGTTATTTTGTTGTTGGAGGCAACTATGTAGTGGGTTTAATAGTATTTATAATCCTTGTAATTATAAACTTCGTTGTTATAACCAAGGGAGCCGGCAGGGTCGCAGAGGTTGCAGCAAGGTTCACACTTGATGCAATGCCTGGCAAACAGATGAGTATAGACGCAGACCTAAATGCAGGACTTATAGACGAAAAAGAAGCAAGGAGAAGAAGGGACGAAATAGCTCGCCAGGCCGATTTTTACGGCGCAATGGACGGTGCCAGTAAATTCGTAAGGGGTGATGCCATAGCTGGCCTTCTGATTACAGCAATCAACATTATAGGTGGCATTATAATAGGTGTTCTGCAACATCACATGAGCCTATCGGCTGCAGCGAGTAGATATACTGTTTTAACAATTGGAGATGGTCTTGTAAGCCAACTACCAGCTCTAACTGTATCCACAGCAGCAGGCATAATAATAACCAGAAGCTCAGAAGAAGCTAATCTTTCAACTAATATAGTCAATCAACTCATCAACCAATACCAAACCCTATACATAGCAGCCATAGTTCTTGCAATAATGGCGTTTGTGCCGGGCATGCCTACATTTCATCTTCTAATACTGGCTGCTGTGCTCTCAGGTATAGCCTACTCTATATCCTCAACAAAGAAGAAAAGGGAAGCAGAAGAGGAAGTAGAGCAAGCAAAAGCTGAAGAGCCAGAGGAGGAGATTACTGTAGAATCTATAGAGGAGGCAATAAAGGTTGACCTACTTGAACTAAAGATCGGATACGGCCTGATAAGTTTTGTTGAAGAACAGAATGGCGGCGGATTAATAAAGCGCATCAAATTAATGAGAAAACAGATAGCCACAGAACTTGGTGTCATAATACCCTCAATTAGAATTAGAGACGACTTAAATTTAGACAGAAACGAATATGTATTTCTGATAAAAGGAGTTGAAGTTGCAAGGTATAGCGTTTATCCAGATAAATTCCTTGCAATGAAGCCTGGAGGTAGCAAAGACATTGAAGGCATACCTACAAAAGAACCTGCCTTCGGACTTGATGCTATATGGATAGATGCAAAGGACAAAAGCTCGGCCATCGTAAAGGGTTACACAGTAGTAGATCCTATAACAGTAATCATAACACACTTAACAGAGTTGGTAAAAAGCCATATCTCAGAGATATTCACAAGGCAAGATGCAAGCAAACTTTTAGATTCTATAAAAGGCGATTATCCTAAAATCATCGAAGAACTTACATCTCAACTATCGCTTGGTGTAATTCATAAAATATTGAAAAACCTGCTTAATGAGGGCATACCCGTGAGGGATATGATAACAATAGCTGAGACACTCTCAGATTATGCAGCATACACAAAAGACCCAGAAATTTTAACAGAATATGTAAGAGCTGCACTGGCTAAACACATTACCAACAAATACAAAGATGAAAACAACACTATAAATGTAATAACTTTAGGAAGCAACGTAGATGGTATAATCAACGCAAATATAAAGGAACAAGGTGGCATGACATATCTTGATTTGCCACCAAATATATCCGAAAAACTACTTGAAAAAACACAAGAGGCCATTTCTAACGCTGTGGAAAACGGTATAGAACCAATTATCTTGACATCACCCAAAATAAGAAGATACTTTAAAGGTTTCATCGAGAGGTTCTTCCCGAGGGTACCTGTTATCTCATATGCAGAAATAGCTGAAGGTATTCAGATAAAAAGTATTAGTAGTATAGAGTTATGATAGTAAAAACATACAGAGCCCCTACAATGCCAGATGCGATAAAAAAGATAAAGGAGGACTTAGGGGAAGATGCCGTTATTTTATCCTACAAAAAGGTAAAACAGGGCTCTTTCTTTTCGTTCTTTAAAAAAGAAGTATATGAGGTTACAGCTGCAATAGATGAAAAACCTCCAAAACAAGAAAAAAACTTTAAAAACGTTGTAAAAAAATATACGGGTTCGGATATTCCAACCAAAAAAGAAAATGAGGCGGATAAATTAGAGGAAAGGATAAAAAAGTTAGAACAGCTAATACTATCCGCTGGAAAAGAAAGTATAGAAAAACTCGTGGGGGACATTAAAAATGACATAAATGACTTAAAAACAGCGATAAATTATGTAAAGAAAACAGAAGAGGTAGATATATCAAAAATCCCATTAGGAATGAATAAATATTTCACCTACATGTGCGATCTGGGGATAAAGAAAAAATATGCCTACAAAATAGCTTTAGGACTTTATAGAAACATAAACAAATCCAAACTCAACGACGAGGAATACGTAAAAGAATACCTTTCTATAGTTATATCGCAATTCTTCAAACAAAGTAAACCAAAAAAGAAAAATATAGTTCTACTCGGCCCTACAGGTGTCGGTAAAACCACAACCCTGGCCAAATTAGCGGCAATTTACAAACTAAAACAGGACAAAAAGGTCGGTATAATCACCACAGATACATATCGCATAGGAGCTGTGGATCAACTTCTAAATTATGCAAAGATAATGGACATACCGGCTATAGTAAGCATAACCAAAGAGGATTTTAAAAATGCATTAGAAGAACTTAAGGATATGAACGTCGTTTTGGTAGATACAGTAGGCAGGAGCCCTCAGGATATAAAACGTCTAAATGAGTTATTCGGTATATTCAAAAATGAAGACAGGCTACACCTATCACTTGTAATGGCGGTCAATACAAAGGAAGAAGACTGTCTCAACATACACAAGCGCTTTGGGATTTTACCTATAGACGATTTAATATTTACAAAGGTAGATGAAACAAAAACTCCAGGCAGCATGCTAAATCTTGTTGTAAAACTAAAAAAACCTGTATCATATGTGTCATTTGGGCAAGATGTACCAGATGATATAATGGAGGCTCAACCTCTAAAAATCTCCTCTTTAATAATAAAAGGAGAGGTAAAAAATGGCTGATCAAGCTGAGAAATTAAGAAAGATGGTTAATGAAAAAAACAAAGACAAGAAAAAAAACAGGGTAATAGCATTCACAAGCGGTAAAGGTGGTGTCGGTAAAACAAATATTGTTGCTAATACAGCATATCTATTAAGTAGCATAGGCAAAAAGGTTATTGTATTTGATGCAGATTTAGGCCTTGCAAATATAGATATTCTACTTGGACTAAAAAGCAAATACTCACTTATTAATGTAATAAAAAACGGCAAAAAGATGAAAGACATAATGATAAAGGTAAACGACAATTTTCATGTTATACCGGCAGGTAGCGGTGTTGAGGAGATAGCAAATATAAACGAACCCGTCTTTTCTAAAATAAAAGATGAAATGCTTGAAATAACAAAAGATACAGATATCCTTTTAATTGATACAGGTGCTGGTATATCAAGAAAGGTAACATTCTTTCTAAAAAGTGCAGAAGAAATTGTCACAATAGCAACCCCAGAGCCTACATCCGTAGCTGATGCATACGCAATAATAAAAATAGCATCAACAAACTACAAAAAAGACAATATAAGCATATTTATTAATATGGCAAAAAATCCTCAAGAGGCAGAAAATACTTACAATAACCTAAATAAGATATGCAAGAATTTCCTAAAAAAGGAATTTAAAAGTGCTGGATTTGCTGTTATGGACAAAAACCTACCATTAGCCGTTAAACAACAAAAACCAATAGCTCAGCTATACCCAAACTCAAACTTTACAATAGCCATAAAAAAGTTTATAAACAACATGTTTAAAGAAAGTATTAAGGTAAAAGAAAATCCCATTGCGCGCTTCTTTGCGTCGCTATTTGGAGGAGGTTAGATTTTATGAGCATAAGTTTGATGTGGGGTTCTTTTTTTGCTGGAATCTTAAGTTTTTTTTCCCCTTGTATCTTTCCTCTGATACCTGTATATATATCCTTCGTAACAGGCCACAGCCTTGAGGATTTAAAAAGCAAAAGCCAAACTCAGCCTTTGATTATATTTGCAAAAACAACTGTATTTATATTTGGCTTTGCATTGATATTCATCACAATGGGTGCAGCATCAAGTAGCATAGGCACATTCCTGCTAACAAATAAGATACTATTTGCAAAAATATCAGGCTTTATCTTAATCTTCTTTGGCCTTCAACTCAGTGGTTTGATAAACATAAAAATCTTAACCCAAACAAAAAGACTAACGGCCTGCATGCCATCACATGGATTCATATCATCATTTGTTTTTGGTGTTATTTTCGCATTTGGATGGAGTCCATGCGTTGGACCAATGCTCTCTTCCATCTTGCTACTTGCAGCAGATGCAAACAGCGTAAAGGAGGGTGTTATACTACTTTCCTTATACTCATTGGGCATAGGTTTGCCATTTCTGGCTTTCTCGTTCTCTATAAATTACTTCTTCAAAGTTTCAAAAGCCCTAAAAAGGCTTGACCTTTTACAAAAAGCAAGTGGAGTTATGCTAATACTTGCCGGGGCATACTTGATATACAACGGTGGATTTTAACACTTGAAAAGTATCACCTTGACATTAAATTTAGGATAAAAATTGGGAGGTGGTCTATGAAAAACATCTCGGTTAAAAACTTGATTCGTGGAAGCCTTGCGTTGATACTGTTTGGATTTATCATAGCCACAGTCTATACCTTCTCCGTCATAAACAAGAACAAAACACAAATAAACAGCATCTACTACAGAGACCTAATCCAGGTTCAGATATACCACCAAATAGAAGAAAACTTCAATAAGGGTGAAAAACTACTCTTAAAGTCATACACACTACACAGTAGAGACTTACTTAATCAGGCAAAAGCATATTTTACAAAGATAAACGAAATTATAGAGAACAATACAAACAAATACTCATCAATCCTAAGCAACACTGAAAAATCAAGGCTCTATAATCTAAAATCATCAATAGATAGTCAACTAAACCTTGCAATAAAGCAAATAGAAAATTCCATATCTACGGGTAAAATTACTCCAGAGGAACTAAACAGAATAGATAAAATGACCCTATCTATAGAAAAACAGATAACCAATCTTACCCGCTCAAGGATAGCTACAATGAGGTCAACAATGGATAGCTTAAAATCTAGCCTAAACGCAACAAGTATGGTACTTTTGGTTATTTATTTCATATTGGCAGGTCTTTTAATGTTTGGGTATGTAGCTATAAAAAACTATTTACTCAACCCCTTGCTTGATGTTTCTGTGATAATCAGTCAATTCAAAGAAGGAAAACTCAATGTAAGCTTCAAGATAGATTCAAATAATGAAATAGGAAAACTAAAACAAGACCTAAATGACATGGCAAAAGCACTTGAAGTAATGGTCAAAAATATTAAACAAGCAAGTGATGTAATGTTAGAACACTCAACAAATCTATCGTCGGCTGCTATTGAGATGTCAGCTACAAACGAACAGACAACAAGAAGTATGGAGGAGATTGTTCATGCCATAAATGACACAACTCAAGCGATTAATGGCATAGCAAAATCGGCCGAGAATGTCGCTCAATTGGCGAATACGATTGGTGAGGTTAATCAAAAAATGATCGATGACATCGAACAAAGGGTTAAAAATATGGATATAAACGCAAAATTAGCTGAAGACACGATGCATCAGATAAACGTGGTAGGGGAATCATCTAAAAATATTGGAAAGATCGTTGATGTCATTAGCGACATAGCAGACCAGACAAATCTTTTAGCATTAAACGCCGCAATTGAGGCAGCAAGGGCTGGCGAGGCAGGCAGGGGCTTTGCCGTTGTTGCCGATGAGGTTAGAAAGTTAGCAGAAAAAACCCAAACATCAACAGAAGAGATCAGAAACATGATAACACAGATGCAGATAGATGTTGATAAAGCCATAGAAAAAACAAAGAACACTCAGGATAGTATATTGGCTGAAGCTGAAGCTATACAGAAAAACAAAGACCACATAAACGAGGTTGTTGAAAGAACCAATCAAACCATAGAAGAGATAAACTCAACCAGTGCCGCTATAGAGGAGATCTCGGCAACGGTTGCTGAAATAGACGCCCAGGTTCAAGAGGTAACAAACGCAGCTAAGGAAAATACGAAGGCAGCAGAAAACGTATCGAGAGCCTCTGTTGAGCTTAAGGAAATAGCACAAAATGTATCTGATGCAGTAAATAGATTTGAAGTATAAGGAGGAGAAATGAAAATAGCTATAGTTGGCGGAGGCGGAAGGGAGCACGCTCTGGCATGGAAAATAAAACAATCCCCACTATGCGATAATTTATTTTGTCTACCAGGAAATGCAGGAACGGCAGAAATTGCCACTAATATAGATATATCGGCAGAGGATCTAGATGGAGTTGTTGGGTTTTGCAAAGAAAAAGCCATAGATTTGGTGGCCATTGGACCTGAAAACCCATTGGCCGACGGGATTGTGGATAGGCTTTCTGAGGTCGGAATAAAGGCATTTGGCCCATCTAAGAAGGCAGCCCAGCTTGAGGCAAGTAAATCATTTACAAAGGATTTTTTAAAAAAATACAATATACCTACAGCAGAATACGAAACATTCACCAGCTTTGAAGATGCAAAAGCATACATAGAAAAAAAGGGGGCGCCCATAGTTGTAAAGGCAGATGGGCTTGCAGCTGGCAAAGGTGTTACCGTTGCTAAAACCAAAGAGGAAGCTATCAAAGCATTGAAATCAATATTTATAGAAAAAAGATTCGGCGAGGCTGGAAACAGAGTTGTTATAGAAGAATTCTTGGAGGGGGAAGAAGCTTCGTTTTTGGTATTCAGTGATGGTGAGAATATACTGCCAATGATAGCAGCCCAGGATCACAAACCGATATACAACAACGACGAAGGACCAAATACAGGCGGAATGGGCTCATACGCCCCTGCACCCATAGTAGATGAAAATCTCAAACAATACATCATAGACAATATAATGAAAAAAGCTATAGACGGAATGAAAAAAGAGGAGGCACCATATAAAGGTGTATTGTATGCGGGATTAATGATAAAAGATAAGAAACCATACGTCCTTGAGTTTAACTGCCGCTTTGGAGACCCTGAAACCCAGGCTATTCTTCCGCTACTTAAAAGCGATATTGTACAAATCATGCTTGCAACAATCGAGGGCAATCTCAATAAATACTCATTAAGCTGGAAAGAGGGCTATGCCGTGGGGGTTGTTTTGGCAAGCGGCGGATACCCACTAAGTTATGAAAAAGGCAAACCTATAATCGGTCTTGATAAGATAGTTGAATTAGATGATGTCATCGTATTTCATGCTGGAACAAAACTAAAAGATGGACAAATTCTTACCAACGGCGGCAGGGTATTAAACGTTGTAGGAATGGATAAAGATTTTAGGACAGCACAGGAAAAGGCGTATAATGCAATAAAATTCATACACTTTGACAGAATGCATTACAGAACAGATATAGGAAACAAAGCCTATAAGTATCTGTGAAAAAAGAAAAACGCATAAAAAAAGATGAAAAAATATTAAAAAAGTTTATAGAGGTGTATTGTAAGGAAAACCATATAAAAAAAGGCACTAAGGTGTACAGGGATGGATATTGTAAGGAGTGTTATGAATTGCTCCAATACTCACTCGAAAGATTATACAATTGCCCGCTTGATCCCAAACCGCAATGCAAGCATTGCAAAATCCACTGTTACAAGCCTCAAATGAGGCAAAAAATCAAAGAGGTTATGAAATTTAGCGGCATGTACTTTCTGAAACGGGGAAGACTTGATTGGATTTTTCACTACTTCTTTTAGATTTAATTTGCTATACTATCAAATGATATACTGTTTTAGGAGGGAATAAGTTGTTAAGGAAGCTTTTTTTCATTTTTATCGTTTCTGCTTTGTTATTCGTATATGGCTGCTCAAAACATCCCAAAAAGACCATAGATATAAAAAGCAATGGCAAGCCTATAGTGTTGATATTCGACAGCACTACATGTCCATATTGCATAAAATTAAACAAAGACTTATCTACAAACGCTCTTTTGAAAGACTATCAAAACAAAATGAAGTTCTACTTCATTCATATAGACAAAGATAACTATTACACTATTAAAACCTCAAAAGGCAAACTAAAACTTGACACGGCAAGTCTGGCAAGGATGTTTGGGTTTAGAGGTTCAACACCTTATGTTGTTATTACAGATGCCAACACTAAGATAATACTAACAATACCAGGTTATGTAAAGCCAGCTACTATGGCAAAGGTGTTAAAATATATAACAACAAAGGCCTATCAAACAATGAGTATAAACGAATATCTATCAACGCCATAAAGAGCAAGAACAATGGATTTTTTAATAGGCAGACAGGCAATATTAGATAGAAACGGAAAAACATTTGGATATGAGCTTTTATACAGAGAAAGCCTTTCATCCTCTACGTCGGCATCCAATATAGACGGGAATACAGCTACAAGCAGGGTTATAATAAACGCCTTTATAAACTTAGGCATGGATAAAATAGCAAAACAAGGAAAGATATTTATAAATTTCACCAAAGATTTGATCCTGGATAGGGTTTATGAAGCCCTACCCAAAGACAAAATAATCATTGAAGTTTTAGAGGATGTTTTAGCAGAAAATGAGATACTTGAATCACTGAAAAACGCTAAAAAGTTGGGATATACAATAGCTTTAGACGACTTTGTCTTTTTAGAACACCAAAAACATCTTGTAGAACTTGCCGATATCATTAAGATAGATTTTCTCGAACTATCCAAAAAGGAAATAGAAGACCAGATTAAATTATACACGCCTTATAACCTTAAGCTCTTAGCAGAAAAGGTCGAAACAAGAGAAGATTTTGAATTTGCTTTAAAATTAGGCTTTAGTTATTTTCAGGGATTCTTTTTCCAAAAACCAACTATTCAAACCAAAAAGGATATATCACCCTACCAGGCAACCATAATCAAAGCATTAAAAACAATAAATGACCCCAAAAGCACTTTGGAAGACCTTATTAGTTTTATAAGCGGCGACTTATACATGCATACAAAACTTCTATCTTTGGTCAACTCTCCATTTTTTGGCTTAAAATCCAAGGTAAATTCTATAAAAAAAGCTGTATCCATGCTGGGAGAGAAAAAGACTAAAGAATGGTTAAACCTACTCTATGTTTCAAAATTAGCAGAAAATAAACCGCAAGAGTTGATAATTTTATCAACTGTGCGAGCTAAATTTGCATCACTATTAGCAAAATATTTCAACACAGATGAAGAGGTATCTTACATCCTAGGCTTGTTCTCGTTAATAGACTCAATACTTGATGCTCCGATGGAGGAGGTACTAAAAGAGTTCAACTATATAGATAAGAAAATAAAAGAGGCCTTATTAGGTAAAGAAAATGAGTACAAAAAACTGTTGGACTTTATAAAAGCTTATGAAAATGGAGACTTTGAGGCAGCACAAAAGATAGCAAAACAAACAAAACTAAAAAACGAAAATATAAACAATTATTACTTTGAAGCTATAGAATTCTCAGAAAATATCTACATCACCTAAGGCCAATGCCATTCTTGACATTTTTAAAAAATGCTGTTAGTATCAATCCCGCAAGCGGAGAGGTGTCCGAGCCTGGCTGAAGGAGCACGATTGGAAATCGTGTGTAGGGTCACAAACTCTACCGCGGGTTCGAATCCCGCCCTCTCCGCCATTTTAGTTTAGACTCTAAAGGGCGCCCATAGCTCAGTTGGATAGAGCACAAGATTGCGGTTCTTGGGGTCAGAGGTTCGAATCCTCTTGGGCGCGCCATGTTTCTTTTAGCGATGCTCAGCTGGGTGGGCTTGTGCGACACACGCCCTGCTGAACCCCGCCAGGCCCGGAAGGGAGCAACGGTAGGTAGGGTTGTGTGAGCGTGCAATGTCCTGCTCAGCTGGGCATCGCTAAGGGAGATGAAATGTATAAGGTTCTAGCAAGGAAATATAGACCCTCTAAGCTTTCAGAGGTAATAGGCCAGCCCGTAGCCACAACAATCCTAAAAAACGCTATAGAAACAGAGAAACTGCACCATGCTATACTCTTAGCAGGCCCCATGGGTACAGGCAAAACATCATTGGCAAGAATCATAGCTAAATCTCTAAACTGCCAGAACGGACCAACTACAGAGCCGTGTGGTGAGTGCGAAGCGTGTAAAGCAATAGCCTTAGGCAAAGATGTCGATGTAATAGAAATAGATGGAGCATCAAATAGAAAAATAGAGAATGCCCGCAATATAATAGAAAGCGTTAAATACCCGCCACTCAAAAGAAGATTCAAGGTTTACATAATAGATGAAATTCACATGTTTACACTTGAGGCCTTCAACGCCATGCTTAAAACTATTGAAGAACCACCAGAATATGTCAAATTCATATTTGCAACAACGGCCATAGAGAAAATTCCTGAAACAATACTATCCAGATGTCAAATACTTACACTTAACAGGATTCCCAAAAACGAAATAGAAAAGAAGTTAAAATACATAGCAAGCCAAGAAAATATAAAAATAGATAATGAAGCAATAGAGCTTATATCATATGCAAGCACAGGCTCACTTAGGGTAGCAGAAGGCTTTTTGGATAGATGCATAGCATTCAAACCAACGGATACAATTACAAAAGAAGATGTCTCTGTTGTTGTTGGCATTCCAACAAAAGATGTTGTCAATAGTTATGTAGAGTTTATAATCCAAAACAAAGCAAAAGAAGCTTTGGATATAATAAAAAACCTAAATACAATATCATCCAATCTTCAAACATTCACAAAACAGGTTATAGAAAACATCATAGAAAAAGATTTATCAAAAACACAAAAAACAGCACTGATTAACATATATTACAATGCATTAAAAGATATAAAACAAAAAATAGAGCCTACAGATGCTTTAATAGTTGCAACACATAAAGCAATAGCCACAAATGATTTAGAGAGCATTGATATAATTATAGAAAAATTATCCAAAACAAACTCAAATGTTTCCACAGACTTATCCAAAACCCAAACAGAAACTCTTCAACCTATTAAGACAGAAGAAAAGCCCCCAATACAAAACAGACAATATGGCTCAAACACTGAAGAAAAAGAATTCTCAGAAGAAGAGCCTTCAAAAATAGACATAATTTTGAAAACCTTCGGTGGCAAGATAGTAAATATTGAAAAATTAAAAAAATAATATACAATTAATTAAGCTTTAGAAAGGAGTAATGCAATGGCAAAGGGTTTCGGCGGAATGGACTTAAACTCTTTAATGGCTCAAGCAAAAAAGATCCAGAAACAGATAGCAAAGGCTCAAGAAGAAGCTGCTAAAGAAACGGTTGAGGTAAGCGTGGGCGGCGGTATGGTATCCGTTTCCGCAAATGGTTTAGGTGAAATAGTTGATATAAAAATCTCAAAAGAAATAGTGGACCCTGAGGATATAGAAACACTTGAAGATTTGGTTCTTTCGGGTGTAAATGAGGCTATAAGGAAGGCAAAACAACAGATGGATGAGAAAATAGCAGCACTCACAGGGGGTCTTAATATTCCCGGTATGTTTTAATGAAAAATGCTCATTTGAAATTATTGGATGAGTTGAGCTTATATTTAAAAAATATACCAGGCATAGGAGAGAAAAACGCTTCAAAGTATGCTTTCTGGTTAGCAGAACACAAAGATAAAGCAAACTCTATATCTAAACTACTAAAAGAAATATCTGAAAAGGTCAAATCATGCAGACTTTGTTATAATCTAACCGCAAACGAAAATGGTATATGTGATATATGTTCCGATAAATCGCGCGACCATGAAACCGTATGCGTAGTTGAAACTATTGAAAATTTACTTGAAATAGAGACGGCAAATGTATATAATGGACTTTACTTTATACTGGGGGGAGTTATTTCACCTATATACGGAATAGATAGCATTATAAAACGTATAGATTATTTAGTAAGCAGAATACTAAAAGAACAAAAGAAAGAACTCATCTTGGTAATCAGTCCTACAACAGAGGGGGAGTTGACTATGCAATACATAAAAGAAAAACTGAAACCGTCCAATATTAAAATCACAAAGGTTGCAATAGGTGTGCCTGCTGGTGCGGACATAAACTATATAAACAAAAAAACACTCATAGAAGCATTCAAAATGAGAACTGTTGCATAAAACAAATTTTGGTGGGGGTCTAAAGATGTCTAAGAAAATGGATATCAGATGGCACGGAAGGGCCGGACAGGGAGCCGTTACGGCGGCCAAAACATTGGCAGAGTTAATCTCTCAAGAGGAGGGAATATACGCTCAAGGTTTTGCCGTATATGGCGCAGAGAAAAGAGGAGCTCCTGTTGTTGCTTTCACAAGGGTTAACGACAAGCCGATCAGGGATCATTCAGAGTACATGGAGCCAGACATTGTTTTAATTCTGGATCCAACACTAATGGGCTTAATTGATGTAAAAGAGGGTCTAAAAAAAGATGGCAAGGTTATAGTAAACACGGCATTCGACAAAGAAGAGGTTATTAAAGAATTGGGCCTTGAGGGTTATGAAGTTTATGTGGTTGATGCAAACAAGATAAGCATCGAAACATTGGGTAGGGCAATTCCAAACACACCTATGATTGGAGCATTGGCAAAGGTAACAGGCCTTTTCAGCAAAGAAGAGGTATCAAAGGGTGTTGTTGAGCTATTGGAAGAGGCAGGCAAATTCCCTGAGAAAATAATAGAAGGCAATAGAAAGGCTATAGAAACAGCCTACGAGGAGGTAAAGTAAATGGCTGAGAAATTGCTAAAATGGGATGAAGTACTTATTGGCGCAACCATAAAGGACCCTGGTAATTCTAAAAACTACGAAACTGGCTCATGGAGAGTTGAGCGCCCAGTCTGGAATCCAGACACTTGCATTCAATGTATGTTTTGCTGGGTTTATTGTCCCGATAGCTCTATTCTTGTAGATGAAAATGGAAAGATGGCTGGTATAGATTATGACCATTGCAAAGGTTGTGGAATCTGTGTTGAGCAATGCCCAAGTAAACCAAAATCTCTCCAGATGGTTTTAGAGGCCCAGGCAAAAGGTAAAACAGTGGAAGAGTTAAGAAAAGAAGTCTTTTCCAAGTAAAAGCTTAGGAGGAAATAAATGGGTAAAAAAGTAGCATTGACGGGAAATGAGGCTGCCGCCCATGCAATGAGACAGATCAATCCAGATGTTATAGCAGCCTTTCCAATAACACCTTCAACACCTGTACCTCAAGCCGTGGCTCAGTTTATAGCTGACGGTGAAATGGACACAGAGCTTGTTACTGTTGAAAGTGAACATTCTGCAATGAGTGCATGTATCGGCGCAGCAGCAGCCGGTGCAAGGGTTATGACAGCCACAAGCGCAAACGGTTATGCACTTATGTGGGAGATGCTATACATAGCAAGCGGAATGAGGCTTCCAATTGTTATGGCAGTTGCAGCAAGAGCTCTTTCTGCCCCACTAAACATACACGGTGACCATTCAGACATAATGGGTGGAAGGGATACAGGATGGATTCAATTAATATCTGAAAATTCCCAAGAAGCTTATGATAATTTAATTCAAGCAATAAAGATAGCTGAAAACGAGAAAGTAATTACTCCAGCATTAGCTGCATTTGATGGTTTCAATGTATCTCATGCTATTGAAATATGGGAACTTGAGGATGATGCAGCTGTTAAGGAATTTATAGGAAAATATGAGGCTAAGTTTCCACTACTCAATACTGATGATCCTATAACTCACGGTGCCTGGGCTCCACCAGATTGGTACTTCGAACACAAAATGAATCAACTTAAAGGTCTTTTAAATGCAAAAGATGTCGTGACTCAGGTAGGAAAAGATTTTGGCAAGGCTTTTGGAAGGGAGTATGGACTTTATGAGGCATACAAATTAGACGATGCAGACTTTGTTGTTGTCGCTGCAGGCTCTGTATGCGGCACAACAAAGGATGTTGTGGATAATTTAAGAGAAAACGGCGTTAAAGCTGGCTTGTTAAAGATAAGACTATTCAGACCATTCCCATTCAAAGATATTGCAGATGCCCTGCAATCTGCTAAAGCCATAGCGGTTTTGGATAGGGTGTCACCATCAGGTGCTCAAGGTGGACCCCTATTCAACGAGATAAGAAGCGCTTTGTATGATACAGATACAAGGGCTCCTGTAATCAACTACACATACGGACTTGGAGGAAGAGATACCCAGCCCAGGCATATAAACTCTGTGTACGAAACATTAAAGAAAATAGTTGATACGGGTAAGGTTGAAAAACAGTTCGATTGTCTAAACCTAAGAGGAGCATGGGGGTAAGATATGGCTCTGTTAAATGATTTAGCAAAGAAAAAGGAAGGCCTTGTAAGTGGCCATAGATTGTGTCCAGGTTGTACGCACTCAGTTATAGCAAGACAGGTATTTGCGGCAGCTGAGACAGACAAATACGATATAGTTGTTGCGGCAGCTACCGGTTGTTTTGAGGTTTCAACTGGTCTTTATCCATATACAAGCTGGAATGTGCCGTGGATTCATACAGCCTTTGAGAATGCTGCAAGTACAATATCCGGCGTTGAAGCCGCCTATAAAGCCCTAAAGAAAAAGGGTAAAGTCAAAAAAGATATTAGGTTTATAGCATTTGCAAGTGATGGAGGTACATACGACATAGGGTTGCAGGCACTTTCGGGTGCCATTGAAAGAGGGCATCAATTTCTTTATATCTGTAATGATAACAACGCATATCAGAATACAGGAAACCAGCGCTCTTCTGCAACTCCATTTGGAGGCTCTACAACAACATCACCAAACGGTAAAGTTAAATTTGGAAAGGAACAACCAAGAAAAGACATTGTGAGCGTTTTAGAAGGCCATCACATGGAATACATCGCACAGGCTTCACCCTCCAATTGGAGAGATCTAATGAATAAGGTCAAAAAAGCACTTGATGTTGATGGCCCAACATACATAAACGTTATTGAGCCATGTACCACGGGCTGGGGTTTCCCATCTAACAAAGCCATTGAAATAGCACAACTGGCCGTCGATACATGTGTATGGCCGTTGTATGAGGTTATCAAAGGAAAGGTTGTTATCAACTACAAACCAAAGAAAAAACTGCCTGTTGAGGAATACCTAAAACCACAAAGAAGGTTTGCGCACCTCTTCAAGAAAGGCAATGAGTATTTAATTGAAGAGTTCCAAAAGCAGGTTGATAGACACTGGGAGTGGCTCTTAAAAAGAGAAGAGTGTGGTATATCCTATTTCGAAGACTAAAAAATAGCCACTGGGGAAGGTTACGGCATAAAGCCGCCCTCCCCTTCCATTAGATTACACGCTAAGGCCTCGCCAACCAAATATAGCGATCCCGTGATAAGTATGTTTTCATATTCAGAATTGAAGAGTTTGTTTATGCAACTATTTACATCATCAAACAGCTCTGTTTGACATACACCCCTTCTTCTCAAAAAAGCCTGTATATCTTTCGGTTCAACACCAAGCTTATATTTTAGTTGAGGCAACTTTATATTGGGTGATATATCACATAACTTAGTCAAATTCTCCTTCCAATCCTTGGTTGTAAGCGCTGCAAAAACAATAGCGTCAATACGAAAACCAAACCTATCTATAAGCCCGATCAAGTTTTCAACGGCCGAGGCGTTGTGCGCCCCATCCAGTATAAACGCTTTACCATTGGATTCTATAACCTCAAACCTCCCAGGCCAAAAAACCTTTTTTATACTAAAGGGATCTAATCCAAAACCATACCTTTGGTTTAGGAGATCTATGGCAAGCAGGACGGTTGCAACATTGTCTGTATTAACATTAAAAAAGCCCAAATCTTTGGCCCTTTTTACATAATCATCATCAACAAAGAACACCTCTGCATTTACACTATCCTTGATGGTTTTTATAACCGTTTCGGGGTTTTTTGATACAACCCCTAATCTTTTGATAATCTTGCTTTTGGTTAGGGTTATTTTTTCAAGCGTATCACCCAAATGTTTCGTATGGTCAAGTGATATGGATGTCAAAATGCTCAAGATGGGGTCAATCACATTTGTGGCATCAAACTCACCTCCCATCCCTACCTCTAAAACAGCCACATCAACACCAAAATCCTTAAACAGCAAAAATGCCATAGCCGTTAAGAACTCAAAATATGTCAAATGCTCAAAATTCAAACTTTGAACGAACCGGGCATATTCAAGCAATATAGCAAAAGGAACGATTTTACCGTTGATCTTGAAGCGCTCGTTTAACTGAATAAGGTGGGGTGAGGTGTATGTGCCAACATTGTAATCGGCATCAATGAAGGCCTTAGAAAGCATGCTAACAGCACTGCCTTTACCGTTTGTCCCACCCACTAAAATGGATTTAAAGCTATTCTGAGGATTGCCTATCTTATTCAAAAACGACTTAATCCTATCAAGCGACAGATCCATTGCGTATGGATTTAGGCTATTGAGTATGCCGTTTAGCTCTTTGAATGCTTCAATTTCATTCATGGTTTAACGGCAACGGCTGTGGCATAATGTTTCGAGTGGCTTATAGAAACTGCTATATCGGAGGGTTTATTGCGTATAAAAACCATGGGCTTACCACTTTCTGCGTTAACTATCTTCACATCCGAAATCAAAAGCTTTCCAGCATATACCTTTACAACTGCTTCTTTTGCACAAAATCTCCCACACAGCGATGGATAAGGATTCTTCCTAGAGAAACAATAATTCAACTCCTCCTCCGAAAAAACTCTCCTTAGAAACCTATCACCAAACTGCTTATGGGCCTTCTCTATCCTTTCAATCTCCTCTATATCTATGCCAACTTCCATCGTGCCTCGTGTATCAGCTGTCTCATCAAACTTACAGCTTCCTTCATGCCAACAAAGACGCTCTTTGCTATTATGCTGTGGCCAATGTTTAGCTCTTCTATCTCCTTAATCGCGGCAACCGGTTTTACATTCTCATAGGTAAGACCATGTCCTGCATGAACATGCAAACCTAACGATTTAGCATACTTGGCAGCATCGATGAGCTTTTCAAGTTCGAGCCGTTTTTCCATATCGTGTTTTGCATTTGCATAATTTCCTGTGTGGAGCTCTATCGCATCTGCGCCCAAGTTTTTTGCCTGTTCAATCTGCCACTCTTGCGGGTCTATAAACAGGCTTACAAGAATACCCTCACCTTTTAGTCTCTTTATAACCTCCGATACCCTATCGCTGTTTGCCACAACATCCAAACCGCCCTCTGTTGTGATCTCTTGCCTGTTCTCTGGCACAAGCGTTGCCTGGTGTGGTTTTACATCTAAGGCTATCCTGACTATCTCCTCATTTAGGCTCATCTCAAGATTTAACGGAATCTTAACAATCTCCCTTACCTGATAAACATCCCTATCCTGAATGTGGCGCCTATCCTCTCTAAGATGCATTGTTATGCCGTCTGCTAATGCTTCCTGAACAAGCAAGGCCGCGTATATCGGCTCCGGCTCATTGGTTTTTCTGGCTTCCCTTATTGTTGCCACATGGTCTATATTTACACCCAACCTCATCTTAAAATCCCCCCTAAAACCTTCAAATTATCTTCAATCGCAGCTTTGCCATCTAAAATAATTGCATCATCGGGTTTTTCAAGCAACTCCTTTTGTTTTAGATAAATCTCATACCTCCCATCCGATACGCTTTTACCCTTCTCTCTTTTCTTGAAATGCTCCTTGGCTGTTTTATCATCTATATCAATAAAAACAACTATAGGTTTTATGCCGAGCCTTAAAAATCTACTAAAAACAGCCTCTCTCTGGCTTTTCTTCAAAAAAGTGGCATCTAAGATAACGCCTTTGCCTAACCTTGCAAGCTGATAGGCATCATCAATCATCTTTGCATAAACCCTCTCTGTCATCTTAACCGAGTAAATACCACTGCCAAAGTCTGCAAGATCCTTATCATTTACATCCATGCCCGCAAGTCTCTTTCTGATTATATCGCTTGATAGAACCATAAAACCGTATCTTTTGGATAACTCAAGTGCCAGTGTTGTCTTTCCAGAGCCGCTCAAGCCGCTAAAGATAAATACCTTAGGTTTATATTCTTCTGGCAAATAACCGAAAGCCAGATCAAAATACCTGTTGGCCTCATCGGGGTTATCCTGAAAAAAGGCTATCTTACCCCTAACATAGGCTCTGTAAAGCTTGTAAAAATCAAGCACCTCCATCATACCGTTATCTGAGGAATACCCAAGATAGCTTTTCAAAAACAACCCTGATAAATCCCATCGGTTCTTATTTTCAAGATCCATCAACATAAAGGCAACATCGCTTGCCACATCAGAATACCTGAAACGTTCATTGAACTCAATGCAGTCGTATATATAGATGTGATCCTCATCAACTATGCAGATATTCTTAGAATACATATCGCCGTGGCAATCCCTAACCTTGCCCTCCTCTATCCGCTTTTGAAATACATCACCGTTTTGGGCATAAAACCTATCCGTATAGTCTTTAACAGAATCGTATTGAAATTGAGTTATAAATGTTCCTATACCGCCTTTTGTCTGCTCAAAGTTTTCGTCTGTATTGAGCTTATTTGTTTTTAGGCTGCCAAAAGAGGCTATGTAATCATTGGTTGAGGCATTCTTGTGGAAATCTGCTATCTTTCTTGCCAAAACATCAATATGTTTTGAGTTTATCCTATTCTCATCAAGCAGCACATCCATCATCCTACCCTGCGGCATCCTCTTCATCTTCACCGCATAATCAATAACCTCACCATCACCGTCAATCGATATATCACCGTTTTTGTCTGTAATCATGCTAACGCCTAAGTATATTTCCTCAGCAAGTCGCTTATTCAACTCAATCTCTTTTTGGCAGAACTTTAGCCTCTTTTCAATCGTCGTATAATCCAAAAAACCAAAATCCACGGGCTTTTTTATCTTATAGACAAGTTCATTCCCAAGCAAAACCCATGATATGTGGGTCTCAACCATCTCAAATCCATACCTATCTATTAATACATCAATCTGATTTTTCTCCATGTAAAATACCCCTCTTTCTTTTCTGTTCAATATTGGAATAGACGCATCCGCAGTAAGTTTGCCTGTAAAAACCAAATTCCTTGGATAACTCTACAGAGCGCTTAAAACCATCCTTCTTTTTAAAATCCGTATCCTCAAAGGCTATATTGTATTTTGCAGCTAATGCCTCTCCTATTGTTTTTATTTTTTCCCAGCTTTTTAAAGGGCTAACGGATAATGTCGTCGTAAAATAGTCGAAACCCAACTCGCTTGCGAGCCTAACAGACTCCTTCATTCTATCTGCATAGCATAAAATACACCGCTTGCCACCCTCAGACTCGTTTTTGTACATCTTAACTCTATCAATCCATCTTTTAGGGTTGTATTTGCCCACATGGAGCTTTATCTTGTGGTATTGGCAAAGCCTCTCAATCTCTTTTAATCTAACCTCATATTCTCTCTTTGGGTGTATATTGGGATTATAAAAAAACACCTCAACATCATAATTCGCCTTTAATCTTTCTATTACGCTTGTCGCACACGGAGCGCAACATGCATGCAAAAGCAGCCTTGGCTTTCTATTTTTTTTCTCCAATACTCTCTGAATCGGCTTAAAACTAAACCTATGAATTTGGCACGGACCGTATTTTTCAAGCGCAAGGGTATGCGCCTTTGTCCCATAACCCTTATGTTTCTCAAAACCATACTTTGGGTATATATCTGCCACAAGCTCCATATACCTATCACGCCAAACCTTGGCCAGTATGCTTGCTGCTGCGATAGATTTTACCTTTGCATCACCCTCGATTATGGTTTTATACTTTATAGGCAAATCAAATCTATCCTTACCGTCAATGAGTAAAAACGATGGCTTTTCATCCATCACATCTATTGCCCTTTTTATGGCAAGCTCAACAGCTTTAACTATACCCAGCTTATCAATCTCTTTATTTGAGACAACGCCTATGCCATAAATGGAGTTTTCTTTTATAACCCTATAGAGCTCTTCCCTCTTTTTAGGCGAGAGTTTTTTAGAATCGTCTATATCGCCCAAATGGGGGATATCTTTATTTAATATTACGCAGGCTGCAACAACCGGGCCAGCCCAAGGCCCCCTTCCAGCCTCATCTACGCCCGCAGTCTTGCCCATCGCTCGTCGTTTCTTATGAATATCTTAGAAAGCTTTTTAAGACCCAAATAGTGGGCAACGACACTGCATTTTATCAAAAAAAGAAAATAGACCCGCCTATCCTCAAACTCGCTTAAGGTCTCAAAGTTGCCCTGCCCCTTCGATATAACAATATCGGCACTCTCATAAACAGTTTTACACTCACCCTTTGCAAAATCGGGCCAAAACCCAGGGATGAGTTGGCCAGAATCTATTACCTTTGCAATCTTGTCTATTCCAACATAGAGTGCATCCTCTAAGCTAACATCGTTTATTATAGGCCCACCGCGGACAATGATAAATAGCTCTTTTTTAGGATACAACTCCTTTATCGTTTTAAGCAAGATCTTATCAAAAACGATCTCACCGGCATTATCGGCAAGCAGGACAACCCGGTCCGCTTTTTGCAAATCCTTCTCAAACAGGTCAAAATCTGTCAAATCAAGGGGGTTTTTAACAACCTCATCTATGGTGTTTTCAAGACTAAAACTTCCAATCTGTGAACCAAAATCTATTATATTACCAGCCAAGGAAAGCCTTATAGCATAAAGAAGGGGGTCGTTTGCTTGCTCTATTTCGCTTACTGCAAAGTCCTCATACTTCAAGGCTATATCGTTGTATTTTCTCTTTATCTGCTTGTAAGGGTCTTCTATACCCAAGCTCTTTCTGATTGTGCCATACACATCCTCACTAATCAAAGGTGGGGGTAACTCAACATTGATATCACGCAAAATTCTAACCACTTCTTGAGCTGGCCTAAGCAGATGCTGTCTATCTTCATAAAAGAGCCTGCTCGAACGAATAGCTTGGGATATGAAACATTGATAACACTCAGCATGCACCCTCATAGCAAGATGATTATATTATTTTGGCTAAAACTTTCAATTAAAAATAGGTTTGTGTATAATTAATAGGTGATGAAAAAGAATAAAGAGATAGACATCCAAAAAACCTTCTACGGTAGCTCTAAATCGGCTAAGTTATATAGATTTTCCATGCAAATTACAACTGCTATTTCACTACTTGCCATAGTCGGATATGACAACGCTATTCCCATATACATAGGCTCCCCAAAAATTTACAAGATTTTAGAGATTATAACAATTTTTGCTTTTACGTTTGATTTTATTCTAAAAACAATCCTTGCATTCGAGAAGGCAAATCAAAAGAAAAAACCTCAAGTCCGATTAAAAATACCTCTATTCATACAGAAAAAACAGGCAAGTAATTCCAAAGCAGCATGTATAATTTCCTACTTTCTATCTGCAGGCACAATAGCAAATATACTCGCTATAATACCCTATGATTATCTACCATATCCTTACAGAATTCTTATTTTAATAGCAAGAATACTCAAGGGAGCAAGTTTTAGCAAAAGTGTCCAAGAGCTCACAGAAGGATTAAAAGAAAAAGCCTTCGAAATTTCCATTGTATTTGTAATATTTTTCTTTATCATAATGGGTTCATCTATTGTAATGCTTATAGCGGAGGGACACAGAAATCCCAACATACGTTCAATTTTCGATGCTATATGGTGGAGTATTGTTACATTTACAACGGTAGGTTATGGTGATATAACACCTATAACACCTATAGGTCGCGGCGTAGCATCGTTCTTGATGGTAATGGGTATTTCAGGTATTGCGCTCCTAACAGGTATTGTATCAAGTGCTTTTACCGATAGAATATTAAAACTAAAACTCAATACGGAGGAGATTATGGAAAAAAAGATAGAAAAACTGTCTAAACACTTCATTATCTGCGGATTTGGCAGGGTGGGTAAGGTAGTGGCAAAAGAAATGGAAAGGTTTAAAAAGAAATTCGTGATTATAGAGGAAAACCCAGAATCGGCAAGGGAAGCTATAGAAAATGGATATTTGGTTATTATAGGTAGTGCAACCGATGAGGAAATACTTAAAAAAGCAAGGGTAAAAGAAGCACAAGGCATAGCTTTAGTTATGGATTCAGATGCAGATAACATCTACACGCTGATAACGGCCAAAGATGAAAACAAAAACATTCTGGCTGTTGCAAGAGCCAATTCTGAGGACTCAGTAAAAAAATTCGTTAAGTTAGGGGCAAAAACAATATCACCCTACCAATCGAGTGGCTATGATATCTCCAGAATGCTTATATCGCCCAAAACTGCAGAATTGGTCTCAATTGTTATGCAGTCGGATACAACAATAGAAATGGGTGAGTTCTACATAACAAAAAAATCACCATACGCAGGTAAAAAAATAAAAGAAACAGATATAAGAAGCAAATACAATCTCATAATCATAGCTATGATAGGCAAGGACAAAACAACGAAATTCAATCCAAAAGCTAATGACATAATAGAGATAGGTTCAACTTTGATTTGTGTAGGAACAAAAGAAGATATGGAGAAGTTTGAGCAAATTATATCCCAATCCTCTTTTTAGAGAACACCATCTTTACCAGAAAGACACATACAATAGCTAAAACTACAACCAATAAGCTTGCTGCAAAACCGCTCCTAAAATTACCCTCTGTTATTTTCAAATAGATGTTTATAGGAATATTCTCTGTCTTATAGGCTATTCCACCCCCAACAAGAAGAGTCGCACCAAACTCTCCTAAACTTCTAAGCCAACTCAGAATAAGACCTGAAAATATACCATAAAAAGATAACCTAAATGTGGTATCAAAAAATGATTTCATGGGTGAGGCGCCAAGCGTCATAGCTATTCTTTCATAAACAGGAGAAATAAGTTCGAATGCTGTCTTTGAAGATTTAACGGTAAACGGAAAAGAGATAAAAAACTGGGCTATAGCAGCACCCCAAAATGTAAAAACAAAGGAATAAAACCTCTCTACAAACGGACAATTAAAGAGATTTAAAAGTAGAGCACCTACAACTAAAGGCGGAATTACAAGTGGAATGTCAAATAAAATATCGGCAAAACGAGAAAAACTGCTATTGTTTCTTGCCAGATAAAAACCAGCAGGTATACCAAAGACGGCCGAAAGCAAAACAGAAAAAAGAGAGGTTTCAAGTCCAAAAACCACCGCTGATAAAAATTCCTTATCCCCAAGCAACCCTACTAAATCACCAGGGGACACCCCTTCAAAACCATAAATCAGAAGTATACCCATAAAAATAAGCAAAATACTCAAAGGTAAAAGTGCTATCTTCGTAAGTTTCATCTAAAAACCTCTAAATGTTTTGCAGGTGGTTAAGCTATTTCTTTTTAGCGATATTGTTATATTTTTTCCCTTCTTTAGCCCCATTTTATAAACAGCATGGTTGGGTATATTTATAAACAAAATCAACCCCCCCGCATTAAATTCCAAAACTGTATGAGTGCCAACACACTCAATGGATGAAATCTTACCTTTCAGTACATTTTCTCTATCTGAATTATCCGCATTATCCCTTAGAACTAAAATATCCTCTGGTCTTATGCAGCAGTAGTCACCCTCAATCTTCTCAACCTCAAACCAAAAACCCTTTATATTAACAGAATTAGCCGTTTTCCCATCTATTTTAAAGACATTCTTAAAACCCAACGACTCTGCGCTTTCTACATAAATAGGTTTTCTAAAAAGTTCATCTTTTTTTGAGGCCTCCAAAATCAATCCATTTTTTATAATTGCCATATTTTCTGCAAAAGAGAAAGCCTCTTCAAGATTATGACTAACAAAAATTGTAGGTATCTCAAGTTCCTCTACCATTTTTACAAGGAAATACCTGAGTTTTTCTGCAATAGATCTATCCAAGGCACTAAAAGGCTCATCCAAAAGCAACAGCTTAGGTTTTGCCATTAAAGCTCTAATAAGGGCTACTCTCTGTTTTTGCCCTCCCGAAATTTCCTCTGGAAACGCATCAAGGTATTGGCTCAGTTCCGCTTTGTTAACAAAGAATTCAAAAAGAGCCCTATCAAATTCCATTTTTCTTGCCTTGATCGGATATAGTATGTTCTCCTTGATAGTAAGGTGAGGAAAGAGTGTCCATTCTTGGGGCAGGTAGCCTACATTCCTTTTATGCGTTGCTATTTTTATTCCTTTTAAGCTATTGAAAAAACACTCATTTTTAAACCTTATAAATCCATTATCAGGATTATAAAAGCCAGCTATCATCTTTAAAATAGATGATTTGCCCGAGCCCGATGGTCCAAATATCACATTCCTTAAGCCATCAAAATTCAACTCAACTTTTATATTTAGCTTCTCGAATGCTTTAAAAAAGTTTAGCTTTATCATCAATGAGACCTAAAGCATAACCTGTTTAAATTCATCAAAGATGCAACTCCAGCTATAGTAGTTCCATAAAATATAACTATCCTATTCTTATTATCCATTCTTGAAACATTTAAAAGTTCATCTATCGTTCCATTTACAACACTCGAGCCTGTAATCAAAGCCAAAAAACTATTGGCAACAATTTCATTTGAGTAAATTTTACCATCAAGTATTTTAACGCCCTCAAAATCTTTACCTATATTATCCTCATCCAAATCGGCTATCTTTACATTACCTTTACCAAACACTTTTATAGCTGAGCTGGCTAAAGCAGGCTGTAGCCCCACAAGTCCCAATGTCACATTCTCGCCCCAACGTCTAAAAAATCGCTCCATCATCTCATTAGCACACCCCTCTGGTTCGCTATCTTTACAATGTACAGTTCCCCATGTCATATTTAAATAACGCAAAACGGCGTTTATACTTGCAATAACAACAGCCCTATTTCTGTTTGTTTTTAAAGGCAGCTTTAGAACATCACACATGAAACCCTCAAAATCACTGGGCTCATCGGTAAATGCCTGCCCTTTGGCTTCTAAAAATGTGGCCTCAACTAAAACCTCCTTGCCCTTCAGAAGTGGATAATCGTCCCTTGTTGGTTTACCTATAGCCTCATAGGGTTTTAAAGGCCTCATTTTTATCTGAATTCTTTTATCCAAAAGACCGTTTTTCTGCACAATATCCCTAAACTTAAGCAGAGCATCATCTAAAATACCCATATATCCCCCTTTGATTTTATAAAAATTGGAAAAACTTCAATAAAATAGCTAAATTACCTCCTTTCCAAACACGGGAGGCGCAAGCGTTTCCGCCTACACCCTATCGGCGGAAAAACCATAGGCATAAACCCGTAGGCTTAACCGCTCGGAGATCACAAACTTTTATTACATTTATCAGATAAAGTCAAGGAAAGCCCTTCCGTGTATGAATTACACAGAAGGGAAAGGTTCAAGCTATCTATTTTTTAGAGTTTCCGTTTTTGTTCATCTCCTCTTCCATTTTATCCCTGAGTTCAGCAAGTTTATCCAACACAGAAGCATCCTCAAGTGTAGATATATCCTGCTCTATCTTCTTACCAGATGCTATATCCTTAAGCAGCCTTCTCATGATTTTTCCTGAACGGGTTTTTGGAAGGGTGTCTGTAAATATTATCTCCTGAGGTCTTGCTATAGGACCTATTTCCTTTTGCACATGCTCTCTTAGCTCTCTTACAAGCTCATCGTGATGCGTCTTATCAACACCCTCTTTAAGTACAACGAATGCTACAATAGCCTCACCTGTGATATCATCCGGCCTACCAACTACAGCAGCCTCAGCCACATACCTATGTGAGACTAAAGCACTCTCAACTTCCATCGTTCCTATCCTATGCCCAGAAACGTTCAGGACATCATCAACCCTACCCATAATCCAGAAGTAGCCATCCTCATCTTTCCTTGCACCATCACCGGCAAAGTAATATCCTTTGTTCTTAAATTTCTTCCAATAGGTCTCAATAAATCTGTTATCATCACCCCAAACAGTCCGCAACATAGAAGGCCATGGTTTTGTTATAACAAGCAAGCCGCCCTTATTTGGATCATTTATAGGATTTCCCTCTGTATCAACGATTTCAGCAAAAATACCCGGAAGTGGCATTCCAGCTGAGCCGGGTTTTGCAGTCTGAGCCCCTGGAACTGTTGTTATCATGTGCCCTCCAGTTTCTGTTTGCCACCATGTATCCACGATGGGAGATCTCTCGTTTCCGACTGTCTGGTAATACCACATCCATGCCTCTGGATTTATAGGCTCACCAACGGTACCCAAGAGTCTCAATGACGATAAATCATGTTTCAAAACCCATTCATTGCCTAACCTCATCAAAGCTCTAATAGCCGTAGGCGCTGTGTATAATATATTTATTGAATGCTTTTCAACAAGCTCCCACCACTTTGCAGGTGTTGGATATGTTGGAACACCCTCATACATAACTGTTGTAGAACCCATAGCCAAGGGTCCATACACACCGTAGGAATGACCGGTAATCCAACCAATATCTGCAGTACACCAGAATGTATCCTCATCCTTTATATCAAAAACCCACTTCATTGTAAGCATAGTCCATAACAGATAACCCGCCGTTGAATGAACAACGCCTTTGGGTTTGCCAGTGGAACCCGACGTATAGAGAATGAAAAGTGGATCTTCAGAGTCCATAGTTTCAGGCTGGCAGTAAATTTGAGCATAATCGGGATCACCCATAAGATCTTGATACCAAAAATCTCTCAACGGTTTCATATGTATGTCTCTGTCTATATGCCTTACAACAACAACATAATCAACCTTATGCTCAACACCAGACATAGCATCATCAACTTTACTTTTTAAAGGAATAGCCTTACCGTTTCTAAATCCACCATCTGCAGTAATTATTATCTTGGGTTTAGCATCTTCTATTCTGTCCCTTAAAGCCTCTGCGGAAAAACCACCAAAAACAACACTATGAACAGCACCAATACGGACACTTGCAAGCATAGCAACAGCAGCTTCAGGTATCATAGGCATATATATCAAAACCCTATCGCCCTTTTTCACACCCAATGTTTTCAGAACGCTTGCAAATTTATTGACCTCTATATAAAGTTCTTGATAGGTCATAATGCGTGTATCGCCATTTTCACTTTCCCAAATAATTGCCGCCTTATTTTTTCTCCAGCTTTTTATATGTCTATCCAAGCAGTTATAAGAAACATTGAGTTTTCCGCCAACAAAAAATTTATAGAATGGTGGATTGGAGTCATCTAATACATCATCAAACCTTTTAAACCAGTCTATTTTTTTTATAGCAAAATATTTCCAAAAACCTTCCCAGTCGCTTTCGGCCCACTTCTTCAATCTTTCATATTCATCAGAATCTATATTTGCTTTCTGAGCAAAATCAATTGAAGGATGAAAAACCCTGTTTTCTTTAAGTTTAGATTCGATAACACCTTTTTGTTTACCCATAATCTCCCCCCTATGGAAAATTTATTAAACTTTTTCTATTTTATACAAGAAAAGTATAATATTGTCAAGAATTATACCATTTTAACTAAGTAATAAAAAGTATTCTAAAAAATTGTTAAATTATAAATATAGTTTACCTTAGATCTTTTTAACCAAAATGACAATACGTCTATTTATGGGATCTTTCGGGTCTGTACCCGGAACAGGCCTGGTATCACCATAGCCTACAATACTATCAAACCTGCTTACAGAAACACCATTTGTTTGAATCTCTCTTCTTGCTGCATTGGCCCTCATTGTTGAAAGATCCCAATTACTCAAACCACCTATAACATAAGGATTGGCGTCTGTATGACCTTCTATTGTTATTTTATTTGAAATATCGGCAAGCTGTTTGGCTACTATATCCAGCACCTCTTTGGCCCAGGGTTCGAGTTTGTCTGAACCTGGATAGAACATAGGCCTTTTATTTTTGTCAAATATTACAATACGCAACCCCTCTTCTGTTATTTCCATCTTTATTTGATTTCTATACTGTAAAAGTTCCTTTTTGCTTGCTATAACCTGCTGAATCTTTTTCATTATATTATATAAATTCATTGTCTGTTTACTCTGCCCTATTCCACCGCCACTTTTTCTCAATACCTTCGGAATCAATCCCCTCCCTTTTAATGTTTTCTGTGGCTGAACAGACGGTAACGGCATCTCTGGTATCCTCTGTGATACCGTTAAACTTCTTGAGCCTATATCAAAAACCCCTTTGGATGGGAGCATAGATGAGCCTTCTGTTAAAGATGTTGCTCCGGGTTGGGTAAAATAGGTGGAAAGTACTTTTCTTTGTTTAACATTTGTGGCAGCTATAAGCCACATGACCAAGAAAAATGCCATCATGGAGGTCATAAAGTCGCCGTATGCAACTTCCCACGCACTACCTCCGCCTTCTTCACACTTGCACTTTTTGCATTTTTTAACTATTCCACCTTCTTGATTCTCTTCAGCCATACTATTTACCCTTTACAAAGGATTCAGCCTCATCAAACTCGGGCCTTGCAAGTGGCGGAATACTTTCTCTAACAGCCTCCATAGCAATAATTGGCGCATCGCCTTTTGCAATGTATATTATTCCAGTCTTTAAGGCGTTCAGATAGGCAACCATATCCTCAGTTTTAAATTCAGCATACTTAGCCATAGGGCCGAATATACCATAGCACATCAATAATCCTAAAAATGTACCGGTAAGAGCAGCAGCAATGTGCTCACCAATCACAAGAATGGAACCGCCCAGAGCACCCATTGTTAAAATAACACCCATAACTGCCGCAACAATACCCATACCGGGCATAGACTCAGCAAGTGTTCCAACCATTTTTGCAGGCGCCATAGCTTCTTTTTCTATACTCTCTATGTTAGTGTCAAGCATCTCCTCAAGCTTTTCAACCTCGATTCCCGTAACGATATTTCTCAGCGCATCGATCAGCAAGCTTCTGGCTTCCTTGTTTTTTAAAAAGAAGGCTGCATCCTGAAGAATAGGAGATGACTCTGGATCATCAACCACAGCTTCCAAGGATAAGATACCATCCTTTCTGACCTTTGTTGATAGGTCATAAACGATCTTCAAAAGCTCTAAATAGTTCTTTTTGTTGTATGGGTCTGGTTTTGCAATACCTAATATAACCCCAAAAGCACCCTTAAGGGCACTTGGCGAAGCGTTAGATAACAACATACCGAAAAATGCACCAAACAAGACTATATACTCACCAATCTGAATTAAAACAGCAGGATTACCACCCTCATATACAAACGCTCCAACAACTGCTAATAGAGTAAGGACTATGCCACCAGCGTTCATTTAACCTCCTGAACTTGCAGCAATCTCATATTACATATTCGGCTGCTTTTTAAATCTATTTAGCCCTTTTGTCTATAACCCTGACAGCCTTACCCTGCGGCCTCTCCAATGTGCCCTCAGGAACTATTTGTATATGGCAATGGAAACCCAAAAAATCATAAAGCTCATTTGAGAGTTTCTCTAACTGCTCAGAGTTAAACCCATTTCTTCTTTCTGCTACAATAGTCATACTACCTTTACCTTTAATCTTTTCAATAACGATATTGTAATAGGGTGAGAGCTGTTCGTATTTCATTAAAATGCTTTCAATTTGAGAAGGATAGAAATTAACTCCTTTAACTTTAAGCATATCATCCGTTCTACCTTTGAGCCTATCTATCCTCAAATGCGTTCTCCCGCAATCGCACATATCTTTAGACAAAATCTTAGTCATATCCCTGGTTCTATACCTAATAAGTGGCAACCCCTCTCTTGTTAGGGTTGTTACTACCATTTCACCTTCTTCTCCATCAGGTAAAACCTCTCCCGTTTTTGGGTCTATAATTTCAACTATATAGTGATCTTCCCAAATATGAATCCCCTTTTTAGCTTCACAATCGATACCTAACCCCACTCCACCTGTCTCTGTCATACCTATTATGTCATAGGTATCTACATTCATTTCGCTTTCTATTCTTCTCCTTAAACTGTCAGACCAAACCTCAGCTCCTAAAATGGCAACACGTAGATTGGTTTTCCTAAAATCAAAACCAATTTCCTTTGCAACCTCCATTAACCTTAAAGGATAAGAAGCTATAGCTGTTATTGCGGTGGTGCCAAGCTCCTTAATGAATTTAAGTTGCAGACGTGTTCTTCCTGCGCCTATAGGTATAATAAATGCGCCAATTCTCTCCGCCCCGTAGTGAAAGCCAAAACCACCGTTAAACAATCCAAAAGATGGAGTTATTTGAATTCTGTCATTAGCCCCAACACCTGCTGAATAGTAGCAGCGTGCCATTATTTCTCCCCATTGGGCTATATCGTTTTTAGTCATAACGTTTATAACAGGAGTCCCGGTTGTTCCTGAACTCATGTGCATTCTCATCCAATCTACATCTTTAGATACTATATGGCTAAAAGGATATGCCCTTCTTAGCTCATCCTTCTCAATCATGGGAAGCCGTTTTAAATCATCTAAGCTCTTTATATCGTCAGGCTCTATATCCTTGTATTTTTCTCTAAATACGGAACTTGATTTCTTTATTCTTGCCAGGGTTTCCTTCAATCTTTTAAGCTGTAGTTTCTCAATCTCTTCACGTGGCAATGTTTCCATCTCTTTATTAAAAATCATTTCAAACCTCTCCCAAAAGCCATTAGATTTTTATCTGCATCTTTAAAGTTCCTCAAAACTTCTAAAGCATCATCCTTAATAAAAACATCCCCTAACTTAACAAACAAACCTAAAATATAGGAGCTTACAAATTTAACATCACCAAACTCTTTGGCTATTTGCTCTCTTACATTGGCTTCTGCCATCAAAAGTCTGCCCTCCTTCTTAAGAAAGGCAAAACCATACTCCCTATATCGCTCATCCAAAACTATAACAAAATCAGCCTCACCCTGCAGCACCACGCCATTTAAGCCCTCACCTACTTTCATCTGAATCTCAACCAAGCCACCCTTCTTTGCCATACCGTGTATCTCGCTGGATTTCACAGACAGGCCTTTACTTATAGCCATCGAAGCTATAGTTTTCGAAAGAGAAATAGCACCCATTCCTCCAACGCCCAAAATCACAATCTTCATTTTATCACCTTTATAGCACCGTAAGGACACGAAAATACACACTGTCCGCATTTTATGCATGTTGAAACATCTATCCCGACCTTTTTATCAGAAGCATCAAACACCAAAGAAGGGCACTCAAATCTATTTATGCACACCTTACAGCCCGTGCATTTATCTTTATCAACATAAACATCATTAAATACAGGATTAGCTTTTAATCCCTCTTTAGTATAGACACATGGATGCCTCAATATTAAAACAGCCGGCTTTTTGTGGGTATCTATATATGATTTAGCCTCTTTAAGGTCTGACTCTGTACCCTCTATATCATACGCATCTCTGACTTTTAAAAACTCAATACCTAAAGCTCTAACGATTGACTCTATGGATATTGGATTTGCATTGCCTTTTTCAGCATTAAACGGATTTGCCGGTGTTGGCTGGTTGCCCGTCATAGCTGTAGTTGTATTATCCAGAATAACTAAAATAAACCTTGAATTGTTGTGTATCGCATCTATTAACGGTGTTATGCCGGAATGAAAGAACGTCGAATCACCTATTGTCGCCACTATGTATTTAGAGCTATCATCCAAAGAGAAAGCCTTATCAAAACCATAGGCAAAAGAAACTGAAGCTCCCATACAGTGAACAGTATCAACGGCCTTTAGATTCAATCCCAAGGTGTAGCACCCTATATCACCGGTATATATAGCATCATCCTTAAAAACACTTCTAATAGCAAAAAAGGCGCTTCTATGGCCACAACCAGGACATAAAGATGGCCTTTTAAAAGGCGGCTTTACCATCTCTGAATTTTCTTTAAAATCAAAAACCCCAAAATCCCTCAAAAGACCTTTTATCACGTCAATCGTCAATTCCCCTTCAGAAGGAACAAAACCATTCCACCTGCCTTTCACAGTGGTTTTATTTATAAGCTGATTCTCTATAACTGGATAACCTTCCTCAATAACTAAAACATCATTGTAGTTATCTACATAGCGTTGCAACTCAGACTCATTCAAAGGAAAAGGCATATCTATCTTCAAAACTTTAACTTTTTTATCAAGATTAAACTCATCAATTATATCACACAAATAAGCAAAGCTAATTCCGCTTGTTATTATGAGTTTCTTGCCATTATAAAGCTCCTTGAATTGCGATTTATTTTTTATAGCTTTGAGTTTGTCGTTGAGTTTTTGATGGAGCAGGAATCTAAAATGTGGGGTTGCTGCAAATCTATCTGTATCTTTTTTAAACTGGGGTTTTATATCAATATTCGTAATCTTTCCAATAGATATATCTTCTCGGGAATGAGAAACCCTTGTTGTTGTTCTAAGCATTACAGGTAAAGAATACTCCCTGCTCAGTTCTATAGCCCTCTTTGCAAATTCATACGCCTCTTTCGGGCCTGAAGGTTCCAATACGGGAATCTTGGCAAATTGAGCCAAAAATCTTGAGTCCTGCTCTGTCTGAGATGAATGAGGTCCAGGATCATCTGCCACCACAACAACAAAACCACCAACACTGCCAACAATAGCCGTATTCATATAAGGATCCATGGCAACATTTAGGCCCACCTGTTTCATAACCACAGCAACGGATAGGCCACTAAAATTGGCAGCAGTGGCCTCCTCAAATGCAACCTTTTCATTCACAGACCAATCAAAATAACCATTTATACCAAACTGCTCTTTTATTTTAATAGCTGTAGGTAAAACTTCACTTGAGGGTGTACCAGGATAACCACTAATAAATCTCACACCGGCTTCAATCAACCCAAAAGCTATGGCTTCATTACCAGAGAGAAACAGCTTCATAAAAACTCCTTATTTTAAATCAAAGTCAATTATCTCAAAACTAAAAATTTTTTCAAGTAGTAATGTCATAAACGGGTCAATTTGTTAAAAATTTGACAAAAATTTCTATTTAAATTATTTTGTTGTTTTATGGATAGAATATTATTTGAAAAGATACAAAAGATAAAAAATGAAGAAGATATCAAAGTTTTGTATGTAGAAGACGGCGATAACAGTCGTTTAGAAACCATACAACTTCTTTCACATTTTTTCAATAATATAGATGAGGCAAAAAACGGTTTAGAAGGTTTTGAAAAGTTCAAAAAATACCACCACGATATAGTAATAACAGATATAAACATGCCCAAGATGGACGGCATAACAATGATAAAGAAGATAAAAGAAATAGACAAAAAAGTACCCATACTTATTATAACAGCTTTTAGCAACACAGAATATCTCATGGAAAGTATAAAAATAGGCGTTTACGATTACATAATAAAGCCTATAGACATAGATCAGCTAATGGAATCTGTATATAGGGTATTGGAAAAAACGATACTCAGAAAGGAAAGGGATAGGGCTTTAGAGCTGCTTAATCAATATAAGCAAATAATAGACGAGAGCTTTACCGTAACAAAAACAGATCCAAAGGGCATAATAACGTACGCAAATGAGAAATTTTGCCAGTCAAGTGGATATTCAAAAGATGAATTAATAGGCAAACCCCACAGCATAGTAAGACATCCCGATATGCCTAAAGCCGCCTTCGAAAATCTGTGGAAAGTTATCCAGTCAAAAAAAATCTGGAAAGGTTTGGTTAAAAACAAAACAAAAGATGGTAAAGCTAGCTACTTTAAAGCCCATATAGCTCCTATTTTAGATGAAAAGAAAAACATAATAGAATACATAGCCGTAAGGGAAAACGTAACGGATTTAATAAACCCCAGAAAGGTTTTACAGGACAAAATAAATGAGTTAAAAAACCCTGTGCTTGTTTTATGCAAAATTGAGAATTACGAGGACTTAGAAACACTATATAGTGAAAAAATGCTTGAACAACTCCAAGATAAATTCATGAAAAAAGCTAAAAAAATAATGCCCAAAGATTTTCTCTTTGACTTTACATTTGAACTGGGTGAAGGAGAGTTTGCATTTATAAAGGACTATAAAATCTCAGATGAAAACATAAACTATTTTTTGAACATCCTAAGGTCATTCCAAGAAAAAATAAGAAACACACCAATAAAAGTTGGCCAATACGAATATGAAATAGAATTACTGATTAGCTTTACCCAAGAGAAGGATCATATGTACAAAAATGCATCTTTATGTATAAAGAAAGCAGAACACGAAAAATTAGACATAGTAAAAGCTGATGATTTATACCAAAAAATGCAAAAAAAGGCAGAAGAAAACATAAGAGTATTGAGGATTATAAAAGACGCAATAAAACATAATCGAATTACATCTTATTATCAACCCATCTTAAACAACAAAACAGGTAAAATAGAGAAATATGAATCACTTGTAAGACTTATAGACTCAAATGGTAATATTTTGTCACCTTATATATTTTTAAATATAGCTAAGATAGGAAAATATTACAAACAGATAACACAAATTGTAATAGAAAAAACATTAAAGATGATAGAGAAAACAGGAAAAGAGATATCAATAAATTTATCCTCTTTAGACATAGAAGATAAGACAACGCGAGAAACACTTATAGTTGAGTTAAGAAATAATCCTACAATAGCAAAAAATTTGGTTATAGAGCTTTTGGAAGATGAAAGCATAAAATATGAACATCTGGTAAAAAACTTTATAAAAAACATGAAACTTGTTGGAGCAAAGATAGCCATTGATGATTTTGGTAGTGGCTACTCAAATTTTTCCCGCATTATAGAGTATGAACCAGACTATATTAAAATTGATGCAAGCTTAATAAAGAATATAAAAAACAACAAAAGTAATGTAAATATTATTGAAGCGATTAAAATGTTTTCAGATAGACAGGGCTATAAAACAATAGCTGAGTTTGTAGCAGATGAAGAGATATTTGAGATAGTAAAATCTTTGGGCATCGATTATTCACAAGGGTATTATATAGGCAAACCTGAACCTTCTATAAAAAAATGAAAAGTCTTCTAATATCACTGCTAGTTATCTTTTTAACTCATTTATCACTGGCAAAACCAATTAAAGTAAAACTCAAATTAAACTGGAAGTATCAATTTGAATTTGCAGGATATATAGCGGCAAAAGAAAAAGGATTCTACAAAAAAGCAGGATTAGATGTAAAAATTATTGAATACGACAAGGCAATACAATCGATGATATCTTACAAGGTAAAGCAGATTTTGGCGTTGCAGACAGTGAAATCTTTACATATATACTAAAGAAGAAACCTGTAGTTTTACTCGCGAACTTCTTTAAAAAATCTCCTCTGGTTCTAGCGGTTAAACCGTCCATACTGTTTCCCAAAGATTTAAACAATAAGGTGTTATTATGCGGAGCAACAGATATAACACTAACCAGTGTGGGCTTTTTAATTAGAAAGTTTCACATTCGTTTTAAAAAGATAATCAAAAAAAGAGGAGCATACACCATGAAACCGTTTATTGAGGGTAAGGTAGATGCAATACCTATATACATAACAAATCAAACATACTTGCTGAACGAGATTAGCGTAGCGTATAACATAATCGATCCGTCAAATTATGGCATATTCACTTATTCAGGAAACCTTTTTACATCAAGAGAATTTATTAAGAAACATCCAGATATAGTGAAAAAATTTACTCAGGCATCTATAAAGGGATGGCAGTACGCACTTTCCCACAAAAAAGAAATAGCCAAAATTATATTAGCCAAATATTCACCAAGAAAATCCTTTAGGGCTTTGTTATATGAAGCAAACATCCTTGAAGATATAATCATGCAAAATACTTTTATTATAGGCTACATCAACAAGGATATTGTAAAAAATATACTATCAAAATTTGCTAAAATTCTAAAAGTAAAACCACCGGAAAACTTATCTGTCTATATAAAAACAACACCCAAATTAGAACTATTTACAAAAAAAGAGTTAGATTTTATTAAAAACCACCCTGTAATAGACTACTGCATAAGACACAATTTAGAGCCCTTAGAGTTTACAGATAAAAATGGAAAACCAGAAGGTATATCTATAGACCTATTAAAAAAGATATCCAGCATCACTCACCTACAGTTTAACCTTATCAGAACTCAAAACTTTGAACAATCGCTTGAGTTTTTTAGAAAAGGCAAATGCCTCCTTATACCTCTTATAGCGAATAAAAAACTACTAAAAAATCAGGCGATCTTCAGCAATCCATATGCGAAAGAAGAACTGTTTATATTTTCAAAAAACAATATGGGCTTTGTAAATTCTCTGTGTAAGCTTAAAAATAAAATTTTTCTTCAGGTAGAACACACATATCCTATATTAGTGATAAAACAATTATGCCCACAGATAGCAGTTAAAGAAATGAAATCTTATAACAATGTATTCAAAAATCTCGACAAAAATCCCAATTGCTTTTCTTTAGCAAGTTCTTTAATTGCCACCTATTACATAAAAAATAAACATTTAAAAAACATAAAGATTGTAGGGTCAGCAAACAGATACATAGAGATCTCTATGGTGGTAAACAAGCAAATTCCTACTCTTGTTAGTATAATAAACAAATCACTATCAAAAATAGGGAAAAAAGGCGTAGAAGATATAATCTCTTATCAGTTAGCAAAAAAAACAAAAGAAATATATAAAAGATTTATACTACACATTATTTTATTATCACTTGTATCCATATCTGTCCTTTTCTTTATTATTTTAAAATTTTACAAAAAGAACCAAGAATTATCAAAAATAAAGAGAAGACTTGAAGAATCACTAAAAAACTTTGAAATAATAATGGAAAATTCGATTCAGATGGTTTTACTTTACAAGATTGATAGAAACTATCTCGAAGTTAATGAAACAACTCTTGAGGCATTAAATTACTCAAAAGAAGAATTGCAAAACAAGAATATACAAAGCTTATTACCATCATCTGAAGAAATAAACAAAATCAAGAAATATATAGAAAACAAAAGTATTTTTGAGCTAAATTTTGTAAAAAAAGACAATACTATCTTAAATACACTTGCTAAAGCCACAAAGATCAAAATAAAAAACAAAGAAGTCATACTAATAACAGCTGTTGACATCACTCCTATAAAAAAACTACAAGAACAGTTAAACGAGCTAAACAAACAGCTAAACATTAAAGTAAAAGAAGAAACTGAAAAAAACCTAAAAAAAGATAGGATGATTATGCATCAATCTAAAGCTGCTGCAGTAGGTGATACAATGATGATGATCGCGCATCAATGGAGGCAACCTCTAAACGTGATATCAGCTACTGTGAATAATCTCTTAATTAACATACAAACAGACAGAAATATTGACGAAAAAATATTTACAGAAAAGCTAAACAATATACTTGAGCACGTAAAACATTTAAGTGAAACAATTGATGATTTTAGAAACTTTTTCAGATTAGAAACAGTAAAAGAACCAACAAATATAGATGAACTAATAAGAAATCTATTGCGAATAATTAATGACCACTTCGCAAGCAAAAATATAGAGATAAAGACCGAATTAAATTGCAACTGCACAATTGAATTATACGGCAACGAGCTTAAACACGTGATATTTAATATCTTAAACAATTCAAGGGATGCACTCATAGATAGAAACATAAAAAAACCTATGATAATCATCAGAACAAACATAGAAAACAAAAAAGTTATAATAGAGATAGAGGATAACGGCGGTGGTATAGACGAAAGAATTATCAATTACATATTTGACGCATATTTCACAACAAAAGGAAAAAAGGGTACAGGGCTTGGTTTATATATAAGCAAGATTATTATAGAGGAACATCTAAACGGCTCAATAGAGGTTTACAACTCAAAAAATGGGGCTGTGTTCAAGATAAATTTACCTGCTAAGTAATTTTCTTCTGTATTGTTGAAGGTAATTGTGGGCAAGCCTTGTTGGCTGGGGAAGCCTGTAACCCTCTAAACACAAAAGAGTTGTCTCAACTGCTGAATGCGACGTTATATTGTTGCCAGGCGAAATAAATATAGGGTTTGCGTTTTTCCTTGAACGCATAACAAAACCACGTAATTCATTTTCAACAAAAACGGGTTTATAATCACCTGGTACGTTAGCCGGTTCATCATAAACACCTATAAGATGAGATTTAGCACACCCTAAAGAAACAACATCGCAAACAACGCCAAAATGTGCAGCTATACCAAGTTTTCGAGGGTGAATTATACCCATGCCATCAAGCATAAAAGCATCAACCTCAACATTACACTTTTTAAAAACGCCCAAAACCAACGGTAGTTCACGATAAGCTAAAAACGTTGGTATATAAGGAAAATCTACCTCTTGCTCATAATAGAAAACATCAACAATAGACTTTTCTTTTACATCCCAGACAACCAAAGCGGCTATGCCAAGCGTAGGGTTTTTCCAAATATTTAAATAGGTTAAATCTATGCCTGCAACAAATCTAACTCTATTAGGAGATATCCTATCCTTTAAATTTAGCTTTAGAGCAAGTCTGTTTTGCTCATCTTTTAGGCTGGATAAATCCATTAGCGCTTAACTATAACCAAAACCGGATCTGAGAAGTTAAAACCTTTTTTTGATTTTAAAGATATACTAACCGGCATATATCTCCCGTTATTGCAGATAGAAAAAACATCTATTCCACCGAGTTTTTCTATTTTCCCCTCACTTTTTGCCTTTGTTGCTACATCCTTCAAAATTACGGTCTTACCTATCTTTAAATATTTAGCATTCTCTACATCAACAAATGCCCTAACATAGATTGTTGATGGCTTATACAAATAAACTACAACGCTCGAAGGTGATACACTATCTCCAACATGAACTGCATCTTTAGCAACAACTCCATCGATTGGGCTTACAATCCTCGTATATGAAAGCATTAGTTGAGAGAGCTTTACATCTTTTTTTAAAACCTCTATCTCATCCTTTAAGCTTGAGTATGCATAAGAGTTGGTCATATTATCCAATCTTTCTAATTCAAACAACATACTATTGAGTTTGCTCTGCTTCTTTTCAACCTCAGCTTTATAAAGGGTATCATCAATTAACGCTATCATCTGACCTTTTTTTACACTATCACCCTCTTTGACATACATCTTAACTACCATACCTGAGACATACGATGGAGAAACACCTATAACCTTACCAGAAACAAAAGCCCTTCTAATTGTAAATTCTTTAAACCTCGTGTATACACTGCCATAAAAAAGTGGTATAGAAACAATAACAACTATAGAAGCAAAAATCAGTAAAAAGTCAGTTTTTCTTTTCATAGAAATAAAAAAAGAGGGGCATAGTGCCCCTGAAGGTTATCTCTGGATAGTGACAAAAATCTGAGTAGTTCCCCTTATAATATTAAAGAAAACAACATTTTTATCCTTTGATTTACTAATTATTTTCTTCAAATCATGTATATTTTTAACCCTCTTGTAGTTCATCTTTACAATAACATCACCTGGCTGTATTCCAACAGAATAGGCAAAAGAGCCCGGTTCAACCTTAACAACAACCACACCTTTTTCTACCTTTATATCGTATTTATTCTTAAGTTGAGGTGTTATATTGGAAACGGAGAACCCATATGGCGTTTTGTAAATAGAGGTTATATTCTCGGCCATTTCTTCACTTGTAGGTCGCCTGCCCAGTTTAACCTTTATATCCATGTTATTTCCGTTTCTAATTATGCCAAAATCAACTACAACTCCAGGCTTCATTGTAAACACTTTATATGAAAGGTCGCCTGCCGACAAAACAGGTTGTCCATTTATAGTAACTATAATATCTCCTGGTTTTAAACCTGCTTTAGCAGCTGGAGAGTTTTTAAACACCTGAGAAATTATAGCACCACCCTCTATATTTTTAAGTTGTAATGCTTTAGCCGCGTCCGATGTTAAATCCTGAACCGTTACTCCCAGATAGCCCCTCTTAACCTTTTCACCTTTCATTAGATAAGGTAATTCAGATTTTACCATATTAATTGGTATGGCAAACCCAATACCCTGTCCACCAGCGACAATAGCCGTATTAATTCCCACAACTTCTCCGTTCAAATTAAGAAGAGGACCACCAGAATTTCCTGGGTTTATGGCTGCATCTGTTTGCAAGAAATGGTCATATGGCCCCTCGCCTATAACCCTACCTTTGGCCGATATTATTCCTGCAGTTACTGTACCGTTTAATCCAAATGGATTTCCAACAGCCACAACCCAATCACCTATTTCAAGTTTAGATGAATCCCCTAATTTTAATACAGGCAAATCCTCTCTGGGTTTTATCTTTATCAATGCTATATCAGCCTTTGGATCTTCCCCTACAACCTTAGCTTTATACACTGCTTTATCCTTAAGTAGCGTAACCCTTATAGTGGATGCTCTTCTAACAACATGATAATTTGTCAGAATATAGCCGTTTTTAGAGATTATAAAACCAGAGCCAAGAGCATGAATCTTTCTTTTTACAGGAATATTATTGAAAAACTGCTTAAAAAACTCATTAAACGGGTCATTAGAGTCAAATCCAAAACCAAAAGGATTTGATGGAGCCTCAACAATTTGGGTTGTACTGATGTTTACAACAGCAGGTAGAGCTTTTTTTGCAACACTCCTTATATCAGGTAAACATGTGGCAAAAACAACTGCATTTAAAACAAAAACAAAAACCAAACTCAAAACATACAGGCGTCTCAGCAACTTCATAGGGGCACCTCCTAAAAAAATTATCACCTAAATAATATCCCTAAAAGGACTTTTTTCAAATTTTTATAACCTTTGCCACTACAACACCAAATAGAATCACATTCCAGAGTAAAAATAACCATAAAAGCAAGGATGGCACTATAGCAACAGCCCCGTATATCTTACTATATGAAAATATAGAAAAATAGGCAGCAAGAGCCGCCTTAAGTAAAAAAACTCCAACTGTTGTAACAAATGAAGCAACTATTACATTTAAAAATTTAAGTTCTCTTGGTTTTGTTATATAAAACAGGGCAAATAAAAATACAAACCATATAAAAAACGGCAAAAGCCTGACATAAACTGCGTCGGCAATCTTAGGCATAAAAACAGGAATAACGATCCTTAAGGCCACAGCAATAGTAATTATAACCCCTACAGCTATTATACTTAGAAGAACAAATCCAAAGGTTTTAAATATATTGATTTTCTTTTCAACACCCAGAATGTACCTTATAGCCTTAAAGAAACCAAGCACCAAACTCATCATCGACAATGAAAATATTATTGAATTTAAAAGCTCCATAGACGCAATCGATTTCAAAAATGTGTCGAAATACAGGCTCACTTTGGCAGAATAAGCAGGAACAATATTGATAATTGCACCTTTAAAATAAGGTATCTTTTTGCTAACAAATGGCAAATGAGATAGAACAAATATAGAAAAGTATACAAAAGGTACTATGTTTAAAACAGTAAGATATGTAAGAAAAGCGCTCCACAAGAGCACCTGTCTCTCTTTATAAATGCGGAGCGCTTCTTTAATGTCAAAAAACGGCATTCAAAAACTTTTCCAAGCGATTAATAGTCTCATTTTTCCCCAAAATCATCAGCATCTCGTATATTCCAGGTCCTATACCCCTACCGGTTAAAGCTATTCTAACTGGCTGGGCGAGTTTTACCATCTTTATATCAAACCTCTCAAGAACAGACTCAAAAACAGCCTCAAGTGTCTCCTCAGAAGAAAAATCTGCATCCTTTAACTTCTCCAATAGAGAGATTATATACTCCCTCGTGCTGGCTTTTACATACTTCTTTAACGCCTTCTTATCGTAATCCTCAGGAGGTTTGCAATAGAACCTAATCTCATCGGCAAGCTCAACAAGTGTTTGGGCTTTGGTCTGCCTTGTCTTTATAGCCTCAATCAGATAGCTATCATCAAAGTTAAAACACTCCTCATCCAAAAATGGCTTCAAATGCTTAAGAAGTTCTTCAGGTTTCATCATCTTCATATGCTCAAAGTTTACCCAGATAAGCTTGTCAGGATTGAAAACAGCAGCAGATTTATTAAGCCTATCAAGTGAAAAATACTTAACCATCTCATCAAAGCTAAATATCTCCTTATCGCCGTATGAAAAACCCAATCTCAACAGGTAATTAACCAAAGCCACAGGCAAAATACCCATCTGTTTGTACTCTAAAACACTCTTAGCGCCGTGTCTTTTGGAAAGCCTTGTCTTATCCTCACCCAAAATCATCGGCACATGCGTATACTCAGGCGGATTCTCTCCCAACAACCTATAAAGCACAATCTGTTTTGCTGTGTTTGTTAGGTGGTCATCACCCCTTATTACATGGGTTATGCCACACTCTATATCATCCACCACATTTGTAAAATTATACATAAACGAACCATCGGATCGCCTTATGATAAAATCATCAAACTCCTTATAAGAAAAATGCATATCGCCGTGGAGATGGTCAAAAAAATCTATATTATCTTCTGGTAGCTTAACTCTTATAACATATGGCTTATCTTCTGGATATTCATTTAGGTTTCTGCAGTGTCCATCATAGTGAGGGTTTTCTCCCCTTTTTAGCTGCTCTTCTTTTAACCTTTCAAGTCTTTCCTTGGAACAATAACATCTATAAGCCTTACCCTCTTCTATGAGTCTATTTAAATATTTCTCATATATCCCGTTTCTTTTACTTTGATAACATATATCATCCCAGTTTATACCGCACCATTCAAGTCCATCTAAGATAGCCTGGGTAAACTCTTCCCTTGAACGCTCCTTATCTGTATCCTCAATCCTTAAAATAAACTCACCACCATTGGCCTTTGCAAACAGATAATTAAAAATTGCCGTTCTTAGCCCACCTATGTGCAGATGACCTGTAGGAGATGGAGCAAAGCGTGTTCTAACCATTTACTTACTCCCCTTTTTCTGATTTGGATATATGATAACCTCAACCCTCTTTGTTTTATTGTCCGATTGAGAAACAACATAATCCCTATCAAGGTAATAAATAATCCTGTCTGAGGTTATATTGTTCTTTCCCGAGACCACCTTAGCATGCCCAATCAAAACCACCTTAGAATCAGACGCTGTATATATAGCCTTATCCCCTGTAGCCTTCTTATCCTGTTTTGTAATAACAACATGACCAATACATACAACCTTTCCTATATCGCCGGTTTTTTTATCTTTATAAACCTCCATCTTGTCCGAAGTTAGCCTAACATCCCCCCTTGTTGCAACTACACCTCCTTCAAAGATGTAAAGGCCTTTTTTATCAAAGGCTGTAAGTTTATCGGCTGTTATATGTATGGGTATATTGCCTTTTTTTATGTAGCTTTTGGGATTAACAGCCAAAGCATTTAAACCTATTAATAAAATAGCTAAAAACACAATGCTCTTTTTAACCATAAATTCTCTCCAGTTCCTCTTTTATCATGGCTAAAGCCCTTCTTCTGTGGGATATGGCATTTTTTTGTTTTGGGCTCATCTGGGCAAATGTTATATCATAACCATCAGGCACAAAGACAGGATCATACCCAAAGCCGTTTTCCCCTATGGGTCGATCTATTATCCTGCCGTAAACATAACCCTCCCTCTGGATCACATTACCATCAACAACAAGACTCATACAGCAACTAAATCTGGCTGATCTGTCTTTTTTGCCCTTTAACCTTTCAATGAGTTTTTTTAAGTTATCCTCATCCTTGCCTGTTTTTGAATACCTTGAAGAATAAACCCCAGGCTCACCGTTCAACGAAAACACCTCAAGGCCAGAATCATCAGCCAATACAGGATAATCTGTAAATTCAGCCAAAGACTTAGCCTTTATAAGTGAATTCTCACAAAATGTTTTTCCGCTTTCTTCGGGGTTGAAACTATCAACCACAGCAGAGGATGGCAGTATCTCAAAATCATTCAATATCTCTTTTATCTCTTTGAGTTTGTGCTTATTATTCGTTGCTACAACTATGATTCTGCTATTTCTTAAAGGCATTCTCCCAATCCCTCAAGAATTTATCAAGGCCTATATCGGTCAGTGGATGATTAAACAACTTATCCATAACATCAGGCGGTATGGTTGCTATATCAACACCCATCTTTGCAGCCTCAATCACATGCAAAGGGTGTCTAATACTTGCTGCTATAATCTCACACTCAAAGTCGTAATTATCCAGAACTGCCCTAATATCTGATACCATATCAAGCCCATCTGTTGATATATCATCAAGCCTACCGATAAAAGGGCTTACATACCTTGCGCCGGCCTTAGCAGCCAATAATGCCTGAGATGGAGAAAAAATAAGCGTCATATTTACCCTTACACCCTCAGAGGCAAGCTGATGAGTAGCTTTTATACCTTCTTTTGTCATAGGTATTTTTATTACTATATTTTCATGAATTCTTGCAAGTTCTAAAGCCTCCTCAACCATGCCAACAGACTCAGTTGACACAACTTCAGCTGATATAGGTCCATCTACAATCCTTGTTATTTCGTCTATTACTTCCTTAAAATCCCTTCCCTCTTTAGCAATAAGGCTTGGATTTGTCGTAACACCATCCACAAGCCCCATATCGGCAAAATATCTTATCTTTTCCACATTTGCAGTGTCTAAAAAGAACTTCATCTCTCCCCCTCCATACTGTCAAGCACATTTTTATTAAGTCCTAACAAAAACATTACACTTATTATAACCTCCGCATCACCAACATTATGCTCAAAAAAACCACCTACCAAAAAGGCAATAAAACCCATCGTCAAACCTATAACAATCCCCCTGTAAAACTCATTATCCGTTTTTCTTATAAAGATCACATTCCTATACAACACATAACCCCACAGATAAAGCCAGACAATAAGACCAATAACACCCCATTTGAGCAAAATCTGTAAATATTCATTATGAACAGCACTAAATAAATGCGCTGAGATGCCTTTATCACCAAAAACAGCTTTAACCCTTTTAATCAGATACGGTTTCAGATGCCTGTAAAGATTGCCACTTCCGCATCCTATAAGTTTGTTCTTTATATTATAGTCTTTATACAAATCAATTCCTGCCTGCCATAAAACTATTCTATCCATAGCAGAAACATCTTTTCTATAATGAACCATACTCTGGACCCTCTTATGCACAGAAGGAATAAAAATATACATAAGAGCAGCCAGAACAAAACCAGCTAAAGGCGTAATTCTCGCAATCCTGCTTTTTGTATAAATAAAAGGCAAGACAACTATAGCAGCTAAACCACCAACCCAATAAGAACGGCTAAAATTAAAAACCAATCCGAGAAAAACAAAAATAAATACAATTAAATAATAAATCTTAAACCTTCTCTCAGCTTCAAACCAAAATAAGGAAAAATAAACAAACATCAATGGCGCCAATACACCTCCCGTTGTTAGTGCATTACCAAAAACACCAGAAGACCTAATAGGAGAATGGAGAATGTGTATATTTAAAAACTCATTCAGATGAACATGATTTATTCTTATACCTGTAAAGGATTGAAAAATAACGGCAAAACCACTAATAGCAGATGCCGCCCCCAATACAACAAGTATTAATTTTATCTTTTTTCTATCAAATCTTGAAGCTATAAAATACGGTAAAAAGTGCCACAGATAATGCGCATTTTTTAAACTATAAACAGGCTCAGTAGATAAAACTGAAGAAACAAATCCAACAGTTGAAACACCCAAAACCCTAAAATCCAAATCTTTTGGCTTAAGCTTTTTGTAAGACAATATCAGACCCAAAAGACCCACACCTATGGCTACATTATCAAGTGCAATAGATAAAGGTGTAGATATGCTCAAAAGAATAGCAGAAAGAATGAGAAAATTCATTTTTTGCTTTTATACTCCCTTTTGCAAGCTTCTGAACAAAAATAGATTATCTCACCATTTAGCTTTATCTTTTTAACAGCATCGCTCTTTGGCAAATACACACCACAGTTGGCGCATTTTACAAGCTGCTCAGGCTGGCTATTTTGATTGCTGCTCCGCCTTGTTTTATTCTTTGGAGGAAATATAGCATCAAGTATATTATCAACACGCTTTTTAAAGGAATATATCGTTACAAATAAAAAAAGCAGAAAAATAAAAAATAAAATCTTAAGCATTAGCTCAACAAGCCATTAACTATGAACTCAGCGGCCTCATCTTCTGTTAAACCCTTTGCCATAAGGGTCTCAAGTTGTGCCTGATTTATCCTTCCAACGCTGGCCTCATGTGTAAGCTCTGCTTTATCGTCTAAAACCTTCAAAAGTGGCAGCGTAGAAACCTCAACACCACTACCCTTGACTATCTCATTACACTCTATATGACCTCTTGCATAGGCAGCATTACCGTATGCCTCATTTACAACATGGGCTTTGGTCTTATCTGTAGCAAATATGGTCGAGGCGGCAATACCAGATGAATACTCACCGTTTAGTCTCAACACCTCTCTTATATCAATTATATCATCCTCTCTACCATATATCTTGCTTTCAAGGTTGGCTTTTGCATTCTTCAAAAGCTCTATATCCATAACAACATTGATCCTTCCAACCCTCGTTTTGGTTTCATAGAACTTACTTGCAAAATATGAATTCTCATCCACCTTCATCTTTGTTATAGTCTCAACAAACACGCCGCCGTTTTCATCGTGAAAATGCTCATCCTCATAAACGACAAAAGAGTTTTTACCTATATACATGTCACTTTCCATGTAATGGTGCAATTTTTCAACCTTTGTAAGTATGCAATGCGATTTAAACTTAACCTTAACATTATCACCTATTATGTAGTTGAACTTCAGTATCTGCTCACCCCTCTTTTTCAAAAAACCGGTGCAAAGATGAACAGGAACTGGAATTATCGTGTTATCCTCTATCTCAACATCTATCATTACAAGCCCATCAGCCCTCTCTTTAGAGGTTATCTTCATACCCTTAACGCTATTCAGACCTACAACCTTACTGCCGCTTACTATTATCGTTGCAACACCGGGGCTTCTTAGACTTTTATCGTTTGTATTTTTCTCATATATCTCAACAAGCTGCTCAAACTCTTTCTCGTATCCCTTAACTATATCCATTCTAATCTTCCTCCAGGTAATTTATGTGGCCGCATGTATCACAGGTTTTCTCGTAATACTCCACTATCTTATCGCTTGTGCCTTCCAAGAAAACCTTACCCGCACAGATAAGATATGAATAAGAGCAACTCAGGGCTATTTCTTTTCTATGCGTTATTACAATAACAGCGCTTCCCATCTCTTTAAAACGGTTTATCACCTTTATTATCATATCCAAGCTCATTATATCTATGCCGCTGTCTGGCTCATCCATTATCAAATACCTCGGTTTTAGAAGCAAGCAGCTTGCAAGCTCCACCTTTTTCCTCTCACCACCTGAGAGTTTCTTATCCACGAAACGCTTTAGATATTTGTTCGGTTCAAGATTGACAAACTCCAAAGCCTCCTCTATCTGCTCTCTTGGTATCTTCCTGTTAAGTTTCAGGTAATTTTCAACCGTTATACCTTCAAACCTCGCAGGCTCCTGCCATAACAACGATATACCCTTTTTTGCCCGTTGGGTAACATCCAACTGCGTTATATCCTCGCCATCAAGCAAAATCCTTCCATCGTTTGGCTTATAATCCGACAAACCCATAATAATATAACCAATTGTAGATTTACCCACGCCGTTGTTTCCCACTATGCCGTAAATCTTCCCCTCTTCAAACTCCATGTTTATACCTTTGATGATCTCATTGGAATTTTTGGAATATTTTATATTTTCAAGCTTAAGCATCTTACCCCCCACAAAAAGAGCTGATTAAATAATAACGCTTTAAACCTCAAGGTCAAGCTTTTTGAGTTTCTCTATCTCATCCCTGTATTTTATAGCAGATTCAAAATCCATCTTCTTAACCGCATCCTTTAGGAGCTTCTGAAGCTGCTTTATCCTCTTTGGTATATCTTTGGGTTTAACACCAACATCAAACTCCTCCAAAGTATCCATATAATCCAGATTACACATCTGAAGCATCTTGTTATCTTTGGATTTTACTATCGTTTTGGGCTCTATACCGTGCTTTTTGTTGTATTCTGCCTGAATCTTGCGCCTTCTTTTTATCTCATCAATAGCTTTCTTCATTGAATCTGTCATTTTGTTTGCATAGAATATCACCTTGGATTCTGCATTCCTTGCCGCCCTTCCTGCCGTTTGGATCAAACTCGTGGTTGATCGCAAGAAACCCTCTTTATCTGCATCCAATATAGCAACCAAGTTCACCTCAGGTATATCAAGCCCTTCCCTTAAAAGGTTAACACCGATAATGCAATCAAACCTATCATTCCTTAAATCGCTTATGATCTTTGCCCTCTCTATAGCGTTTAACTCAGAATGCATATACTTGGTTTTCAAACCCAGCTCGTTGTAATACTCGCTCAAATCCTCAGCCATCCTTTTGGTTAGCGTTGTTATCAAAACCTTACCACCCTTTTGCGTTGCAGCCTTTATCTCAGAATACAGATCATCCACAGCATTATCCATAGGCTTAACCTCAACAGGCGGCTCCATAAGGCCTGTGGGTCTTATAATCTGCTCAACAACAACACCGTTGGATAGGTTAACCTCAAACTCATCAGGGGTTGCAGAGACAAAGATAACCTGATCCCATCTTTCCATGAGCTCTTCAAACTTAAGAGGTCTGTTATCCAATGCAGAGGGCAGCCTGAATCCGTAATCAACAAGCGTCTTTTTTCTGGAGTAATCCCCTCTGTACATACCCTTTAGCTGAGGAAGCGTAACATGGGATTCATCTATTATAACCAAAAAATCATTTCCAAAGTAATCTATCAATGTCCCTGGTGGCTGACCTGGTTCTCTTTTTGAAAAATGTCTGGAGTAATTTTCAATACCTGCGCAGGTGCCGGTCTGCTCTATCATCTCAATATCAAAATTCGTCCTCTCCTCTATCCTTTGAGCCTCAAGCAGTTTACCCCTGCTTTTGAAATACTCAATCCTTTCTTTTAACTCTTCTTTTATCGATTTTATAGCTCTTTCTTTTTTCTCTTTTGTTGTAATGAAAAAGTTAGCAGGGAATACCGCAACAGACTCTCTCTCCTCAACAACCCTATTGGTAAGAGGGTCAAACATTACAATCCTATCCACCTCATCATCAAACAACTCTATTCTTATAGCCAAATTCCTCATATAGGATGGGTATATATCTATCACATCCCCCCTAACTCTGAATGTGCCGCGCTCAAAATTTATATCGTTTCTTACATACAAAAGCTCAACAAAGTTTGAAAGTATATCTTTGCGCGAGAGTTTATCGCCCACATTGACATAAAAGGCAAGTTTTGAGTAATCCTCCTTCTCACCCGCCCCGTATATACAGGAAACACTCGCTACAACAATTACATCCCTTCTGGTCAAAAGACTCATCACGGTTTTTTGTTTTAATCTATCTATCTCGTCATTGATAGATGAATCCTTGGCTATGTAGGTATCTGTTCTTGGAACATAAGCCTCGGGCTGATAGTAATCGTAATAGCTAATAAAATACTCAACAGCATTTTCTGGAAAAAATGCGGAAAACTCATTGTAAAGCTGAGCAGCCAGTGTCTTGTTGTGTGATATAACCAGAACAGGTTTGTCAATCTGGGCTATAACATTTGCAATGGTAAATGTTTTTCCGCTTCCTGTAACACCTAATAAAACCTGATACTTAACGCCGCTTTTTAGGTTATTTACAAGTTCTTTTATAACTTTAGGTTGATCACCAGCAGGCTCATAATCACTTTTTAGCTTGAATATTCCCATTTAGCCGTAATTTTTTCGCCTGAAAAGATCAGTTCTTTTTGAGATAATCCTATCTATAAACAGTATACCATCCAGATGATCTATCTCATGCTGAATAACAACAGCCTCAAAACCTTCGGTATCAAACTGATGCTCTTTTCCATCTAAATCCCAATATTTTACGGTTATCTTTCTTGCCCTGTTAACATTGCCCGTGTAATCTGGGACACTCAAGCAACCTTCTCTTGTTTTTATTATACTGCTCCAATCCAAAATCTCCGGATTTATCATAATAAGCTCGCCGTGGTTTATCTTCTGCCCTTTTTTGTTCTTTGATGCATCAACAGCTATAATCCTTACAAGCTCACCGATCTGGGGTGCTGCTATACCCACGGTATGATTGTAATATCTCATAGTTTCTAATAAATCCTTGGCAACTTGCAATGCTTCATCATTTATATTTTTAATCTCATCACAAATAGCTTTCAATCTCTGGTCGGGGTAAATCACTATATCTCTAACAGGCATAGGCTCTCCTAAAGCTCATAGGTTTCGACTTTTCTAATGGAGTAATCAACATCAATCTTTTTAGACACATTATCAAGTATATCTTTAAAGACAGCCTCATCCATATCCTTAGGTAAATCCACATCTAAAATCATAACATACATAGGAGGCTCACCCTTTGTCAGCCTGGTTCTTAGATCCAGTATATTTATCTGGTTGTCTGCAAAGGCCTTGGATATTTCATAAACGATACCCACCCTATCAGCTCCATAGACCGATACACTGTATAAATTTTCAGGCTCCTTAGTTGTAGCCTCATCCTTATCTATCCTTCTTAGTGAAACGCTTAACTCCAAATCCTTTCTTGCCTTTGCAAAGGCCTTTTTCAACTCAAGCACGCCGTAGTTAGTATCCGATGATACTATAAGCGTCATAGTGAATTGATCTCCAAGTAAAGTGGATATTGAGTCTTCTATAGAGATTCCTTTTTTATACAAAACCTCAGAGATAGCAGCCACTATACCGGGTTTGTCTCTTCCTATAACAGTAAGGGCATAAAAATACTTACCCATCTCTCACCCCCTTTTTTATTCTAACGGGCAATTTTATATCTATGGGAAAAATAATTCAAATAAAAAAGGCCGGACAAGCCGGCCAACTTTGTTTAGGAGGATAGTGTTTTTTAGAAAGTGTAAGTTAATTGGAATGCAACTGTATCTTGATGCATCTTAATAGTCATAGGTTGTTGTCCCCCATTATCTTTACCCGTTTGTTTATGCTCAAAAGCATGAGAGTAAGCCATAGATATCCCAATGTTCTTAGTAAATGAATAGCTAAGTCCTGCAGTTGCGTGAGTTTCAACTATAGCGGGAGAAACAATATTATTAACCAAATCTTCATCCTTAATTGGACTTTTTGCATAATTGAATCCAGCTCTGAGTGTTAGAGCCTTTGTAGCCTGATACTCAGCACCAAAGGCAAAAACCCACTGATTGTGCCAATGGAAATTCCAAGTTGGTCGTATCATTCCAGTTGTTGGAACCTCCCACATAACATGCCTGTAATTAATCCACCTAACATCAGCCTCAAGCCTTAAGGGTTCTATAGGCCTAAAGTTGATACCCAAAGCTATCTGCTGAGGCATATTAAGCTTCATTTTAACCTTGTCGGCATTTGAAGCTATCATATAATGATTGTTGCTACCACTAACATTCCACTCCAACTTTTGCATCCATCTTTCTGATTTATAAACAAGACCCAGCTGAATCATATCATTCAATTTATAAACTATACCAGCATCAAATCCAATTCCATACGCACTTGTTGTATCAAGAGAGTCTACTTTACCATTCTTCCAATCATATTCAAGCCCCATAGCCTGATAAACAAAAACTGGAGCAAAACCTATAGATAATTGGTCGTTTACTCTATAAGCACCACCTACGGACATCTCCATCATAGCCATATTAGACCAAGCTTTATAAAGCTGGGAGGTAATCCCATTTTTATCATACCAGTCTACACCCATACCTGAAACACCATACATGCCTATACCAAAGACAAAGTGTGGTGTGCCACAATTACAACCCATAGGATTGTAAGCAAAACCAGCTGATGGAATCATATAAAGATTAGAATCACTATCATAACCATTTATTTTTCTTTTTGGAACAAACGCTGCAGCACCAATATCAAATGTTGTGTTTCTTAGCCATGCTATACCTGCTGGGTTTTGAATAATCGTTGATGCATCCTGTGGGTTTGCAACAACAGCACCTGCCATGCCCAACGATTTAGCACCTGTTGCTATCATGTAATATCCGTTTGTTGCATTAGAGATATTAGCCGCACCAAAAACCAAACCTGCAGCCATTGCCGCACTAAAAAGCTTCTTCTTAAAAGCCATAACCAAAACCTCCTACTTTAAATAAAAAGTTACCTCTAACTTTGCCTTCCAAATTACAGAATATTTAATATAACTTTCTAATACATTTGTCAACTATAAAAAATCCTTTTGCAGCATATTTTGAGAGATTTTTTTGTAAATATCACTTTATAAGTGTAATAGCTTTCAATAATTAAATAATATTTATAAATTTGCCGCTTGACTTTTCCGTAAAATAACATATGTTCAAAATAGAAATTAACTTTGGAGGTATGACATGAAAATCGCATTTCCAACAAATAACCTAAAAACAATCTCATCACATACATCCCTTAGCAAATACTTTGCCGTAATTGAGATAAAAGATGGGGAAATTACAGACAGGGTGGCCATAAAAAACCCCATACCAGAGCTTGCAAAGCAAACACAAACAGAGGAACCAAACAGAGGATTGGGTGCTGGCAGGATAATACCCCAATTACTAAAGGGGGTTGATGTGTTCATAGCCAATCAGATTGGAGACGGCATGAAATCAAACCTAAATGCTGCAGGTATAAAGGTTATAGAAACACAGATTAAAGACATAAAAACAATAATAGATGAGTTTATGGAGGTATGATATGAACAGAAAATTCAAATGTACAGATTGTGGAGCGGAGTTTGAGGAACCGTTTGGCACAGGAAGGCCTGTATGCCCAAAATGCGGATCGGATAATGTATTCAGGATAGATGAATACGCCGGCATGGGAAGAGGTCAAGGCAGAGGTTTAGGAAGAGGAATGGGTAAGGGCTTAGGAAAAGGAATGGGAAGAGGTTTAGGAAGAGGCAGATTCTAACCAGAAAAAGGGGCGACAAGCCCCTTCACCTTTCACTCACCCATCCATTCCCCCATTTTCCCATCTACCCATTAACTCATTAACCCTCATTTAATATTTTTGCTAAAACAAGCTGCATCGATTGATAATTTTTTATGTTTTTATTCTTGATATATTCCAATATTGGAATATAATAAAATTAGAAAAACTTAGAAGGAGGGAGTTATGGAACTCAAAGACAGGTTCAAGGTTCACAGAGAGATAGTGGAAGGTATAACCACCTTAGATGACACAGAAAAAGAGCTTCTATATTCTGCACTAAACATTCACGGTCATTTCTGCGGTGGTATGCCGATGGGGTATCTGGCTGGTTTGGCTTCTCTAAAGGCTTTAGGCACAACAAGGGAACTCAGCATGGACAAAGAGGTTGTTGTCTATGTAGGCGATCACCATGCGGGCGGTTGTTTTGCAGATGGCGTTCAATTTGCCACAGGTTGCACTTTTGGAAAAGGCATTATGAGTAAAGACCCGCGCGGCAAATGGTCATACATGCTAATAGACAAAAAGAACAAAAAAGCGGTAAAGGTAACGGTAAAGCCAGAGATTATGCAAGCTGCATTTAATGCACCGTTTATAACAAAATTTAGAATCAAAGGTATTCCCCCCGCTGAGGTTGATCAGGATGTGGCAAAGGCTGCATTTTTAGGCCTGTTTAACAAAAAATTCGAAGAGATCGTGAGGGTTGAGGGACCTTTTGATTATGACCCGGGCAAAGGTGGATCCTGCTTCAATTTAGCATTTTGCGAAAAGTGTGGCGATGCCGTTGCTGAAAACTATTTAAGGATTGAAGATGGCAAGAAAGTATGTTTAGACTGCTTTGCCTACACCAACTTGATTGAGAGGAAATAAACATGACACCAACGGTGTCTATTTTAGGCATAACATTTGTTATAATTTGGGCTACTTCGTTTCTCTTTGCTATGCTGGGGCTTGGCGGTGGTATGGTGTATGTGCCGGTAATGAAATGGCTCGGATTCGACCTAAAAACTGTCGCCATACCGCTTGGGCTTCTGCTCAACGGGCTCAACACAGGCCTTGCAATGATTCCGTTTCATAAAGCAAAGCTCATAGATTATAAAGGCGCCCTACCCTTTGCCTTGGCAGCCATTATTGGGGCGCCACTCGGTGCATATACAGTTCAATTTATACCTACACGCATCGTTTTAATATTATTTATCATAGCCGTATTAACAGCAGCTGTTAAGGTCTTTATCTCCACAAAAGCACCAGATGAGGATAACCTAATAGAGTTTAAAAAAAGAGCTATATACGGTGGTTTAAGCGGGCTTTTGATAGGATTTGTCGCTGGAATGCTGGGCATAGGTGGAGGTTTTTTAGCAGCACCCATTCTTATGAGTATGGGGTATGGTGCAATAAGGGCAGCCGCCACAACAGCATATATAGTAACTTTCTCATCGGCCAGCGGCTTCTTAGGACATGTAGCAGAAGGCCATTTTAATCTTACAACCACTGCTGTGCTTGTAGCAGCCGTTTTGCTTGGCTCACAATTTGGCGCCAGGTTTACAGTAAAAAAGGCAAAACCCAAGACAATCAAAAGAATTTATGTTATAATCCTTCTGCTTATCGCGATTAAGCTGACACTTGGATTGTTTGGGATACATTTTAAATGAAAAACTTTGAAGCTTATGAATTTAAATCGCAGCTGGTTAAGGCGCTTGCCCACCCCTTGCGCCTTGCCATCTGCGAATATTTATTAGAAGTAAAACAACCAAAGTGCGTAAACCATATAGCGGGTAAATTCAACAAAAATCAATCCGTAATATCAAAACATTTATCTATACTGCAACAGGTAGGGATAGTAAAATTAGAAAAAGAAGGCGTCTTTACGCGCTACACCTTAACAAATCCAAAAACAATACAAATGCTTATAACAACTATTAACGAACTTGCAAGACAGAACGCCAAGGCAAACTCAAAACTTGCAGAATCCCTTTAAAAATTCTCATCTATTATGGATTTTGCAATCCTCAATGCCTCCTTATGAGCCTTAACATCGTGAACCCTGAAAATTGAGGCTCCCCTAATAAATGCTGCAACATTAGAAGCAACTGTACCAAACAGTCTATCTTGCGGGTTATCAATACCTAAAACAGCGCCTATAAAGCTCTTTCTTGATGTGCCAATAAGAATAGGCCTGCCCCAAACCTTAAATGACTCTATATGGTTTAAGATAGATAGATTATCCTCAAACCTTTTACCAAAACCAATACCCGGATCAAGCACAACCCTCTGCTCATCAACATTGGAGCTCTTAAGTTTGCTTAAAATTTCTTCAAATTTATCATTAATTTCACCAAGAAGATGCTCATAGGTAGGGTTTTTCTGCATATCCTTGGGTGTACCTTTGATGTGCATCTCAACTATACCACAATCACTATTAGACAAAACATCCAAAAGCTTATCATCAAAATCTAGACCGCTTATATCATTTATTATCTCAACGCCCCTATTTAAAACCTCTTCTGCAACCTTTGATTTATATGTATCAACAGACACAAGTACATCAAAGCGCTCTTTTATAGCTTCAACTACAGGTACAACACGCCTAAGTTCCTCATCCAAAGATACAAACTCACTGCCTGGTCTTGTAGATTCTCCACCAACATCTATAATATCAGCACCCTCTTGTATTAATTGTTCTGTTCTTTTTAATGCTGCATCCAAGCTATTAAATTCACCGCCATCGGAAAAGGAATCAGGCGTTACATTCAATATGCCCATTATTAGATAGTTGTTCTTTAACTCAAAAACCCTATCTTTAAATTTCCAAACAAACCCACCTTCTAAGACACCGCTCAAAGCTTTCTTTAGCTGCTCTGAAAGTTCGCGTAAAAACTCAAAATTTTGATTCTTTAATTTCTCTGCAAGCTTTATCAATCTTTTAGCATCACCCATTATCAAACAATCCGTAATCTGGGTTTTTGCCGTTATAACATCCTTCTCAACTGCGGCATCTACACCCAAGGATAAGGCTTCCTGCTTTAAAATATTGGCATGGTAAAACTTACATCCAAACACCCTAACTGCATAACAGACCGCCTTTTTATCCATCAAACCTATAGCTATTCTATCAACCCCAATCTTTCTAAGCTCTGCTTTTGCCCTATCCAGATCATCTATCCTAAGCAGCTCTATCATCCGACACACCTACAATCTCGTCGATCTCTTTTGCATCCAAAACCTCTTTTTCAAGCAATTTCTGAGCCATCTTTTCTATCTTATCTCTGTTCTCCTTTATGATATTAACCGCTATACTATAGGCTTCCTCGACTATCTTTCTGACCTCATTGTCTATCAGCTTGGCTGTCTCCTCAGAAACGCTCTTTCTTACGGCAATATCCCTGCCTAAAAAGACCTCTTTGCCCTCATCGGCTAAATGAATAGGACCCAAAGAGCTCATACCCCATTCACAAACCATCTTCCTTGCGATCTCTGTTGCTCTTTCTATATCGTTGCCCGCACCTGTTGTTATGTTGTTCAGCATCACCTCTTCTGCTGCTCTTCCCCCCATCAAAACAGCCATCCTATTAATCAAATAATCTTTATCGTAAGTGTATTTATCATCCTCAGGCAACTGCTGTGTAACGCCCAAAGCCATACCACGCGGAATTATGCTGACCTTATGCACAGGGTCGGTGTTTGGCAACATCTTTGCAACGATGGCATGACCGGATTCATGATATGCCGTTATCCTTTTCTCTCTCTCACTTATTATGACATTCTTTCGCTCTGGCCCAAGCAGCACCTTGTCCTTTGCTATATCAAAATCCTCCATCTCAACCTTACTTTTATTTCTTCTTGCGGCAATCAAAGCTGCTTCATTTACAAGATTAGCCAGATCCGCCCCGACAAACCCAGATGTGCTTTTTGCTATAACTTCTAAGTCTACATTATCACCTAAAGGTATCTTTCTTGTATGAACCTTTAATATCTCAAGCCTGCCCTTGACATCCGGTTTTGGCACAACGATCCTTCTATCAAACCTTCCAGGCCTCAAAAGTGCAGGATCTAAGACATCAGGCCTGTTAGTGGCAGCCATAACGATAATATTCGTGTCTGTCTGGAAGCCATCCATTTCAACAAGCAACTGATTCAATGTCTGCTCCCTTTCATCATTTCCACCACCAACACCAGCACCCCTCTGTCTTCCTACTGCATCTATCTCATCGATAAAAACGATACAGGGAGCATTTCTTTTGGCTTGATTGAACAGATCCCTTACCCTGCTTGCCCCAACACCAACAAACATCTCCACAAAATCAGAACCGCTTATAGTGAAAAACGGCACACCCGCCTCACCAGCCACAGCCTTCGCAACAAGCGTCTTACCGGTGCCAGGTGCTCCAACAAGTAACACACCTTTTGGTATCTTAGCTCCTATCTTTGTAAACTTCTTTGGACTCTTAAGGAATTCTATAAGCTCAAGCAACTCATCTTTAACCTCATCTATCCCAGCTACATCCTTAAATGTTATGCGGTTTTTGGGATCACTTATAAACATTCGGGCATTGCTTTTACCAAAACTTAGGGCTTTTCCCCCTTTGTTCATTTGATTCATAAAATAGAACCACAGGAAAATAAAGACGATCATTGGTGCCCAATAGATAAGAATGTTTGTAAGCAAAGAATTATTCTGAGGCGGTTTTATATTCACAGCAACGCCGTTTTTGGCAAGCTTATCGGCTATATCCTTAACTTCAGGTACATAGGATTTAAACCTCTTGCCATCTTTGGTTATAACATATACATCGTTGCCTTCAAAATTGGCTTTTTTTATTTTGCCATTATCCACAAGCAAGACAAGTTTCGTATAACTTAATCTTGCATAAGTATAATTCCTATTATTAAACAAATTAAACAACAGTATCATCAAAACCGCTATAATCATCCATAAAAACGCATTGCGATAAACGGGCGACATCAACACCTCCACCTAAGAATTTGAGAAAAATATAGCAAAACAGAGGAGCAAAGTCTATACCTGTTGAATATAACCTTTCGAACCTAACACATTCACAAAATCAATTATCTCAAAATACTCATCAGGGCTTATCTTTCTTTTTAAGAAAGGATGGGAAAACGCTTTATATGCGGGAAAGTATTGAAACATTACAGAAACATCAACCCCGGGTAGGTTCTCTTTTATCCACAAAAGCGCCTTTTTGCTGTTTTCTATGTAACCCGGCAAAACAAGATGTCTGACGATAAGCCCCTGCTTTGCTATACCATTCTTTAAGACAAGTTTGCCTTTGGTATCAAACATAGCCTTTAATGCCTTTGTTGCAACCTCAAAGTAATCATCAACACCTGACAGTTCTTTAGATAGCACACTATCTGTGTATTTTAGGTCCCCAAGATATACATCAACATAATCCTTTAAGGCATAAATTACCTCCTCTTTGTCGTATGAGCTTGTATTGTAAACAACTGGAATCTTTAAGCCCTTAGATTTAGCTATTTTTATTGCATCTATTAAAAGGTGGGCAAAGTGGGATGGTGTAACAAAATTGATATTGTGAGCGCCCCTTTTTTGCAGCTTGAGCATAATATCAACCAAATCATCAATCTCTATCCTTCTAAATGCACTCTTTAGCTGGCTTATGGGATAATTTTGGCAATATATGCAACCCATATTGCAGCCTGCAAGAAATATCGTTCCAGAGCCGTTTTTACCGCTTATGGGAGGTTCCTCACCAAAATGCAGATTGAAGCTTGCTATCTCTAATTTGTTATAGGTTTTGCACAAACCCCTATTTTTTTCCCTATCTGCACCACAGTTTCTTGGACAGAGCCTGCATTTAGGACTGACAAGATACTTCAGCATTTTACCAATAAAAAAAGGGAGGACTCATTACAAGCCCTCCCTTATTTGTTTTTAAGCTGCAAGCTGGATTATTTTGCTCCAGCAAGCTCCTCGAGCATGTCTGTTGTGATGGATTTTGGTCTTTCGATCTGATAGCCAAGACCTCTGTCCCAAACGATGTTTGCTGTAACACCTAGGGCTCTTCCGATTCCGAAGAGTACTGTGTAGAAATCGTACTCCCTTACACCGTAATGCCACTGGATACAACCGGAATGTGCGTCTACGTTCGGCCATGGGTTCTTTACCTTGCCAAGCTGCTGCAAGATTGGTGGAACAACCTGGAACATCAAGTCTACATACTTGAAGATAGGATCGTCTGGTAAGTGCTTGAGAGCGAACTCCCTCTGAGCCATATATCTTGGGTCTGTTTTTCTCAAGACTGCATGACCGAATCCAGGTACAACCTGTCCAGAGTTCAATGTATCCCAAATGAACTTCTCCATCTCTTCTTTTGTCGGAATCTTGCCACCCATCTTATCCATTACGCCCTGAATCCATCTCAAAACTTCCTGGTTTGCCAAACCGTGCAATGGACCAGCAAGACCGCACATACCAGCGGCATAGGAGTAGTAGATGTCGGACAATGCACTTGCTACCAAGTGTGTTGTATGAGCGGAAACGTTTCCAGACTCATGGTCGGAGTGAAGGATGAAATACATTCTTGCAACATCGTCATAAGGTTTATCAATTCCCATCATATGGGCAAAATTACCACCAAAGTCAAGGTTAGGATCGCTTGGAATGTGCGTATCACCCTTATATTTCATTCTATAGATGTAAGCACCCAACAATGGCAATTTTGGTAGAAGATCCATTACATCTTCATACATGTAATCCCATGCGTCCATCTTGTTGAACTGGCCGGAGGCATACCATTTAGCGAACTTAGAATCCCTCTGCATTGCAAGGATTCCAGCAGCAAACATTGTCATTGGGTGAGTATCTCTTGGCATAGCCTTTAAAGTATCGATTACATACTGTGGAAGCTGCTCTCTCTTCTTCCACTCTGTAAATACCTCTTCAACATCCTTTTCTGTTGGCAAATCGCCGGTCAGCAACAGATAAAAATGACCCTCAACATAAGGCATCTCAGCGCCTTCTGGCTTAGGCAATTTCTCCATTACTTCAGGGATTGTATAACCCCTAAACCTAATTCCCTCATAAGGATCAAGATAGGAGATGTCTGTAATAAGAGCCTTTATGCCCCTCATACCAGCAATGATTTTGTAGACAGTTACGTCGTCGATAACCTTGTCTGCAAACTCTTTGTAGAGTCTGGTAATCCTCGGTCTGTGAGCTTGAATCTTCTCGTAGAGCTTCTCCTTAATTCCCATAGCTTAACCTCCTTAAAAAATTAATTTTTCCTTTACATAAAGCCATTCTTGGCTATTGAGTTCTACTCTCTTGCTGCACTGTGTCTATCTATAACACTTTTATTAACTTTTGTCAACAGTTTAAATATCTTACTAAGAATAAGTTTTATCTTCTGCAAAAGTAAAGACTCTTAACCAAAGTTATAGTGGGTTGATTTTTAAGCTTTTTCTTTATATAAAAAATCGAGGTATAAAATGAAGTTTAGTGTCGATGGCAAAGAATTTAATTTTAAATATATCATATCGGATTATACAGGCACACTCTCAGAACATTCAAAACTCATACCCTGCGTTAAAGAAAAAATACATAAATTAAAAAACAGGTTTGAAGGAATCATTGTATTAACCGCTGATACAATGGGTAGTGCAGAAAAAGAGTTATCAAACCTAAACATCGAGCTAAAAATCTTAAATGAAAATACAGCTATTCAGAAAAGGGAATTTATAGAATCTCTGGGTGCAGAAAATTGCATAGCATTGGGAAACGGCAATAACGATATAGAAATGTTTAAAGTTGCAGGCCTATCTTTAGCAATAGTAAACAAAGACGGCTGCAACGCTAAACTGATACAACACGCAGACCTCGTGTTTAACTCGATATGCGACGCCTTAGATGCTCTCATAAACTCCAAAATACTCATCTCACTCTTGCGCAACTGATTGTAAAAAACTAAAAAATCTTATAAAATTGTAAAAAATTAGGGAGGTTTCTTATGGAGGTAAGAATTACAGTTTTAGCAGAAAACAGCGTTGTAGTTCCATTTGATGTTATTGGAGAACACGGCTTTGCCGCTTTTGTGGAGACACCGGAGTTTAATTTTTTATTCGATACAGGACAGGGCAAGGCCCTGGTAAACAATGCAATAGCACTAAAAAAGGATCTATCCAGCATAAAATTCTTATACCTATCACACGGCCACTATGACCACACAGGTGGTATGGTTGATTTATTAAAGATAAAATCCCCTCTAAAGGTATACACCCACAAAGACGCCTTCTCAAAGAGGTTCTGGTTCAAGGGCGGCATAAAGAAATACATAGGCATACCATTTGATAAAAAATACCTGGAGAGCTTAGGTGCTGAGTTTGTTTATGAGAAGGAGTTTAGGGAGATAGAAAAGGGTATTTTCTCATCTGGTGAGGTTGAGCGTAAGACAGATTTTGAAAAGATAGACGCAGAGATGAAGGTGGAAAAGGAAAACGGTGAGCTTGTCCAGGATCAGATCTGGGATGATTTCTCCTTGGCAATAGACACATCCAAGGGCTTAATCGTGATTCTTGGCTGTGCCCATGCAGGAATTGTTAACATATTAAACCACTTCATCAATAAAACCGGCAAAAAAGAGATATACGCTGTTATAGGCGGAACACATTTAGGGTTTGCAAATGACGAGCAGATAAACGCAACATTGGATATTATAGAAAAATACAACATCCAAAAGCTTGGTGCATCTCACTGCACAGGCCTAACCGTTTCGGCTAAGCTATACAACAAATTAAAGGATAAATTCTTCTTTGCAGGCGTAGGAAGCGTGTTGGAGGTATAGGTTTAGAGATGGATTTAGCCATAAACAACGCATGGGTTGTCGATTTTGAAAAGCTTGATTTTAACAGGCTGAGCATAGGCATAAAAGGCGGCTTGATTGCAAGGATCAGTCAAAACCCCATAAAGGCAAAAGAGGTTATTGAGGCAGATGGGCTGTATCTATCCACAGGCCTTATAGATTGCCACTGCCACATAGAAAGCACACACTTAACGCCAAAGGGTTTTGCCGAGGCCGTTGTTGAAAAAGGGACGCTGTTTGCCGTTGCGGATTGCCACGAAATAGCCAATGTTTTTGGCAGGAAGGGGCTTGAGTTTTTCATAAATGATGCAAAAGATACAGAGATGCAGCTTAAGTTTGCACTCCCTTCCTGTGTCCCTGCCACAGAATTTGCCACAAGCGGCGGAAAGATAGACTTAGAAGATGTAAAATACTTTCTGGGATTTGATGATGTTGTATCGTTAGGCGAATTAATGAATGTGCCAGGTGTTGTAAATAGAGATGAAAAATTCATGAAGATGATAGAGCTTGCAAAAAGAAAGAACAAGAGGATTAACGGCCATGCGCCGCACCTTGATGTACAAACCCTTAAATTATACAAAGAGGCAGGCGTTGAGGATGACCACGAAAGCTATGACTATGATGAACTAAAGCAAAAGATAGAGTTGGGTTTCTTTGTTTTCTTAAGGGAGGGAAGCAGCGAGCATTCAACCGATGATGCATACAAAATAATCAAAGAGCATCCTGATAAGGTTGCCTTTTGCAGTGATGATAAATCAGTGGGTGATATTTTAGAAAAGGGCCACATAGATTACAACCTAAGAAAAGCGATAAGCTTGGGCATAAATCCAGCCTTAGCACTTAAAGTAGCATCATTTAATGGTCTAAAGTATTACGGGCTTGATGAGTTTTTAGGGATAAAAAAAGGAAAAAGGGCATATCTTGTGCTGTTTGACGACAAATTCAGACCAAAAATATCAATCACAGATGGAAAGATTTACAAGTCCACCCACAAAAAAAGCAAGCCACCTAAAGAATTTCTAAACTCCATCAAGGTAAAAACACCCATAGAATTGCCAAAGATAAAGCATAAAAACATAGCTATAGGCTTGGAAAACGGCTCGTTGATAACGCAGAAGCTATCAATTGAACGCCAAGAAAAAGAGTTTAGCATAAAAGATGATATACTAAAGCTTGTTGTAATAGAGCGATATGGGCATAACAATAAAGCAGCCTGTTTTGTAAAAGGATTCTCCCTTAAAAAAGGGGCTATGGCCACATCGCTTGCCCACGATTGCCACAACATAGTGGCCGTTGGCACATCGGATGAAAAGATAAAAACAGCCATTTTAACTATAATGGAGATGCAGGGTGGTCAAGTTGTTGTGGATGGGGATAAAATAACACGCCTTGCCTTACCCATCGGGGGAATAGTATCAAACGACGGGGCCAAAGATATAAAAGAATCCGTTATAGCTTTAAAACAAGCCGCAAAAGAGTTAGGATGCAAGTTAGATGACCCGTTGGGCATGCTGTCGTTTTTAGCGCTTGAGGTTATACCCCACATCAAACTGACAGACAAAGGCCTATTTGATGTTGATAAATTCTGCTATATAGAGGAAAATTTATGAATAAACCCAATCAGAACAGTATCATCATATTATACGACAAAGAAAAGGATAAAAAACACATATTAAACCTCGCAACTCTGCCTGAGAAATACTCCACAGCAAACGGTATTATAGCAAAAGAAAAAATCCTAAATACCGATTTTGGCGGAAGAATAGAAACGCACCTTGGGTATGAATATATCCTTTTGCCTGCAACACTATACGATTTTATCATGAAAAAACTCAACAGACTCACGCAGATCGTATATCCCAAAGATGCTGCATATATCATCTTAAGACTTGATATAAAACCCGGTGATGTGGTGATAGAATCAGGCATAGGAAGTGGTGCCATGAGCGCCGTATTTGCCCAAATTGTAGGCGAACAAGGCAAACTAATAAGTTATGAAAAGCGGCAAGAATTTATAGATAACGCCCTAAAGAATTTAAAACGATTTAACCTTCTCGACAGGATAGAGATAAAACACAGAGATATTGCAGAAGGGTTCGACGAGAAAGATGTAGATGCTGTTTTCATAGATGTCAAAGAACCGTGGCTTTACCTTGAAAATGCCATAAAACCACTAAAAAACGGGAAACTCATAGCTGTTTTAGTGCCAACAACAAATCAGGTGTCAGTTGTCTTAAAAGAAATGGAAAGACTACCTTTAATAGATATAGAGGTTAGTGAGATATTGCAACGCTTCTGGAAAACAAACCCAGACAGATTGAGACCGTATGACACCATGAGCGCACACACAGCTTTTCTTATATTTGCAAGAAAGATAAATTATTGAATTATATAAATTATTATATTATATCTAAGTCAATAATAAAAAATTATCAGTTGACAATTATAAGATAAAATACTATAGTCGAAGAACTAAACAGAGGGGTTAAACTCTTAGGATGAGCAAAATCAAGCTATCATCCCTTATAGGGATATTTATATTGATAAGTATTCTCTCTATTACAGTTATAACCTCGATTGGTTGGGGATATTTCACCTTTAAGATTATAAATAAGGCAATATACTATTTCAACGAAGATATTCATATCAAAAGGGAAATAAGACTTGAGCATTCAGAGATAAAGGATGCAGTAAGGCTTATAAACAAGAAAAGAGAGGATGAATATGAAGAAATACTTAACACATTAAAAAAACGCACATACAGAATATGGCTAACGGCAGAAAAACTATACAAAAAATACAAGCACAAAGAATCTGAGGCAAGCATAAAAGAAAGAATAAAGGATATAGTGAGATTTCAATTATTAACCGATAAAGGTAAAGGATATTATTTTATCGCATCATTGGACGGCGTTGAAGTTTTAAGTCCAGATTCAAAACTTACAGGAAAAAATCTACTAAAAGACAAAAGATACGCAAAGTCTATGCAGGAAGAAATAGATGCAATAAAAAGATATAAAGAGGGGTTTGTAAGAGGAACTTTTATTCACAATGGAAAGCCGGCAGAGAGGGTCGTTTTTGTAAAATTATTTAAACCGTTCAACTGGTACATAGGCTCAGGTAGAATGATTACCCATTTAGAAGAAATAACAAAACAGGATATTTTAAATGAATTAAAAACATCGCTTGAGAGCTTTAAAAATCCAACTCTATTCATTATAAGCCTAATGCCAAAAACAAATAAATGCATAGGAAAAATTATATTTTATACAGATCCAAGAATCAAAAATCACACATGTATTACAAAAGATAAAACCATAACTTATCTAAACTCACAACCCTGTGTAGGTGACTGTTTAGAAAAACTCATCAAACAGGGAAGACTAACCACAACACTTATCTGGCCATTCTACAAAAATGAAAAAGAAAGAAAAAGAATTGTATCCTTATACTATTATAAGCCATACAATTGGATTATAGGCTCTGGCGGGCCTTTAGATTTTACAGTCATGTTTCCATCATTCAAAAATTCAATGATAGAAGCTGTTTCATCTTATACAAGAAAAGCTCTACTTATCCTTATTATAGGAGCTTTATTTGTAGGGTATATACTCTGGCTTACAATATTTTTAGGTCTTATATACAAACCAATAAAAGCAGATATTGAAAACCTACTCAACTTTTTTAGGCAATACAAAAACAAAGGTAGAATAAAAACAAAGAAATTAAGGATAAAAGAGTTAACTGATTTGGCGCATCAGGTAAATAAAACAATGGAAAAACTTGAAGACATACAAGCAACCACGGAAAAATTGCTTAATGAACATTCTCTCCTTCTTAAACATATGCCAGAATGCGTTATTGTACTAAAGAAAAAGGACGCTGATTTCGTAATAGCAGGCGCAAACGAAGCGGCCACCAGATGCAAAGCTATCGCAAATTCAAAAGAACTTATTGGTAAAAAAGCCAGTGAAATATTAAAGCCGTACCCTATCATCTCGAATGTTATAGAGAATGTTATAAAAAGAAAATTTAATGTTTCCTTTACTCTCGCATTAAAAGAAGGTAACGAAACAGTCTTTATAGAGACTGTAAGCTATTCGCCAGAGGAAAACACAATTGTATGTATTCTAAGAAACATAACCCAGATGGTTAACCTATACAGGGCTATAGAAAAAAGAAAAAGCGATCTGCAAGAATTCATTGACAAAATCAGCACAGGTATAATCGTTGTCGACAGAAAAGGCAGGATTATATATTATAACAACCTTGCTAAAAAATTGCTTGATTTTGAAGAAAATGAAAAACTTGTAATAAACAAGCTAAAAATACCAGAAAACCTAAAAATACAACTTCTAAAAGTAATGAAGGGTAGACAAGTTTGCAACCAATGCGAAATTAATATCGTTACAGCAGGTGGAAAAAGTAGATGGTTTGATGTACATGTGGCAAAGATTCAAATAACATCCGAAACAATGCTTATCATCTCATTTAACGACATTACACAAAGATATCTAAAAAGCAAACAACTTGAATATTTAAGCTTGCATGATACCTTAACTGGGCTTTATAATAGGCGCTATTTTGAAGAAGAAATAAAAAGGTTATTCCACAAAAGAAACTATCCTCTTGCTCTTGTTATGATAGATCTAAATGGCTTAAAGATAACAAACGATATACTTGGACATGAGACCGGTGATAAACTTATAATGAAAATATCAGAAATCCTATCGACATCAGCTCGAGGTAGTGATGTAGTGGCAAGAATTGGTGGTGATGAATTTGCCGTTATAATGCCTAATACATCCGAAAAAGGAGTAATTACTTTTATAGAAAGGATAAAAACAAAGATAGAGCTAAGCAACAATTCAACAGAAATATTTATTAGTGCATCCATAGGTTACGCCATCCAAAATGGCCAATTTAAAAATGTTGATGACCTTTTAAGGGAAGCAGATAAAAATATGTATGCAAATAAATACTCATCCCTACGTCCAAAGAAATTAAGGGAAATAATAAAATGGGCAAGAAAATTAAGCAACAGCAGCCAAACTATAGATGAGGACTACCTAATCAATAGGTAATTGATTTTTCCCTTTTTTTAAAGTATATTTTCAAAAAAAGGCTATGAGGTTAGCCTAAAAAGCCCCGCCAAAGGGGATGATAACCTCTACTCGATAAATCCAAAAAGGGGGTCAATTATGACCAACATAAAAGAGAAACTTCTAAAAAGTATATCAGCTGTAGAGGTTATTAGCGGTAAAGAATTATCAAAAACAAAAGAAAAACTTCTAAATGAACAATTCAATCTGGTGGTGATAGGCCAATTCAAAAGGGGTAAATCTACTCTTATAAATGCACTTTTAGGAGATGATATAGTTCCATCATCAATTTTGCCTCTTACATCTATAGTTACAATAATATCATATTCCCAAGCCAAAAAAGCAATAGTTAAATTTCTGGATAACTCAAAAGAAGAAATAGAATTAGAAAAAATAGAAAAATACGTTACTGAAAAGCATAACCCAAAAAACAAACTAAACGTTAAGGAGGTTCATGTATTTCACCCATCACCATATCTAAAAAAAGGCATAAGAATCATAGATACACCCGGGATTGGCAGTGTTTTTAAGCATAACACAGATGTAGCCTACAGTTTTTTGCCATACTGCGACGCGGCAGTGTTTGTAATGAGCCCCGACCCCCCATTAGGTGAAGCAGAAATAGGATTTTTAAAAAACGTAAGAACATATACAGAAAAATTCTTTTTTGTCTTAAACAAAATAGACATGGTATCCGAAAAAGAGTTGGATGAGGTGATTGAATTTAACAAACATTTCTTAGAAGATTACACAAAAACCAAAGGCATAAAAATTTACCCAATATCGGCAAAAAATGCATTAAAGGCAAAACAAACAAAAGATAGTAATCTGTTAAAAGAATCAAGAATTAGTGAATTCGAAAACGAGTTAGATGAATTTATTCAAAAAGAAAAAGGCAATATAATAACAATAAGTACTATAAATGCCATACTTCGTCACATAAATAACGAACTAACATCGTATCAAATACAGAAGCAAGCCCAAAACTTCTCCTTAGAAAGATTAAAAGAAAAAACAGTCAAATTTGAGGGTTTCATTAAAGGGGTTAAAGAAGAAGCTGAAGAATACGAATATATACTCGATAAACGTATAGAGAAAATCTATAAAGAGTTGGATGAAGAAATAGAAAAGCTGAAGGAACAACATCTATCCGAGTTAATAGAAAAAATGCAACAACATTACGAGGAAAAGGCAAAGGAAAAACCAACAACAGAGGAATTTGAGATCTACATGACACAAAAAATGAATGAATACATTATGGATATATTCAATGATTTTAAGAAAGAACAGTCTGAAATTATATCCAATAAGATCGAAGCCATATATGATGAACTTGCCAAGCGTATAAACGAAAAGATTGAAGATATTGCAAAAACGGCATCATCTATATTTGAGATAAAACTAAATTCTTATATAGACAAAGAAAAATTAATACAGAAAAGTTATTTCTATTTTATGCTTCAAGACCAGATGGGAATCTTAAACATATTTGCAACAACCTTTAGAACCAAGCTGCCGTTTTTCATAGGCAAAAAAATTGCATACAAGCATATAAAAAATACAACGATAGAATTATTTGACAGACATTGTGGAAGGGTTAGATATGATCTAACAAAAAGAGTCAGGGAAACCACTTTTAGATTTAAAGATCAACTCAAGGATAAACTTGATTTGACAATAGAATCTATAGAAAAAGCACTTAATAAAGCCATCCAAATAAAAACAGAAAGTCAGAAGAAAGCCTTAGAGGTTTTCAAAACTATAGAACACAATACAAAACTGTTATCAAAAGAAAAAGAAGAGCTTGAAAAACTAAAACAACAGCTATCTTAAATAATAAACAACATTCACAACAACCCTGACGCGCTTAATGTAAGGGGTGTTTGGATCTCTGTCTGTTATACTAAAATAACCCTGATGGGCAGTCTTTATTGAACCCAACTCAGAGCTTGATTCATTTGCAAATTTCATGGCTACCTTACGGGCATTCTGTATGGCTTGTTCTATCATAACAGGCTTTATCTTATTTAGCTGGGTATAAAGATACACAGTTTGAAACTTCTGATTGGTTGCCATTATACCCATCTCTGAAAGCTTAAAGAGCTTTCTATCCAAAGCCACAACGCTATCCACCTTGTGCGTATAAAGTGTGACAATCAGCTTGCCCGTGTATCTGAATCTCGCATTTGAGTTGTATCCGTTGGCAAAGTTATCCGTTATTTGAGGGGAGGAGACAAATATCTCACTATCATCAAAGCCTTCCGATTTTAAAAATTTATCCACAGCATCTTTGCCATATTTTAACTTCTTTGACAGGTTTATAGGGTTATTATCGGCAACAACAAGCTCAATTGGGTATATTGCAACATCGGCTTTCACAAGCCTTTCAGATAATCCTTTAACACTTACGGTTCTATCCAGTTTTTTTACACTCAAAGCCGTGGTCATAATAAACCAACCCAAAGCTGTAAGTCCAGCAGCAACAAACAACCCACACCAAAAACCACTCCAGCCAGATTCCCTCTTATACATAATCATCTCCTTTTAAAGCTTCCCATTTAAGGATTTTCCGTTTTAATTCCACCCCCGCCGAATACCCACCTATTCCGTTTTTTGCCAAAACCCTATGACAGGCAACAAAAAAGACAAATGGATTGGCGCGCAGCATAGAAGCCACCGCTCTTGCATAATTCTTAGAACCAAACACTTTATCTGCCACATCGGAGTAGCTAAATGTCTGACCTGTCTTTGTAGATATAAGAAACCCCTGAAGCATACGAGCTTTTTGCGAAATTAAAGAGTTATTTAATAATCTATAATCAAAACAGGAGAAATCACCACTATCAAAAATATACTCAACGCATCTTTTTAAATTGCCATGCAATGGTTGACCTTCTAACTGACAAGAAAAAAAAATTCTATCTATTCTTCCATTATTCAAATCAAAAACAAGAAATCTATCAAACGGCGTATCTATAAAAAATTTACTACTCAACTACTATCCTTATGTGATAGATTGAGGCTACTGTGTCCTCCTGTATCCTTTTAACCATCTCTTCAAACTCATCAAAGGATACCTTCTTGTATTCAACAAGCGGATCTCTCTGACCATACCCCCTCAAACCCACTGCATCCCTTAGATAATCCATATTCTTTAGATGTTCACGCCAATGCATATCCACAACCTGAAGCATTATCTGGCGCTCCAAATTCCTCATCTCATCGTTCCCTATGAGTTCCTCTTTTGAATTATACTCATCCTTAAGTTGATTTTTCACATCCTCAAGCATTTTATGTCTCTGCTTGGTTTTTGAAAGCTCAACTGCATCTATATCAAATGTCCTATCGAATATCCTGCGAATTTCTTTATTGAAACCATCAATATCCCAGTTTGTTGGATCAACCTTATCCGGCAGATAAGCAGAAGCTAAATCATCAACAATGGAATCAACATAGCCCAGGATATCATCTTTTAGATCTTTACCCTCCAATATGCTTCTTCTTTGCTGATAGATAACCTGTCTTTGCTTGTTCATAACATCGTCGTACTCAAGAAGGTTTTTTCTAATTTCAAAATTGTAAGCCTCAACCTTCTTCTGGGCATTCTCTATAGCCCTTGTAATCATTCTGTTTTCAATGGCTTCACCCTCTTCAACACCAAGCCTATCCATAAGAAGCTTTATTCTTTCGGAGCCAAATATCCTAAGCAGATCGTCTTCTAAAGATAAAAAGAACCTCGACTCGCCGGGATCTCCCTGCCTTCCAGATCTACCCCTCAACTGGTTGTCTATCCTTCTTGATTCATGCCTTTCTGTACCTAAAATAAACAACCCCCCTAACTCTTTGCTCTCCGGCGTTAATTTTATATCAACACCACGACCAGCCATATTGGTAGCAATGGTAACCCTTTTGGGTTCGCCTGCATGGGCAATAATCTCTGCTTCCTTTTCATGGTGCTTTGCATTTAATACGGAGTGGGGTATGCGCTTCCTTGATAAGATCTTGTGTAGCTCTTCCGACTTTTCAACACTTGTAGTTCCAACAAGAACCGGCTGACCTTTTTTGTACCTTTCCTCTATTTCATTAATTATTGCATTTATCTTTTCTTTATGGGTTTTAAACACCAGATCGTTGTGGTCTATTCTCTTTATTGGTTTATTTGTTGGTATTACAACAACCTCGAGGTTGTAGATCTCTTTAAACTCTCTGGCCTCTGTGGCAGCGGTTCCTGTCATACCGGCAAGTTTTTCATACATCCTGAAGTAGTTCTGGAATGTTATTGAGGCAAGCGTTTGAGACTCCTTTTGAATTCGCAAATGCTCTTTTGCCTCTATAGCCTGATGCAAGCCATCTGAATACCGCCTATCGGGCATCAACCTGCCTGTAAACTCATCAACTATTATCGCTTTGCCATCTTTAACTATGTAATCTTTGTCCTTTAAATACACGGTATGTGCTTTTAAGGCCTGATTGACCATGTGCAGAATCTCGATGTTTTCTATATCGTATAGGTTGTCAATACCCAAAAACTTTTGAACCTTCTCAACACCAGAATCTGTCAAAACGGCGTTTTTAACCTTTTCATCAACCTCATAATCCTCAGGTTTCAGTTGCCTTACAGCCTTATCAACCTTGTAATACAAAGAAGAAGGCCTATCCGCTACACCTGATATAATCAGGGGTGTCCTGGCTTCATCAATCAAGATAGAGTCAACCTCATCGACTATTGCATAGTAAAAATCACGTTGAACATATTCATCCAGCGAATAACTCATATTATCCCTTAAATAATCAAACCCAAATTCGCTGTTTGTGCCGTATGTAATATCGGCTAAATAGGCTTCTTTTCTTGAGCATGGGGTAAGTTTTGTCGTGAATTTTTCTTTATCATCCCATTCAACAAGAAATGACTTATTTTGCTGCTGAATTACGCCAACGCTAAAACCTAAAAATAAGTAGATTGGAGCCATCCACAATGCATCCCTTTTTGCCAGATAATCATTGACCGTAACAAGATGGACGCCTCGCTTAGTCATAGCATTTAGCACAAGAGGTAGTGTAGCAACAAGTGTTTTACCCTCACCAGTTTTCATTTCGGCAACCATACCCTTATGCAAAACATACCCACCTATAAGCTGAACATCAAAGTGTCTCATATTGAGGGTTCTTCTTGCTGTCTCTCTTGTTAAAGCAAACGAATCCACCAATATATCATCAAGCTTTCCTTTTTCGTGATATCTGTTTTCTAACTTTTTTAACTCTTCTCTTATACCATCATCCGAAAGTGACTTAGCCCAACTCTCTTTGTCGTTAACCTTATCCACAACAGGCTTTATCGATTTCAAAATTCTGTCATTCTGTGTTCCAAAAATCTTTTTCATTAATCCAGATAACATTTCTACCCCTCTTTAGCTTAACTTCTTTTGAATCTTAGCCCAGCTATCCTTAAGTGTCGCTGTTCGGTTGAAGATTAATTTCCCATCTTTCGAATCATCATCCACGCAAAAATAACCTTTTCTTAAGAATTGGAATTTATCACCAACCTTTGCATCCTTCAAATATGGCTCTATCTTGCAATTTTGAAGTATTACAAGTGAATTCGAATTTATATTATTCAAAAAGTTTTCATCTTCTTCTGGGTCTTCCTTTATAAACAAATTGTCATATAATCTAACCTCAGCATCTAAACAATGCCTTGCACTTACCCAATGAAGTGTTCCTTTCACCTTTCTTCCATCCTCTGTCCATCCGCCTTTAGATGAAGGGTCGTATGTGCACCTAAGCTCGACTATGTTGCCATCTTCATCCTTTATGACCTCATTACAAGTGATGTAATAGGCATGTTTTAGTCTAACTTCCCTTCCCGGTGCAAGCCTAAAGAATTTCTTAGGTGGATTTTCCATAAAATCGTCTCTTTCTATGTAAATCTCTCTACAGAAAGGCACCTTTCTTTTTCCTGCCTTTTCATCCTCCGGATTGTTCTCAGCATCCAGCCATTCAACCTTATCCTCTGGATAGTTCGTTATAACGATCTTTAAAGGATCTAAAACAGCCATAACTCTGTTGGCCTTTTTATTCAAATCCTCTCTAATACAATGCTCAAGAAGTGCATAATCTACAACAGAATCGGTTCTTGAAACGCCTGTCCTGTTAACAAAATCCCTGATGGACTCAGGTGTGTACCCTCTCCTTCTTAAACCTGCAATAGTCGGCATTCTTGGGTCGTCCCATCCGTTTACATACCCATCCCTAACAAGGATGGTAAGTTTTCTCTTACTGAGAACGGTATATGTCATATTAAGTCTGCCAAACTCTATCTGCTGGGGCTTATATATACCAAGCTGATCCAAAAACCACTCATACAAAATTCTATGGTCTGCAAATTCAAGCGTGCAAAGAGAATGGGTTATAAGCTCAATAGAATCCTCAAGGCAATGCGCCCAATCGTAGGTGGGATAGATATACCACTTTTTACCCTGTCTATAATGGGGCTTTTTGATAATCCTATACATAACCGGATCGCGCATATTCAAATTGGGGTGGGACATATCTATTTTAGCACGCAGCGTCTTTGAGCCCTCTTCAAACTCGCCGTTTCTCATCCGTTCAAACAGTTCAAGATTCTCCTCAACCGAGCGATTTCTATAGGGGCTTTCTTTTCCAGGCTCTGTCAGTGTTCCCCTATACTCTCTAATCTCATCCGGTGTTAAATCACAAACATATGCCTTACCCATTTTTATTAGCTTAACTGCATATTCATACATCTTCTCAAAGTAATCAGAAGCGAAAAACAACCTATCATCCCAATCAAAGCCCAGCCATTTTACATCTCTTTTTATAGATTCGACAAACTCCTCACCCTCCTTCAGAGGGTTGGTATCATCAAATCTCAAATTACACTTTCCGTTATACTTTTCAGCCAAGCCAAAATTCAAGCATATGGACTTGGCATGGCCAATATGTAGATATCCGTTGGGCTCTGGTGGGAATCGCGTATGTACCCTGCCCTCATATTTACCGGAATCTATGTCGTTTTCTACGATCTCCTCGATAAAATTCAAGGGTCTATCTGACATCTTTCACTCCTTCAACGAGTTTTGGCAAAACCTCTTCAGCCTTATACTGCAAAAATATATCGGTAATTCCGCCTGTGTAATTTGACGGGTTTGGATTAACTTCTATGATAAAGGCGCCGTTGTTTTTAGCAAAAATCGGGATCTGGCTTGCTGGCATTATCTCACCCGTTGTGCCAACAACAAGCATAACATCGCAGATCTGTGCAAGCATAAAGGATTTATCTAAAGCATCCTTGGGGATCTGCTCACCAAAGAAAACAAAATCCGGTTTTAAGACACCCCCGCAGTCGCATCGTGGAATATCAACAGAAAGGTCTATGTTATTTCTGTTAAACCTTTTAGAGCAATCCATGCAAACAAGCGTTTGTGCTGTTCCGTGAAACTCAATCACATCTTCAGAGCCAGCAGCCTGATGCAGATTATCTATGTTCTGCGTTATTACAGGACATGTAAGCTTGGCCAGTGCTACATGCGCAGGATTGGGCTTTACATCCTTAAGAAGGTACTCATAGAATATCTCTTTTATATATTTCCAGCTCTGTTTTGGGTTTGAGATAAAAAAATCTATATCCAAGATAGATGGGTCGTATTTGCTCCACAATCCACCAGGACCTCTAAAGGGCGGTATACCGCTTGTAATGGAGATACCAGCACCTGTAAATGCAACTAGCCTTTCAGCCTTCCTTATCTTTTCTTTTGCCTTTTCAATAAGACTATACATAGCAGTCTTATTTTAGCATAGAAACACCACAAAAGTAAACAAAGCTTTGGGGAAATTGGTTAATCATCTAATCATATGCGAAGGCAAAAAGTAAACAATCTGAGGAAATATAGCAAGGATTGCCACCACAAAAATCATAATTAGGAAAAACGGAAAACTGTATTTTATTATATCACTCACTTTTTCGCCTGAAATACCTTCTATCACAAAAAGGCTAAAACCAACAGGTGGTGTAATCTGAGCAAGCTCCACCATAATCACCAAAAATATCCCAAACCATAAAGCCTCAAAACCCGCCCGTTGCATGATGGGCAATATTATAGGCGTAGTCATAACAACCATAGAAACACCATCTAAAATTGCTCCAAGCAGAAGATACATAAAACCAACAATTAAAAGGAGCATATAGGGGCTTAAATGCGACTGCGCAACATAGAGACTTAACGACCTTGTTATGCCACTAAAACCGGCAACCTGAGACAAAAATGCTGCACCCATCATAATGAAAGATATCATAACAGTGGTCTTTATTGAATTTTTTACAGATAATTTAAAATTATCCCAAGTAAGATTCCTGAACATAAGCGCCAAAAGGAGAGCACCCACAACACCCAAAGCCGCAGCCTCTGTTGGTGTTGCAAAGCCCATATATATGCTACCCAAAACAAGCACGATCAGCAAAAACACAGGCATTATATCCTTAAGGGCAACAAGCCTATCCTTTAAACCAAATTGCTCCTGCTCTTTAGGCACAACATTTGGCTTTATCAAAGAGGCAATCATGATATAAAAAGAATACAAACCGCCAAGCATCAAACCGGGTATGATCCCTGCAATAAACAGTTTGCCTATGGAAACATTGGACATTACACCGTATATGATCATTATCAAGCTGGGCGGAATTAGAAATCCTAGTGTCCCAGCACCAGCCAACGACCCAACAGATAAACTCTTTGAATAGCCTCTTTTTTTAAGTTCATTTAAAGTAATCTTACCAACTGTTGCTGTTGTGGCGGCAGATGATCCCGATACTGCGGCAAACATAGAGCATGCAACCACATTGAGATGTAAAAGCCTGCCAGGTATTTTTGAAAACCATGGCAAAAGGCCGTTAAACAATTTGTTGGATATATCGGTATGATACAATATCTCTCCCATAAACACAAACAAAGGAAGGGCAACCAAAGACCAGGAATCCAGACTATTCCAGGAGGAATTTGCAATCAACCCTCCTATTTTTGACCAGATAGATATGGTTGGGGGTAAAGTAAAATCGTAAAGCAGCATAGTTGCAACACCCGTAGCAAAAAGAGAAAAGCCTATCCATAAACCAGATAACAAAAACACAAACAAGATTATCATCATAACAGCTAAAAGTGTTAACGGATCAGAAATCATTTAAACACCTTTAGAATTTCGGAAATCAACTGCAAAGACAAAATAAAAAAACCAATAGGCATACATAGTTGAGGTATCCAGAGCAATGTTTGTGCAACTGTATCTGCCCTCATCTGATATACATACGCCTGATATACCATAACACAAGAAAAATAAAACATATAAATCGACAGAGCAAATGCAATTGTAGTAGTAAGAAACTTAGCTATTCTTTCTACACCATCAGGAAGTCTGGATGTTAAAACCGTTATCTTTATATGCCCGCCCTCTTTTAGTGTATAGGATACAGAAAACATAACAAAAGCAGCAAACATATAGGCTGAATACTCATCTGTAATCATAATCGATTTATTAAATAAGCTCATGAGAACTATATTAGAAACAATTAAAACTATAATAACAATTAGAAAAAAGGCGGATAGATAGGCAAACAGATTACTTAGCCTATCTATCCAACCGATAAGCCTTTCAATCATTACTTGATAAATTCTCTAAGTATCTTCTTCTCAGAGGGTGATGCCTTATCTAAAAACTCCTCTACCAACTGCCTTGAAGCCTTCTCCATCTGCCTCTCAAACTCCTCTGTAGGCTCATTTACCACCATGCTGTGCCCTTGTATGATCTTTAAATCCTCATTGTTTATTTTTTCAGAGTAAGCCCACTGATATTTTTCTGTCTCTTTGGCTGCTCTAAGAATGGCCTGTTGCTGCTTTTTATCCAAAGCCTTCCAGTAATCCAGGTTTATGGTAACCATATTTAGAGGATAAGCGTAGTTTATCGGTGAAAAATACTTCAGAACTTCCCAGAACTTACCGTTTTTGGTTGATTCTGCACTAGTCAAAACGCCATTTATAAGGTTTGTTCTCAAAGCCGAATAAACCTCACCCCACGGCATAGAAACGGCATTTGCCCCCAAAATTCTTAAAAACTTTGCACCGTTTTTGTCGTATGTTCTTATCTTTAAACCCTTCAAATCCTTGGCTGACTCAATTTTAACCTTTGTAACTAAACCACTGGGCGGCCACGGTGCGGCGTATAAAAACTTTTGATTCCATCTTAGAGCAGCTTTCTCATATAGGGGCTTAAACGCCTGATACAGCTTGAAGGCCTCTTCATAAGAATTAACCAGTTTGGGTAGAGAACTTACACCAAAAACATGTTCACTACCTGAAACAACGCCCATTAAAATATCAGACATAGGAACCTGTCCATCCCTAACCACACGGAGAAGTTCAGGGCCTTTAAACCCTAAGCTACCACCGGGGTAGACTGTAATAACCACGCTTCCATGGGTATACTTTTTAACTAACTCTGCAAACTTCATAGCACCTTCGGTGTGAATACTATTTGGCCCATAGATACAGTTCAAGTTCATTTTGATAGTCTTTGCATTAGAAAAACTGCTTAAAAACAAAATAGTTAATAAAACCACAAAAACCCTAAAAAATCTCATATGCAACCTCCCATCATTTATTTGATTTAAAATAGCCACCGCCACCCGGCGTTTCTATCCTGACAATATCACCCTTATTCAACTTCATCGTAAACTTTGGGGGCATATCCATCTCCTTGGAATTCCTTATTATAACATTTCTGCCCCTATTACCAGGTTCACCACCCTCTAAACCGTAAGGAGAGAGCCTTCTTCTTTCAGACAAAACGGTAATTTCAGCTTTATTGAGTAGCTCTATCTCTCTAATAAGTCCATCACCTCCACAAAATCTACCTTTTCCACCAGATCCTCTTCTTATAGAGTATCTTCTAACCCTAAAAGGATAGCTATACTCTAATGCTTCGATAGGTGTATTTAGGGTATTGGTCATGTGAGAATGAATTGCACTCTCACCGTGGTGTTTGTTTGATGCACCCATACCGCCACCCAATGTTTCATAGTAAGCAAAGGGTTCACCATTTAATTCATTAATACCTCCAATTGCTATATTGTTCATTGTTCCTTGGCTTGCAGCTGGTATCTTTTCCGGAACTGCTTTTGAGAGAGCTCCCAAAATAACATCTACTATTCTCTGAGATGTTTCCACATTCCCACCAGCAACAGCAGACGGAAAAACTGCATCAACAACACTACCCTTCCTTGTAATGAGATTAAGAGGCCTTAAACAGCCTGTGTTTGTGGGTATGTTCTGTTCAACCAAGCACCTAAACACATACAAAGCGGCAGAAAGTGTTATGGCATACACGGCATTCACGCTACCCATTACCTGATTGTCAGATTTTGTAAAATCCAAAATTGCATTATCACTGTCTATCGTTAAATCCAACTGAATCTTTATATTTTGTCTTTCAATTCCATCGTCATCCAAAAAATCTACGAAAGAATATGTACCATCCGGGATTTCAAGAATTGTTTTTCTCATTATTCTTTCTGAATAATCCATTAATTCTTTCGCATATAGTTTCACCGTATTAAGAGAATACTTATCTACCATTTCTTTAATACGCTTAATACCTGTCAAATTAGCCATTATTTGAGCTTTAAAATCACCCTCTCTTTCATAAGGCGTCCTAACATTGTTCAGGAACAACTTAAATACACTCTCGTTTATCTGACCATTTTCAACAAGTTTAAGCGGAGGAATGATAACACCCTCTTGGAATATATTGCTTGATAAAGGCATAGAACCTGAGCTCATACCACCTACATCTGCATGGTGAGCTCTGTTTGCCACATAAAAAACGGGTTTTTCTTCACCATCAACAAAAACACCGGCAACAATAGTTATATCAGGTAGGTGCGTGCCACCCTTGAAGGGGTCGTTTAGCACCACCATATCCCCTTCTTTGAAATCAAACTCCGATATTGCTGCTTTAACAGACATGGGCATAGAACCAAGATGTACAGGAATATGGGCAGCCTGGGCTATCATATCGCCATTTTCATCAAACACCGCACAGGAAAAATCCCTTCTTTCCTTTATATTTGCAGAAAAAGCAGTTCTATTTAAAGAAACACCCATTTCATCGGCTACAGAAGATAGTTTATTCTTAAATACCTCAAGAAGTATAGGGTTAACCTTCATTTTCTGCCCCTTCAATATCGATTATGAGGTTGCCATATTTATCCACACCTGCCTTAGAATAAAAAGGTAAAACAATGGTCGATGAATACTCCACCACAACTGCAGGCCCCTCAACAACGTTACCGCATGCAAGCTTATCTCTGTCTATTATAGCCGTTTTATAAAAGCTACCGTCAAACACAACATCTCTATAACCCAAAATAGCATCGCTTTTTAACTTGGATGAGCCACAGCGCATAGTTTCAAAAACAGGTTTTGATGGTATGCCTATAGCCCTGACCCTTATATTTACTATCTCAACCCTCTTGCTCTTATCAGCATAGCCATATGTTCTTTGGTGTAAACTGTGAAATAAATTCAAGTAATCCTCTTCAAACGGCACAACTATTTCGTAGGATTGACCCAAATATCTCATATCTAAATACTTTTCTATTCTTATCTTTTTATTAACACCTTCGTTTTTTAAATCTTCAAGTCCTTTTTCTACTAAAGGCTCAAATAAACTATTTAGTTTAGTATAATTTGTGTTTTCTGCCTTTAACATAACCGTTAAGGAGTAATCTTTAACAACATCTGCCATTAACATGCCAATGGCAGATAAAATACCTGGATTTTTTGGAACAAACACCTTTGGAATTCTCAATAATTTAGCCAAAAAAGTAGCATGCATTCCACCGGCACCACCAAAGGAAAATAGCACAAACTCCCTTGGATCATAGCCTCTATCTACAGAAATTACCCTTATTGCTCTTTCCATTGAAGTATTCGCCACTGTAAGAATACCCTCTGCCAGCTCAATTTCATCCATATTGAGTTCTTTAGACATTAACGAGAAATATTTAGTTAATCTATCCCTATCAAGCCTCATATTGCCACCCAGGAAAAACTCAGGCACTAATCTACCAAGATAAAGGTTGGCATCAGTTACAGTAATTCTTTCACCTTTACCATAACATATAGGCCCAGGATCAGCCCCGGCACTCTCCGGTCCTACCTTCAAAGACCCCCCAGCATCTAAATAAGCAATGGAACCACCCCCAGCTCCAACGGTATGTATATCAATCATGGGCACTTTAACCGGAAAACCACCAATTTCCGATTCAAAAGTCAGTGGCAGTCTGCCATCTATCAATGAAACATCGGTTGATGTACCACCCATATCAAATGTTATAAGTCTAGAATACCCTGCCATTTTGCCTATTTCAAAAGCTCCAACCGCACCACCGGCAGGCCCAGACAGGATTGTCCTAACAGATTCATCTGATGCCGTTTGAGCCGAGATACTTCCACCATTTGACTGCATTATCCTCAACTCATTATCCTTAAGTTCATCCATTATGTTGTAAAGATAGCGCTTCATCTTGGGGGAAACATAGGCATTTATAATTGTAGTTGATGCTCTTTCATACTCTCTGAATTCAGCCAATATTTGATGCGATAGAGACACAGGTAGACTTAACCTTTCTACAGCACTTTTAACTTTAATCTCATGTTCTGGGTTTAAATAGGAAAACAAAAAACAAACAGCAACCGATTCAGCCTTCGCATCCTCAAGCTTTTTAACAATATTTTCAAGCTCTTCATCGTCAATATCTTCAACTACCTCACCTTCTGAGTTAACTCTTGAAGATACACCAAACCTAAGCTCAGAAGGCACAAGTGGCTCCTCTCTTTTGTAAAATAAATCGTACAGTCTACTCCTGTTCTGTCTTCCTATTTCTATAATGTCCTCAAATCCACTATTTGTTATAAAAGCTGCATAGGCCCCTTTCCTTTCAAGTATAGCATTGGTTGCAACAGTAGAGCCGTGAATCACCTTAAATTTTTCACCTCTTACTATTTTTTTTATACCCTCAAGTACAGCTTCGGCTGGATTGGCCGGTGTGGATAGGAGTTTATATACCCCCCACTTTCCCTCATCGGTTTTGTAAATAAAATCGGTAAACGTACCACCCGTATCGACACCTATTATTTCCATTTAATCTTCCTCCGAGATACTCTCAAGCAAATACTTTATCATCTCCAAGCCTTCATCATCGTAAAATCTATTCCTACTAACAACATGTTTGATGTTTTTAAAAAGGAATTCATTATTCTTTACAATCCAACTATAACCAACAACAACATCTGCAAAACTTAAGAAATGTCTATTTGCTAAAATTTCATCCTGGGTATAAACATAGAGTCTAAATCTATCCTTTAAAACATCTTGGTACACACTAATTGAGTTTTCCTTATCCATCTTTGAGGCTGCTATGTAGAATATCCTGCTGCCAAAAGGAATCTCTTTATTCTCTGCCAATCCCTCAAGTGGATGAGTTGCCCTGAGTGGAACAAGTTTTACCTCCTCGTATATAAAACTCTCAAGCTGAGGAGAGCAAAAGAAAGGTGCAACTATAATTTTATTTTCTAAAGCCCTGTTCGACAGCTCAGACTTTAGTGTATCAAACGGTTTAAAACCTACGCCACAACCTATAGAATCCTCTATTTGAGACTTGGCAAATATGGCTATAGCCTCATCTTTTTCTGTGTATATTATATTGGATTGATTTCTTTTTGCATGTGATAACACATCATAAACTAAAGAAAGTATATCTTCTTCACTAAAACCACTTTTAATTAAAGATTCAACTGAAGACTTAAAAGCCTCTTTGGAACTTATAAAATTGGATATCTGCTGTTTTGTAAATTTGCTTGTGGTTCTCGTACCACCTTTTTTGTTACTTATCAGATACCCTTTTTGAACCAATTCCTTCTCTACTTTCTTTACAGTGAGTTCACTAACCTTATCATGGATTGCTATATCCCTTGCAGGGGGTAGTTTATGCTGTGGGTTTTCTATCGCTTTTAAAATTAATTTTAACTTAACTATCTCATGCTTTATGAAAAATTTATCGATATTTACTTTAATTTGATCACACATCTTAAATCAATTTTAAAAATAAATTAGTAATTGTCAAGAAAAATCAATAGATTTAACCTTTAAAATAATTTATTCATTGACAATAAAAACATATGCGAATCTTCTTTTTGTCGCCTATAAAAAAGTAAAATAAAATTTACTTTAGTTAATATAAATACTTCCATTCAAAAGAATAAAATTGTATAATTTACTTTACTGTGTTTAAAAGCTTGTGCAGATTAGCTAAATTGGAAAAGAAGGACTGAGGTATGAACAAATTAATAGAAAAGATATCTAAAAAATCCTTCAAGTTTAAGATAATAGCTACATACATAATAGGATTATCTATAATTGGTATACTGGGCTACGGATATTTCTTCTTTACACAATATGCACAAATGCAAAAACAGATAGAAAGCCAAAGAAATAACCTCTTGCAAATGCATAAATATATGGCAAGAACAGCTGTTGAGGTGGCACAAAATATTATAAGTATAGCACAAAATTTAGCAATGGAGGGAAAAGTTACTCTACAAGACGCCAAAGAGATAGCCTTAGACGGTATAAGTACAATAAAATACGGTAAAGTTGGATATGTATGGTGCATGACATATGGTGGCACTATGTTGCTTGATCCACCTAAACCTTCAATAGAGGGGAAAAACATATTTAAACTTCCGGAAAAACCGTATAAAATTTTAAAAGAAATACTTGAAACCTTAAGAATAAAAAACGGCGACTTTATAGAATATGAATGGTATTACCCATCAGGTGAAAAGAATAAAGTTTACAAAAAGATATCTTATGTAAAAAGCATACCTTCTTTTAAATGGATTATAGGCAGTGGCTTTTATTTGAAGGATATCGATGATGCCGTAGAAGCCTACAAAGAAAAACAACAGAAGGCATTCATAGAAAATGCCATAAAAAGTTTAATACCAGGGGTACTATTTTCTGTCATTTCATTTTTAGTCGTTTATATACTCATAATAAAAATGATGCGCTCTGTAGAAAAGATAGCTGATGTTTCTAAAAAGCTAATAGAGGATGAGATAAGTATACATATGAAATTACCTACCTCATCAACGGAAGGACCTGTAGGCAAACTTGTATCCAACATAAATAACTATATTGAAAACACTACCAGACTGTTGAAGTTTAAAGAGGATATAGACCTCTGTGAAACCGAAGAGGAAATATTTTTATTGATTGCAGATCTACTTAAAAATGAGTTTAAATTAAATAATTTTTCCGTATATAAAGAAAAGGATTCAAATCTAATACCAGTTATAAAAGAAGGAAAAATAATGTGTGGCTATACGCAAAAATGTCTAAAAGCCGTAAGAAGAGGAGTTATATTAAATGAAAAATGCCCCAACAATCAAGAGTATGTATGCTACCCCATATTTTCAGGTGATTCACTGATGGGGGCAATTGAAATGGTATTAAATTCAAACATATCCACAAATGCAACAATGAAAAAAGTTATAAACAGATTTATACAAAGCATAGCTCACAGCTTAAATATTAAACGATTAACACAGACTCTAAAAGAACTTTCATTGAAAGACAAATTAACTGGGCTCTATAATAGAAGATTCTTAGAAGAAATCATTCCCACTATTCTATCTACAGCAAAAAGGCTTAACTCAAAAATAGCAGTAGTGATGATAGATCTGGATGACTTTAAAAAGATAAATGACACATACGGGCACTTAGCTGGAGATGAAGTATTGAAATTTGTAGCCAACAGCCTAAAAAACCACTTTAAGCGCAGTTCTGATTTAATAGTAAGATACGGCGGTGAGGAATTTTTAATTATTGTGGAAAGTGCAGAAGAAGAGAAACTCTTGGAACTCTTGAAAGAATTAAAAGATGAGCTAAACAACTCAGGCCTAAAAATTAGCGGCACAACTGTAAAAATAACAGCAAGCATAGGATATGCTTTTATACCTGACGATGCTGAGGACTTTAATAAAGCATTGGAATTGGCAGATAAAGCCATGTATAAAGCAAAGAGATAAGGAAAAAATAAGATATTAAAAGCTAAAAAGGAGGAAAAAGATGGCTAAGGTAGCTCTCATTACAGGTGCTTCCAGTGGAATAGGGAAAGCCACGGCAGAGATTTTTGCTAAAAATTCTATAGATTTAATAATTACAGCAAGAAGGCTGGAAAGGCTCATAGATTTAAAAGATGAACTGGAGGGCAAGTATAATATAAAGGTACTTCCAATGAAATTAGACATAAGAAATAAAGATGAAGTGATAGAATCGTTAACCAATTTACCTCCAGTATGGAGAGATGTTGAGATATTGGTAAATAATGCGGGTTTAAGCAAGGGATTAGAAAAACTACAAGATGGTAAAATTAATAATTGGGAAGTTATGATAGATACAAATATAAAGGGCCTACTTTATGCAACAAAAGCTATCTTGCCATCAATGATTCAAAGAAATTCAGGCACTATCGTAAACATAGCCTCCATTGCAGGCCATGAAACATATCCGGGTGGAAATGTATACTGCGCTACAAAAGCCGCCGTTTTACAGCTATCCAAAGCCTTGAGAATGGATGTGCTTGGAACAAATGTAAGGGTTATATCTATAGACCCAGGCATGGTAGAAACAGAGTTCAGCATAGTCAGATTTGATGGAGATAAAGAAAAAGCAAAAAAAGTCTATGAGAACATAATACCATTGACTGCGGAGGATGTAGCAGAAGCTGTGTGGTTTGCCGTTTCAAGACCCACTCACGTAACAATAGAGGACATGGTTATAATGCCTACACAACAAGCAAGTGTTCTTCTAAATGTAAAAAACTACAAAAAACTCTAACCATTAACATAAGATAGGTGGTCTAAAAAATTGGGATACGAGGTTAAAATAGACTGAGTTTCGGATATTTTGAGGTTGGATGAACTGACAGCTGATAATACCAAAAAGCTCATTGCTATTCTGTGGTCATTATGCGTCTCAATCAATGCATTTTTGATAGGATGGCTGGGTTTTCCATACACCTTAAAACCATCTTTAAATTCCTCTACCTCAACGCCCACCCTCTTTAGTCCTTCGCAAATAGATTTTATCCTATCGCTCTCTTTTTTTCTTAACTCATGAGCATCTTTAACAACACTCACACCGTCGCAATATACAGCAAGAATAGAGAGTATTGGAATCTCATCTATTAAAAGGGGCAGGATCTCTCCACTTATCTCAAAGGGCTTAAGTTTTGGTGAGTAGCTTACAACAATATCACCTATCTCTTCAAAACCGCTAACCCTTCTGTTTTTTATCTCATAATTAACCCCAGCTTCATTGAATATATCTAAAATTCCGCTCCTCGTTTCGTTTAGACCTACATCCTTTAGAGTTATCTCAAAATCCTTCTTAAGTGCTGCAAAAACCATGAAAAAAGCAGCTGATGATATGTCCGCAGGTACTTCTATCTCTAAATCACCATTTAACTCTCGGTTTTTACCCAACCTTACACTTAATCCATTCTCAATTATATCAACGCCAAATGCTTTAAGCATATTCTCTGTATGATTTCTGGATTTATACGGCTCTACAACCTCAACATCATCCTGTGTATAAAGACCGGCCAAAAGGACAGCAGATTTAACTTGTGCTGAGGCTATTTTCATTTTATGGCTTATGCCGGATAGTTTGCCACCCTTAATTGCAAGTGGAGCAAGGTTGCCTTCCCTTGAAAGTATTTCAGCACCCATGCTTTTTAAAGGCTGGATTATTCTTCCCATAGGCCTTCTTTTTAAAGAATTATCACCCGTTAAGATACTTAAAAAATTCTGCCCAGCCAAAACACCACTTAAAAGTCTCATAGATGTGCCAGAATTACCTAAATCAAGCACATCAAATGGTTCCTTTAATCCAAACTTCGATACGCCATCTATCTCAACCTGATGTGAATCTATATTTATTCTTACCCCCATTAATTGCATAGCTTTAACTGTTCTTAGCGTATCATCGGAAAATAGTATATTCTTAGCTACAGTTTTCCCTTTTGCAATCGATGCAATCATAACTGACCTATGGGATATAGATTTATCCGAAGCCACTCTTAGCGATTTTTTCCTAACCATATGTCAACACCCCTTGCAATAAGTTTTGAACTATCAAGATAATAGACAAAACTCTTACCCTTAAAATTGGATTTTTTATTGCTACCCCGAAACGGCTTACTACTTTCTATAGTTTTTTCTTCTGAGGAATATTTAGCCTCATCTCCGTAGATGTTTAAATCTTCTCTTTTTAGTCTTACATCACCGTATGCATAAATATCGTTATTCGGATAAATAACAGCTTCATTTGAAATTAAAAACACATCAGGCTTTGCTGGCTCAAATACCCACAATTTGGGTTTTATCAATTTCAAAACACCGTTTTTTAGCTTTACCATCTCTTGTGAGATTATATGATACTTTCTAATTTTACTGAATCTCCATAAATCAACACCTAAGGCCTTCTCTTTTACCTCAAAGGAAACATTAACCGTTTTTATAGTCTCCTTCTGCATAAAACCAATGAATAGAAAAGCCGAAACACCAAACAACAAAGCTAAAGAGAGGTATCCGCTAAAAAGCGTTAGTTTTTTAAAAGATATCATGTTTATCAAGCAGGAGGTATTTTTCCATCATTTTGCCCCACAGATCTTCCTGTTTCATTATATACTCAATGATATCCCTAACAGCCCCTCTACCGCCTTTAAAAGACGAAATGTAATCGCTAACCTTTTTAACCTCATCGTGGGCATCTGATGGGCAAGCGCTAAAACCCGATAATATCATTGGAGGTATATCTATAACATCATCACCTATGTATGCTATCTCTTCATTACTCAAGCTGTATTTCTTTTTTAGCTGTTCAAAGGCTACAAGTTTGTTATGTATACCCTGATAGACATCCTCTACACCCAACTGTTCTGCTCTAACTTTTGTAACCCTTGAATGCCTACCAGAAACCAAAGCTGTTTTTATTCCAAATCCGTGAATAATGTGAAATATATGACCATCTTTCACATCAAAGAATTTATACTCAACACCGTTATCGTCCAATATTATCCTTCCATCTGTTAAAACGCCATCAACATCCATAATTACAAGCTTAATCATTATAAAACCCCAGCTTTTAGTATGTCATGCATATGAATAACACCTTCAATTCTACCGTTATCTTCAATTACAACCAAACTTGTAATTGAATAGCTCTCCATTATATTTGCAGCCTTTGCAGCCAAGGAGAATCTATCTATTGTTTTTGGATTTTTATTCATTATATCTTTAGCTTTTATTTTAAATAAGCTGTCTTTGTATTTTTCTATAGCCCTTCTTAAATCCCCATCTGTTATAACGCCTATAAGTTCTCCTTTGTCATTTACAACTGTCGTCATGCCAAGTCTTTTTGATGAAATCTCATAGATAAGCTTTTCAAATGATTCATCCTTACCAACAACAGGCACATCACCTCCAGAATGCATCAAATCCTCAACTCTAACAAGCAATTTCTTACCGATAGCACCTCCAGGGTGTAAAAATGCAAAATCCTCTTCCTTGAAATCTCTTTTTACGATTAAACCAGCGGCTAATGCATCCCCTATAACAAGCGCTGTTGTTGTCGAAGATGTAGGAACCAAACTAACAGAGGTCGCTTCTTGTTCAACTGATGAATCTAAGACAACATCGCTCCTTTTTGCAAGCTCTGAGTTTACATTTCCCACAATAGATATAATTTTCAAACCAAAACGCTTAAGCATGGGAAGCAAAAACAGCACCTCCGGTGTAGAGCCTGAGTTGGATAGGAGTATAGCTACATCATCTTTTCTTATCATGCCTAAGTCACCGTGTGCTGCTTCAGCTGGATGAACAAACATAGAAGGTATGCCTATACTTGAAAATGTTGATGATATCTTCTTTGCTACAAGGCCCGACTTTCCAATACCAGAAAAAATTACCCTACCCTCACAACCATCAATCAACTCAACAGCCTCAAGAAAAGAGCTATCTATTCTTTTGCTTAAAGAAATAATACTGTTGGCCTCTATATCAACAGCTCTTTTTATTGCATTCAATACTTTATTCATTTTTCTTTATTCTTTTTTACCATTTCCATAAGTTCTTTTAACAGTTCATCATCAAACGGCTTCATCTTAGCCGCCTTGGCAAGATGGTCTATTGCCTTTGAATAATCGCCCATCTTTTGGTAAACCTTGCCTAAAAGCATATTGGTATTGACACCTCGGCTTCTGTCTGGCTCTATTTTCGATAGATAGAGGTCATCCCCCATACTTGTCGCCTTCACATTGTAAAGCGATAGTACATCGTATAGATAATCCAAATCACCATCTGCGTACATAGCACTATTTTGATACCTATCAAAAACCTCACGTAAGGCATCCTGCTGCTCATCTGAAGAAAAAACAAAAACACTAAACATATCTTTAGCCTCAACAAGACCATCCTCTATAGCATCTATGCACATAACCCCAAATTGAGCTATATTATTTGTAGGCTCTTTCGATAAAACAAGAGAGAAAAATGTCTTGGCCCTATCAAATCTGTTATTTAAAAAGCTCTCTATGCCGTATTGCAAAAGCTCTTCTGTCTTCTTAGGTTTTACACCCATATCTTAAACTCCTTGTTTTCCAGTTTGTAATTTGTATCAAAAACCTCAACATCCTTAACGACGCTGGCCGCTGGACCTTTCTTGGCGGCGTTTATCATAACATTAATTATTTTATCGTCAGCACAAACAACCATTTCAACGCTACCATCCGGCATATTTTTTACATATCCACTAACACCCAGCATACCGGCGAGCCTTTTTGCCCACGCTCTATACCCAACACCTTGAACAACTCCTGTTATTCTTAACCTTTTGCAAGGCATCTTTTCCTCCGAACCCTAAGCTTCTCTGTCGATATTAGCACCCACAACATCAGGTAATTTGCACTTTTTATCTAAAAGGCCACATAAAACCTCATAATCGTGAAAAACACAGTTATTACTTTTTTTGTGGCAAATTTGCACCATCCACCTATCTTTCATCTTTACTAAATTAACCTGAAATTTACTCTCATCAAGGCCGAAACGTTCACAAAATTCTTTTTTAAATTCATCCTTGTTTCTCTTTTTCTGTTTTTTTGTGAAGTCTTCTTTCTTCGAACCACCGGAATATTTTTTAAACCCATCCACTCTCTCTACTTGCTTAGGTTTATATACCCTATAAACAGACAAAGAATCATCATCCATTTACTTAGAAAAATAGCGCAAAAACTTACCTATGTATTTAGGAAGTTCCTTTCTTTCTACAATTATATCAACAAAACCCTTTTCAAGTAAAAATTCAGATCTCTGGAATCCCTCGGGTAAGCCATGGCCTATAGTTTGCTCGATAACCCTTGGGCCTGCAAACCCTATCAAGGCATTTGGCTCTGCTATAATAACATCGCCAAGCATAGCGAAACTTGCAGCTACACCACCGGTTGTTGGGTCGGTTAAAACTGAGATATAGGGCAACCCTTTATCAGATAAAAGACTCAAGGCAGCTGCGGTTCTTTCCATTTGCATCAGCGATAAGATACCCTCCTGCATTCTTGCTCCGCCTGAGGCGCTAATTATGACAAGACCAATCTTTAGTCTCATAGCTTTCTCTATTGCCCTGACAATCTTCTCTCCTGTTGCATACCCCATAGAACCGCCCAAGAAAGAAAAATCCATAACACTTAAAACACAGGGCTGACCATCTATTGTGCAGGTACCGTTTATAACAGCCTCTTTAGAGCCTGTTTTTTGAATAGCATCCTTAAGCCTATTCTTATAGGGCTTAAGGTCGGTAAAATTTAGAGGGTCCTTTGTTGATATCCGGCTATCAAATTCCTTAAAACTACCCTCATCCACAGTCATCTCTATTCTGTCTTTGGCAGAAACCCTAAAGTAGGAACCACATCTGGGACAAACCCAAAAATTCTGCTTAACCTCGTCTATATAAAAGGTTTCATTACACTTCTTACACTGAACCCATTTCTTCTCTTCCTTTTTAGATTTCTTCCTTCTAAAAAATACCATTTTCACACCTCTTCTGAATAAACTATCATTCCTTTATAAAATGTTTTAACAATCGCTCCTTTGAGTTTTTTATCATGATAAGGAGTATTCTTGCCTTTGGATACAAATTTATTTCTATCAACTACCCATTCTCTATTTTTATCAATTAATACAATATTAGCAGAACTCCCTTCATTAAGTGTTCCAGTATCAAGATGAAAAATCCTTGCAGGCTTGACTGTCATTAATGCTATGGCGTCTGCAAGGCTTACAACGCCCGTCTCAACAAGGTATGTATTCACAACAGCAAAAGCCGTCTCAAAACCGCTTATACCAAATGCCGCGTTTTGTATGGTACAGCGCTTGGAATCCTCATCGTGAGGCGCATGGTCTGTGGCTATGGCATCCACAAGCCCCAAAGAAAAAGCACCATGAACAGCCTTAACATCCTCTTTGCTTCTAAGAGGAGGATTAACCTTGGCAAATGTATTGTAATCTTTAATCTCCTCATCCGTCAATGATAGGTGATGCGGAGTAACTTCAAATGTAATTCTACCACTATCCATTTTGGCCTTTTTTAATACATCTATTGACTCTTTTGTGCTAACATGACATATATGCAGGTGAGTATTTGTGCTTTTTGCTATCTCCACATCTCTTGCTATAATAGAAGATTCGGACACATTAGGAATGCCCTTTAAACCCAACTCAAAAGCAATCTTGCCCTCATTTACAACTCCATCCCCACTTATGTTTAAATCCTCTTCATGTAGCGTAAGGGGAACATTTAAATCCTCAGCATAAATTAAGGCCTTTCTCAAAACCTCAGCATTCATAACAGGCCTTCCATCGTCAGAAAAAGCCACACAGCCGGCTTCTTTTAAGCTCATCATATCAGTTAATTCTTCACCCTTTTCTCCCTTAGTGATTGTGCCTATAGGATAAACATCGCATATCCCAACATTGGCAGCTTTTGATTTTATATACTCAACCGTTTGTATATTATCTATAGTAGGATTTGTATTGGGCATGCAGCAAATAGCGGTAAAACCACCTTTAACAGCGGCTCTCATACCTGTTTCTATGGTTTCCTTATAAGTAAAACCTGGGTCTCTTAGGTGTGCATGTATATCAACAAAACCCGGTGCTACCACAAGCCCGGTGGCATCTATTTCCTCATCTATACTAACCCCTTCAACATCTCCTACCATTTCTATAACACCATCAACAATAGACACATCAGCAAAGCCTTCAAAATCATTTGACGGCGCTATAACATAACCGTTCCTTATAACTGTCCTCATAACTCCTCCAATTTAGAAGCAAGTATCTCATTAACAAGCTTTGGATTTGCCTTACCCTTTGTCTTTTTCATAACCTGACCCACAAAGAAACCTATTGTATTCTTTTTGCCAGATTTATACTGCTCAACGGCCTTTGGATTGGCCTTAATTACCTCATCTACAATACCTTCAATTTGTGATCTATCAGTTATTTGAACAAGACCCTCTTCTTCAACAATCTGCTTGGGTGACTTAGCAGTTTCATACATCTTGCCAAAAACGGTTTTTGCGATTTTACCGCTTATAAGGCCACTATCTATAAGTTCAACAAGCTCTCTTATATGATTTGGCTTAATTAAGGTATCCTCTATGTTTTTGTTTTCCTTATTCAGATAGCCCAAAAGCTCTGACAATATCCAGTTTGCTATTGACTGTGGCTTTTTATAGCCCTTTGCAGCTTCTTCAAAGTAGTCAGCTAATGATTTTTCTTCAACCAAAACCCTTGCATCCTCTTCTTTTAAACCATACTCTTCAACAAAACGTTCTAATTTTTGCCTTGGAAGCTCAGGCACCTCGTCCTTTATCCTTTCTATCCACTCATCATCTATAAAAATAGGCACAAGATCTGGATCTGGGAAGTATCTGTATTCATAAGCCTCTTCTTTGCTTCTCATTGGTTTAGTCATTCCGGTCTTTTCATCCCATAACCTTGTTTGCTGTATTATTTTTCCTCCATCTTCCACAACCTCTATCTGGCGTTGAATTTCATACTCCAATGCCTTCTCAACATGCCTGAATGAATTCATATTCTTAAGTTCTGTTTTTGTTCCAAGCTTTGTCTGGCCTTTGGGTCTTATAGAAACATTCGCATCACACCTCAAAGAGCCCTCTTCCATATTGCCATCGCATATACCCAAATATCTAACAATCCTGCGCAATGAGCGCAAGTACTCACCAGCCTCCTGTGGGGAATGCATTACAGGCAGAGAAACTATCTCAAGTAATGGAACACCAGCCCTGTTAAAATCAACATAACTGCCATCTGGCCTGTGTATGGTTTTTCCGGCGTCCTCTTCCATATGTATTCTCTCAAGCCCTATTTTTTTATATTCACCGTTAACAAATATCTCAACATGACCACCTTCCAAAATGGGCAATTCATACTGCGATATCTGATACCCCTTGGGTAGATCTGGATAAAAATAATTCTTCCTTGCAAACCGTGAAAATTTATTTATTTTGCAATTTAGGGCCAAGCCTAATTTTATAGCATAATCCAAAACCTTCTTGTTAAGTACCGGAAGCACCCCTGGCATACCCATACACACAGGGCATATGTGTGTGTTCGGAGGTGCCCCAAAATCAGTAGAGCAACTACAGAATATTTTTGTATTGGTCAGAAGCTGTATGTGAACCTCTAAACCTATTACGGCCTCAAACTCCATCTTTTCCTCCGCCTATTGGATTAAGTGCAAAAAAATCGGCATCTAAAAAATCGCCTTCTATCATAACCCTATTTCCCTTTAGTTTTATTCTATCCTCACTTAAAAGCTTCACAGCCAAAGGATAAATCTTATGCTCAGTCTTTAGAATTCTATTCGATAAGCTCCCTTCTGTATCTGCATCAAATACAGGAACTACAGATTGGACTATTATGGGACCTGAATCTAATTCTTTTGTAACAAAATGCACAGTTGCACCGGCAAACCTAACGCCGGCCTCAAGTGCCTGTCTTTGAGCATGCAAACCTTTAAACGACGGCAAAAGCGCAGGATGTATGTTCAAAATCTTATTCTCAAAACTCTCAATGAAATAATCAGAAAGTATTCTCATATATCCAGCTAAAATTACATAATCAACACTATAACCCTTTAATAAACTAACGAGTTTTTTGTCGTATTCCTCCCTCTGTAAGCCATTAGGATTTATAAAGAAGGCATCTATACCAGACTCTTTAGCTTTCTCCAACCCTCTTGCATCGGCTTTATTGCTTAAAACAACGACAATTTCTGCGTTTTTTATATAGCCTGATTTTATAGCATTCAATATGGATTCAAAGTTTGAACCCCTGCCTGATAAAAGTACTCCCAACCTATACAATTTCCACCCCTTTTTGCCCTTTAATGGTATATCCAATACTGTATGCTTCTATGCCAAAATCAGAAGAAACAGATATGACTTTATCTACATCTTTCTCGCAGCAGATAACTACAAAGCCAACACCCATGTTAAATGTTCTAAACATTTCACTATCATTAATTTTACCTAAATTTTTAACAAACTCAAATATCTCAATCTCGGGAAGGGATTTTTTTTCAATAACAACCCTAACTCCGTCTGGTAATACACGAGGAATATTATCATAAAAGCCACCACCTGTTATATGAGATGCGGCTTTAACCCATGGTTTTACCTCATCAAAGAGCTTTACATATATCCTTGTGGGCTCAAGCAACCATTCAACCAGCGGTTTATCTAAAACCAAACTATCTAATTTGTATCCGCCAACCTCAAAAAATAATTTTCTCAAAAGCGAATAGCCGTTAGAATGAAAGCCGCTTGAGGCAAAACCAACAACAGACATACCCTCTTCTATAGGCTTTGGCAGGAGATCGTCCTTTTTGCCAATACCTACACAAAAACCTGCGATATCATACTCACCATCTTTATAAACACCTGGCATTTGAGCCGTTTCACCGCCAATTAAGGCAGCATTTGACTGACTCAAGCCATTAACTATACCCTTAACTATATCCTCAAGCACCCTATCCTCAAGCTCACTGTATGAAATGTAGTCCAAAAAAAATAGCGGCTTTGTTCCACTTGTAATAATATCATTCACATTCATGGCAACCAGGTCTATGCCGACCGTATCGTGAATGCCAGACATCTGAGCAATCAACAGCTTTGTGCCAACACCGTCTGTAGATGAGGATAGAACCCTATCACAACCAAAACTGTTTAGTTCAAGAAGGGCAGAAAAACCACCTATCGAGGAGATAACACCTTTTTTTGGCAAAACCTCTACCATCTCTTTTATGGCCTTTGCAAATCTGTTACCTTTATCTATATCTACACCAGCAGATTTATAATCTATCACATTGCTCTCCTTTTTATCAAAATTGGCACCAACTTCTCATAGCTCACAACAATTATACCTAAAAGTGGAACGGAAAGTATAACACCCCAAACTCCCAAGAGTTTGCCAAAAAATAATATAGAAAGTAAAACGGCAAGAGGATCTAACTCAAGCTGCCTTGAATAGATATACGGTGCTATGATATTGCCACTTATAAAATGAATAAACAAAAGAACCGTTAACACTTCAACAGACATTATAAGACTATGATGGACAAGTAAAGCTACCAAAATAGGGGGTATAAAACTAACTATAGCCCCAAGGTAGGGGATTATATAAAGCACACCACCCAAAATACCGAATAATAATGCATAGTCTACACCAACAATGTAAAGCCCTGCAATACCTAAGGCAGATACCACAACCATAAGTATTACAAGACCCACTATGTAGCTTATAATAACATTGTGTATATCCTGAAAAACTGAAAGATAATCTTCTCCCAAAACTGTCAAAATAATGCTTTTTATAACCAATTTGTATTTCTGTCTATAGATAATCATAAAAAACGAGATTATAGGTATAAGCAATAAGGCTACAAGTCCCGACACACCTTTTATGAGACCTGTTAATGAATTAACAGCAAAATCTATAAGGTATTTTTTTACAGAATCCACAGCCGAGCTCAAAATTTGATTAACAGCGCTACTGTTTGAGAATTTAAGCGACATGTAGCTGTATAAATTGTTTATGGAATTTTTAATACCTTCAAGCAAAGTGGGCAGCTGTTTTTCTATGCCAGATATCTGACTAATCAGGGCAGGTACGGTTATGGTTAATATAAATACCGTACTGCCCATTATTATGGTCAAAACAAAAAGGCCACTCAGCCAACGGGGAATCTTAAATCTAAGCAACATATTCTCAAAAGGATAGGAAATCTCAGCTATCAAATAAGACAGAAACACAACAATTGTTACGAAGGTTAGCTTAAAAAACAAAAGGTAAACACCACCTATCAAAAAAATCAAGAATATGAAGTATTCAAATAGACCAGAATGGTAAGTGGTATTCAATTATCTTCTCCTAACCCACCTCATCCAGTTTTGACCTTATCTGACTTAGTTTTTCCCGCTCTTCTTGAATCATCTTCTTTGCTTCTTCTATCGCATCAACTATAGCTTGTTTTTTTTGTTGAGTATAGTCGTTGGCTTTATCAACCAACTCTCCACTCAGTTGGCTAATAGTTGAACTCAATGAAGTTATTTTGTCTAATATATCCTCCTTTGAGCTTTCAAGTTTTGAAAATTGAGAATTCAAAGTCGAAAGTTTATCGGTTATAGATGAAAGTTTTTCACTATCAATCTTTTTAAAAGCAAAATAAAGCGCAACGGAGGCAGAAGCCACCACTCCAACGGCCAAAATCTTCTTAATCATTATCTATCCTCCTTTTTCACCAGTTTTGTAGTGAACTTAGCTATACCAACCAAAAAAGCATACACATCATCCAACTTCTCCTCAATAGTTGCAACCCTATTAAAGATATAGTTTGTATGATTTTCCACCCTCTTTTTTGTTCCAACTACAAGCTCACTAACCTCATCTACAGTTTCTTTTGTTTTATCCATTACCTCAAAACTCGTCTCTTTAGCCTTGTCCATAACCTCTGTTGTTGTTTGTCTTGTTTTGTCCATTACATCAACACCAGTTTCTTTGGCCTTATCGACCAAAACCTTTACATCCTCTGCCAAAGTTTGAGCTATCTCCATCATAACCTCGGCCTTGTAAAGCATCTGGTCAGCTTTGGATTGATAGGGCTCAATTTGCTTTTTAATCTCTTCAACCTTCTTTTTCATGTCTGAATAGAGCTTAATCAAGACAATAATGCCAATTAGCCCTCCCAATGCAAGACCCGCATAAACCAACGCAATAACAGCCAGTGAAACGGAAGCTAAATCCATCTTTCAAAACCCTCCTAACTCTAAAGTTTTCTTCCAAATAATTTAGAAACTATCTCGCTTGCGGTCTCCTCTACCGACCTATTTGTAACATCAACAATAAGCCACTGAGGATGCTTTTTAAAGATTGAATTGGCATATTCAACCTCTTCATATATCCTGCTCAATGAGGCATAAGAGGAGTTAGCAAGTCCCAATTTTTTAGCCCTCTGCTTTCTTATCTCGTATAGCCTCATAGGGTCTATCGTCAAGCCTACTATCTTGTTTTGGTCTACCTCAAACAATGAATCGGGCAGTTTTTCTCCTTTGACAATAGCAAAATTTGCAACTTTATATCCACCTTCTTGGGCTAGGTAAATGCTTAAAGGGGTCTTTGACGTCCTTGAAAGTCCAACGAGTATAATATCAGCCTGGTCCAAGTTTCTACTACTTCTGTTATCATCATGCTCAACTGTGTATTCTATGGCTTTTATCTTTTCGAAATATCTATCGCTAATTCTATGCAAAAGGCCAGAGACATTCCTTGCCTTTTGGCCGAAAAACTCCTCGAATTTATTTATATAATAACCAAACAAATCAAGTATTATGACGCCTATTTGATTAAATCTCTCATTTGCATAATCCCTAAGATCCTTATCTGCTATAGTTAAAACAACTAAAGGCCTCTCGTCTTTAGCCTTTTCGACAATCTCATCTATCTTTTCTTTTTCTCTAACCTCTATAAATTTCCTTTTTATTATGTTGGGGTATTTAAATTGAACCAAAAATGCCTTGGCTATCTTTGTTGCTGTTTCCCCCGTCCCATCCGATATAAGATAAATATATTTAGGCTCTGCCTCCATAAACACCTCAAACTCCAAGTTTCAAGAGATTATACACAGAAACACTCAACCAGAAAAGGATAAAAATAACAATCGATATATTAGGATCAACCATCGAATATCTACCCATTGACGATATAAGTTCCAAACTCCCAATATATACCAGAAAAACCAAGCTTGAAGAAAAAACGTTTTTTACAAAACCACCTCTTCTTGGATTTGTTTTAAGCACGAACACAAAAGAGATAAGTGTTAAGATAATACACGAAAAGGGATAAACAAACCTATGAATAATTAAAGACAAATAGTAGTCTTTATCCAAAGAATGCTTATAAGAAAAAACAAGGCTTTTAATCGATGGCTCTTTAAACTTCGATGAAGAAAAAAGCGAATAAAAGCTCTTGTTGGTTTTGATTTTAAAATCCTTAAAACACCTACCTTGGGAAAAGTTGGGCATATTAAAACTACACCCATCAATAAATATAATCTCTTTTGGCTTGAATTTAACCCTCTTTGCTGTAATTATAGCCTCTACCCTATTAAAATCTTTATCAACTCTATAGGCGGTAACATTATATGCCATATTATTTGTAACATTTAGTCCATTAACCTTTATAAACATATTGCCAACTTTAGTCCACCCTAGTTTGAACTGCTTATTTTTAAAATAGTAATGCTTAACAAAAGAGGCCTTCTCAAGCCCATAGTTAACAATAAGCTCCTTAGATGCAAACATCAAAACAGCAACAATAATGGAAAAAAACAGAACTGGTTTTGCTATCTTAAATATGCTCAAACCACTTGACCGCATCACTATTATTTCGTTTTTTGATGATAGATATCCCAAGCTTACAAGCGATGAAAGCGCAAATATAAAAGGTAAACTAAAGTAAATTATAAATGGCGTATAATACACATAATAGCTAATAATATACTTAATCGAAACACCATTACCAACTATGTCTGATAGATTGGAGAAAAAATCACTTAACACAAACAATAAAACAAAAAAGGCTAAAGAGATAAAAAATGTTTTTAGAAAAAAAATAGTTATGTATTTATGAATTTTTTTCATATCTATCCGTTATCTGCCAGTGTTGTAAAATAACGGGTACAATTTTCTCAAACTCATCAATAGATAGCATAACAGCAGCATCAGAGAGCGCCTTATCAGGTTCTGGGTGAACCTCAAAAAATAAACCATCAACCCCAACACTCGCTGCAGCAAAGGCAAGCCATGAGGCATATTCTTTAGTGCCTAAACTCTTTCCCGCTACACTTGGCATCTGCATTGAATGTGTGGCATCATATACAACCTTTCTGGCAAACTCCTTCATAATGCGTAAACTTCTAAAATCAACGACTAAGTTATTATAACCAAATGAAGAACCCCTTTCGGTTAGCCAAATATCTCTGCCTCCTGAAGCTTTCGCCTTTTGTACTGCATACCTCATGTCCCATGGAGCTACAAACTGGCCCTTTTTTATATTGACAGTCTTAGAGGTTTTGGCAGCCTCAACTATCATATCTGTTTGACGGCATAGAAATGCTGGAATCTGTATTACATCCACAACATCCGCAACAACGCTTGCCTGATGCGGCAAATGAATATCAGTAGTTAGTTTAAACCCAAAGGTTTCTTTGACTTTGGAGAGAACCTTAAGCCCTTCATCGATTCCGGGCCCCCTGAATGAGCTTATAGAGGTTCTGTTTGCTTTATCAAAGGAAGATTTAAATATAATCTCAATATTGTACTTCTCTGCTATTTTTTTCAGCCTTTCGGCTGTTTTCATTATAATCAATTCACTTTCTATAACACAAGGCCCAGCAATAAAAAAATGCTCATTCATAATTATATTCTACATTACCTAAACTGAATCGTAAAGCCGTTTTACATCCTTTGTATTCAAAGCCGACATCACACTAAAGCCACTCGCTTTAAGCTTATCAACTATGGCCTTATCACTCTCAAAAAGCCTGAGCCTACCAGACAAGTCAATCTCAGAAAAAACAACACTCTTCTCTAAGAAACTCTTTTTCTTAAACGAAGAAAAAATAGCACCCACAACAGCGGCATCCATTAATGTGGATGATACCTTAATTCCTCCTGTAATATTCACATAAACATCATACTTAAACATAGGAAGATTAACCCTCTTTTCTATGACAGCTATAAGCATATTCAGTCTGTTTATATCAAAGCCTACACTTATACGCCTCGGTATGGCAAGTGGGGTTTGAACACATAAAGCTTGAACCTCAATCAAAATAGGATGTTTGCCCTCAGCTATAGCTCCATAGCATACACCATCGGTTAGATTAAACCCATCTATAAATTTAATGGTAGGATCTTTTACTTCAACTAAACCCTTTTCCGTCATCTGAAGAATGAGAGCCTCATCTGTAGACCCAAATCGATTTTTAAGAAATTTCAAAACCCTGAAGCCACTCTTCGATTCAGCTTGAAGTAAAAGAACACTATCAACCATATGTTCCAATGTTTTAGGTCCTGCTATCGCACCAGATTTTGTAATGTGTGCAACAATAAAAAGTGTTATAGAAAATCTTTTTGCAGCTTCCGTTAATTTTTCCGCACAGTGCCTAACCTGCTGAATTCCTCCTGTTGTATAATCGAGGTCACTATCAAAAATCGTATGCACAGAATCAACAATAGCAATAGTTGGTCTTTCAACCTCAAGCATGGCGATTATTCTATTGAGTTCGTTTTCTGAGACAAGCTCTACATCACCTACCGATAATCTTTCACCCCTTGATGCAATCTGCCCTAAAGATTCTTCAGCGGAAATATACACAACCCTTCCATTTTTAGATAAAGAGCCAGCAAGTTGTAAAAGTAGCGTTGATTTACCCACCCCTGGGGTCCCAGAAATCAAATAAACGCCACCCAAAGAGAGTTTATTATTAAACAGAGAACTGAAATCACCATCAAAGGACAAAAAACTCTCACTGTAATTAACCTGGCTTATCTTCACAGGTTTTTTATAATCCAAAGCGCGGGATTTTTTCTTATCATTGCCAGTTTTCTCCTCAAATGTGCCCCACTCACCACAATTTGGACACCTTCCGTACCACTTTGAGGATGTATAACCGCAATTGGAACAGACATAAATTGATGTTTTTTTGACCATATTGCAATTTTAAAATATAGAACTTCTATTGTCAAAGAATCAAGAGAGCTTTACAAGGCAGAGTTTTTTGTTAAACTATTATTATGAAGCAACTGAGGCATAAATTCTTAAAACTTGTTGATGAAAAGCTCAAAAAAGCATATTATTTCAACATGGAGCGTAATGGGTTGTTTTTTACCCTAAAGGGGGTATTAGGATGATATACGATTTTTCGTTTCAGAATAGGTTTACAAAGATAAAAAGATATGAAATAGCTGCAAGAAAACTGCTTGGTGTAAATGAAGACGACCCAGAATGGATAATAAGGAATAATTATCTAAAATTAGCCAAGAAGTATCATCCAGATATAAACAAGAAAAGTGAAGAACTATTCAGGGACATAAACACAGCATATATGATTTTAACCAAAAAAGACTTTGATGTAGAAAATGCAAAATTTTTAACTATAAGCGAAGACGAATTAGAGGAGTTAGAAAAAGAGTACGCTATAGAAAGAAAAACCGCCGATTATTATTCCTATTGGAAAAATAGATTCTTTTAAGGAGGTAGCTTGATGATAAGGGTTGCGATGCCTATAGAGGATGATAGACTGTGCGAACACTTTGGTCATGCACCCAAATTTGCATTTTTCGATATAGAGGATGGAAAAGTGACATCAACCCAGATAGAGCCATCACCCGAGCATTATGAAGGCTCATTTCCTCAGTGGATAAAAGAAAAAGGCGCAGATGCTGTAATTGTGGCTGGAATAGGACCAAAGGCTAAAGAACTATTTGAAAGCTTTGGCATAAAGGTAATAAGCAATGCAATACCTAAAGATGCAAGAGAGCTAATAGAGGACTTTATAGCTAATAGATTGGATTTATCGTATCAAGAGGTGTGTGATCACGAACACCACCACGGGCACCACCATTAATATTTTTAAAAAGGAGGGGTTATGAAAATCACAATCAGTGCAAAAAACACAGAGCTCACGCCGGCAATCAAAGGGTATGTGGAGAAAAAAATCGGCAGGCTTCAAAGAAAAATAGACGGTGCAACTACAGCAGATGTAGTATTGAGCGTAGAAAAATACAGACACATAGCAGATGTAAAACTAAATATAGAGGGAGAGATAATAAAAGCAACAGAATCATCCAAGGACATGTATTCATCGATTGACCTTGTTTATGAAGTATTAGAAAAACAGATAGAAAAAATGAAAGACAAACTCTATAAATCAAAAAGAAGGGCATCTCAGGCCGAACAGTATCAATATGAGGCAGGTGAAAGAGAGCCTGTGGTCGTGGAAGAGGAGTTCATACCAAAACCATTAACTGTAGAAGAAGCCATAATGAAACTAAATGAAGAAGACAAGCATTTTGTTGTATTCAACAACTCAGAGAACGGAAAGGTTTGTGTTATCTATAAAAAGAAAAATGGCGATTATGGATATATAGTAACAAGATGAAAGAAAACAGAATTACAGACTTTATTAATACGGTAAAGCTTAACATTAACTGCAAGGAAAAATTCGAATGTTTAAAAAAGATGGCTGAGTATTTAGCCAAGGAAAACAATCTAAATAGCGAAGATGTTTTTTCTCTTTTAATGGCCAGGGAAAAATTCGGCTCCACGGCTGTGGGAGGCTACTTTGCTCTCCCACATGCCAAAATGGATTCCCTAAGCAAATTAATATGTGGCATATTTACCACCGAGGAACCCATAGATTTTGGCTCATTGGATGGCGTACCATCGCAGATATTTCTGGTTGTACTTGCGCCAAGCTCAAAACCATCCATACTACTTAAAGCACTTGCTAAAGCTGCCAAAATATTTAAAGACAACCAGCTGAAAGAGCGCATCATATCGGAAAAGGATAAGGAAAAAGTCATAGAATTTATAAAGAACAAAGAGGAAGAGCTAAAGAAGGGCTAAGGTGGAAATTGTCTTTATCAGTGGATTATCTGGAAGCGGTAAAACCACAGCCTTGAAAGCGTTCGAAGATAGTGGTTATTTTTGCATAGACAACCTGCCGCTCTCTTTGCTTAAAAAATTCATAGACATAATAGAACTATCAAACAGTCAGATAAACAAGATAGCGGGCGTTTGCGATATCAGAGACCCCAACCTAACTGAAGAAATAAAAGAAATTAAAGAGTGGCTTGACCATTCTAAGATAGAATACAAAATTATATTCTTTGAATCAGATGATAAAACATTAATCAAAAGATTTGAACAAACAAGGAGATCCCACCCGTTAAGCCTACTCAGAAAGATTCCACTATCTAAAGCAATCAAAGAAGAAAAAGAAGCTATAGAACCTATAAAAAAGATAGCAGATTTCATCATAGACACAACACAACTTAACGTTAATCAACTCAGAAGGTTGGTGTATGAAAAGTTTTTAAAGCAGGATAAGAGATTAATAATCCAGCTTATATCGTTTGGGTTTAAATATGGAATACCCATAGAGTCAGATAACGTTTTTGATGTGAGGTTTTTACCGAACCCATACTTCATTGATGAGTTAAAAGATACAACCGGTCTTGACAAAAAAACATATGACTTTGTAATGAATCAAAGCCAGACCAATGAGTTTTTAGACTATCTAAGAGGCTTTTTAGATGCATTTATACCGCATTACATAAAAGAGGGCAAAAGCTATCTAACTATATCCATAGGATGCACGGGCGGCAAGCATAGATCGGTAGCAATCGTGGAGTATATAAAGGAATACTTGATTAAAAAGGGCTTTGAGGTTGAAATTTTGCATAGAGATATAGAGAAATGAGGTTGTAGGTATGAAGCATTTTGTTTCTATTAAAGACTTATCGAAGGAAAACATAGAACTTATCATAAAAAGGGCTTTAAAATTCAAAGAGTCTAACCTTTTTAAAGGTAAATTAAAGGACAAAACTATTGTAACACTCTTTTTTGAGAATAGCACACGTACACGCACCTCATTTGAGATAGCAGCTAAAAACATGGGCGCAGAAGTTGTAAACATAGACCACAATCAATCAAGTTTAAAAAAGGGTGAAACAGATTACGATACTATAATTAACTTATCAGCAATGAGGCCTGACGCATTCGTCATAAGACATTACCAGTCCGGCTATCCTGAATTTTTAAGCAAGTTCACCAATATACCGGTAATAAATGCTGGAGACGGCACAAATGAACACCCATCACAAGCCATTTTAGATGCAATAACCATGTTTGAAGCAAAGGGCAAACTCGACAATCTCAATGTTTGCATAATCGGGGATATATCAAACAGTAGGGTTGCAAAAAGCCATATGTGGATGGCAAAACTTTTTGATTGGAAGCTAAGCTTCTATGGACCAAAGACAATGCTGCCAAAACAGGAATGGCTTGACGGTGTAAAAATAGAACCAAACCTGCAAGAAGCCTTATCTGATAAAGATTTTATCATACTGCTGCGCATACAACTTGAAAGAAAAAGTGGTCAAAACATACCATCATTAAAGGAGTACTCAAGGTTTTTTGGAATAGGCGAAAAAAATATGCCTAATGCTTACATAATGCATCCAGGACCGGTAAACAGAAACGTTGAATTAAGCTCAGCTTTAATGGATAAACATGAAAAAATCCTAATAACAAAACAAGTTGAAAATGGCGTATTCGCAAGAATGGCCATATTTGAATTTTGCCTACTCTAAGGGGAGAAGCTATGAAAGATGACAGAATAGCAATGTATCGATTTCTAAGTATCTGTTTTACATATCCTGAAGAAAATTTCTCAGAGGTTATTCAAAAGGCGATTCAGATGATAAAACAATCATATACAAACCTAAACGAAAACGGATACAAACTAACCGGCATAAGAAACCTAAAACAAGGACTTAAAGAGATGGAAAAGTTATCACTTCACCAGTGGCAGGGGGTATATACCGGCCTTTTTATTGCAAATTTTCCAAAAACACCTTTTCATCCATATGAATCGTTCTACAAAGACGGTCTTGTAGGGGGAGAGGTCTCTGATCAGTTAAATGAGGTATACAAAAGCTGTGGACTTGAGATATTCGACGAAAGGGAGTTTCCAGACTATCTACCGTTTGAACTTGAGTTTGGGGCTTTCCTGCTTGAAAATGAAGAGGCTTGTAAGCCAGCGTTTGCTGAATTTTTCTTTGACCATCTGTTTAGCTGGGTATTTAATTTCTTTGACGACCTAAACAAGGACAAAAAGGTTCCGCTGTTTTACAGAAGCCTATCTCAAATTGGAACTACCTTTCTAACAAAGGAGCAGAAAGTTCTTAAGGAGCTTCTAAATGAAAACTAAGGGCTATATTCAAATTTACACAGGCAACGGAAAGGGCAAAACTACAGCCGCCATAGGATTGGCCGTAAGGGCTGTGGGTGCTGGGCTAAAGGTTTTGTTTGTCCAATTCGTCAAAGGTCAATTTTACAGTGAACATAAAGCACTCAAGCAATTTGAAAACATAACCATAAAACAGTTTGGAAGGCCCGGATTTATACATTCAAAACCATCACAAGAAGACATAAAAAAAGCTAAAGAAGGCTATGAATTTGTATTAAAAGCATTCAAAGAAAACCTATACGATGTTGTTATATTGGATGAGGCAAATATAGCCGTGTTTTTCAAATTATTCAGCGAAGAGGATTTGATAGAATTAATGGATAAAAAACCACAGAACACCGAACTTATAATAACGGGCAGATATGCAACAGAAAAGGTTATAGAAAAAGCAGACTTGGTTACTGAAATGAGAGAAGTAAAACACTATTACAAAAAAGGGGTTGAGGCAAGAGAAGGTATAGAAAAGTAAACAGCTATGAAGTTTACCCCCATAAGACTAAAACTTATAAAGCCATCGCAAAAGAGAGATTTTGATATATATATTTTAGAGGAAACTAAGCCTGTACTTTTGCTTAGCAAAGACAAACCATTTGATAAGGATAATCCTGCATTAAAATACAATTCAAATTTTATAGCCTATATTCCTATCTCTCAATTAAAGGAATACAAAAAATACATATGCAAAAATATAGATGATATTTTAAAAGACCCATTAATGTCAAAAAAGAATAAAATGTACGCCATATACATCTCACTAATAGATAACTTGGAAAACCTGGTAAACAACAGGGATTTAAACATAGCAAGAGATATATCAAAAAATATATCACTCTTTATAGCCAACGCAATAAACGACGAAAAAGCCATGGCGATTTTTCTGTCATTCATAAAGAGCGACGTGCACAACTTAGCCGTTCATATGTTCAACGTAGGAATATACGCTTCGATGCTAACAAAAAAGATGTTTACAGACTTATCCACACAAAAACTTGAGGAAATCTCGAAGGGCTATTTTTTACACGATATAGGCATGTTAAAAATAGACCCAGAAATTTTACTAAAAAAAGGTAAATACTCAAAAGAAGAATATGAGGAGATAAAAAAACATACAATTTACGGTGTTGAAATAATTAGAAACGACCTAAAGATTCGCTCTCCAATTATTGAAAGAATCATACTTGAACACCATGAAAGAAAAGATGGATCGGGTTATCCTTATGGCAAAACAGATATAAACATTTTTGCTAAAATATGTTCTATATGTGACATATTCGATGCTATAACATCAAAGAGGGAATATAAAGACGAAAACCCAAAAACAACATTTGAAGCTCTAAAAGACAATATAGACTTCTTTGTGAGCGAGTTCGGAAAAGATATATATGAAAACTTCGTAAAATGTTTTAGCGTAGTAATATGAAAGATACATTAGAGATTCTGCAGTACAACAAGTTAAAGGATTTAATTCAAAAACATATACAAACGGAATACGGTAAAGAGCAGCTAAAAAAACTAAAGCCTATATTTGATATAGAATTAGCAAAAAGTAATTTTCAAATGCTCAATGAATTTTTTGAACACTTTACCAAATGGGGAGCATTAGTACTTGACGATGTTTTTATAAAATCAATCATTGAAGATTCATTTAATGGTATGCTTGATGAAAAAGAACTAAAAAGTATAGGCAACTTCATCTCTCTACTACTGTACATAAAAGAGGAAATAGAACAAAACAATCCAGAGCTATACGAAGAATATATAAACTTTGACATACCCCTAAGCCTACTCGATGAGATAAACAAAACTATTGACGATTACGGCTTTTTAAAGGATTCAGCAACAGCACACTTATTCGAAATAAGACAACAAAAACAGCAAATATCTCAGAACATTACAAGAATTTTAAAAAATCTAATGCATGGTCGTTTAAGGGATATTCTTTTAGATACGGCTATCTTTCTTAAACGCTCCCGATACACACTACTTCTTAAACCAAATTATAAAGAATATATATCGGGTCGCATAATAGACATAGGAAAAAGCGGCGGTTTTTTTGTAGAACCGGATGCCGTATTTAAAGAAAATTCACATTTAGAAGATATTACAGCTCAAGAGGAAGCAGAAAGGAGAAGGATTTTAACAAATCTAACCCATCAAGTAAGAGAAAATGCCAACAGATTAAGGCACAATGAAAAAAAATTAGGAGTTTTTGATGTCATTGTTGCCAAATATCATTACTCGAAAAACTTACCGGAGTGCGATATCGAGTTTAGCTCAGATCCAATAATTAAAGCAAAAAGAGCAAAACACCCTATACTTGCAGCAATAAAGGAAAAAACAATACCTGTTGATATAGATTTATCTACAAACAGGAAACTTATAATCACAGGACCCAATACGGGTGGTAAAACTGTATTCCTAAAAACTATAGGACTTTTAATAGTTGGAATTTTTTCAGCAATACCGCCTAATGCAGAACAACTAACTATAGGGAGTTTTGATAATGTTTTTGCTATTATAGGTGATGAACAAGATATATTTGAATCGTTGAGCGGATTCTCTTCAAAAATTGTTGCATTCAGAGAGGCTTTCAAAAAAGCCACATCAAATACAATGATGCTTATAGATGAAATAGGTTCGGGCACTTCTCCAGATGAGGGCGAAGCCGTGGCATACTCAATTATAAAAAATACAGCTAAAAAATGCCCTGTATGCGCTACTACTCACTATAAAAAATTGGCCTATATTTTAGAATCCGAGGGGTTTAGAGTAGCAGCATTTGAGTTTAACACAAAAACATTAAAACCCACATACAAACTGACATACGATAGAATAGGAAAAAGCTACGGCATTGAAATATTAAAAACATTAAATGTAGATAAGCAAATAACAAATGAAGCGCATGAATTCTACTCAAATCAGGCAAGCATATTCAACAAACTTGAAGGTCAGCTTCAGAAAACCATTGAACATTACACAAAAGCCAAAAATGCACTTGCCAAAACCAAAGAAAGATACATAAATCTAATCGAAAATGAAAAGAAGGAAAAAGAAGAGCTCATACAGAAACTAAAAGAGGAGCAGTATCAAAAGCAAAAGGAGTACGAAAAGTTATTGGAATCTTTAAAGAATGAAATATCCCAATTACTCAAAACGAAAAATATATCGAAAGCCCACAAAAAGATAAACCAAATAAAACAACAATCAAAAAATTTATTCAAAGATGAAAAACAAAAACAAGAAGTTCCTTTATTTAGGGTTGGTGAAGCTGTTTTATTTAACGGTTTAAAAGGCACGATAACATCGATAAAATCAGATAAAGCTACCGTTGAAATAGAGGGAAAACTCTTAAACGTTAAACTATCAAGTCTAAGCAAAATAGAACATAAAAAAGAAGAAAAACAAATAAAGGTAAATACAAAATTATCCGATGTTTCTTTAGAGTTAAATCTTATAGGCAAGCGCAGGGATGAGGCTTATTTCGATCTTGTGAAATTTATAGATTCACTCTCTTTGCAATCTATAAAAACTGCCCGCATAGTTCACGGCATAGGTAATGGAATATTAAAAGATATGGTAAGAGAGACTTTAAAACAACTACCCCATGTAAAAGAATTTCACCCTGCCCCACCCCATGAAGGTGGAGATGGGGCAACTATAGTGGAACTTAAATGAAAGACATAGTAGAAGAAATAAAAAAAAGGGTTGATATAGTGGATTTTATATCGGGCTATGTTTCACTAAAGAAACGCGGCTCAAACTATTTCGGTCTATGCCCATTCCACCACGAAAAAACACCATCATTCTCCGTAAATCCAAAAGGTGGATTCTATCACTGTTTTGGCTGTGGAGAGAGTGGAGATGTCATTACATTTTTAATGAAAATAGAGAACTTAGACTTCAAAGAAGCCATAAGAGAACTTGCAAAGCGATATAACATACCTATTCACATAAAAGAACGTTCAAAAAACGATGCACTCTTTGAAATTCACTCAATAGCTGAGAAATACTTTTTTGAAAAACTCAAGTTAAATAAAACAGCTTTGGACTATTTAAAAAATAGACAGATAAACGATGATGCAATAGAGCTTTTCAAAATAGGCTTTGCACCTGAAAGCTCAGAACTTGAAAAAATACTAAAAAAAGAGGGTTTTAAGGAAAAAGAACTAATAAATTCTGGAATATTTATCCAAGGCAGCAGGGGAGTGTTTAATAGGTTCTCTAATCGCATAATATTTCCAATAAAAAACGAACACGGGCAAACGATAGCCTTTGGTGGAAGGATACTAAACGACGACAAAACCAAAGCCAAATATCTAAATTCACCCGAAACGCCCATATTCTCAAAACAGAAGGTGCTTTTCGGCCTGAATTTAGCAAAAGATGAAATAAGAAAAACAAAAGAGGTTATAGTTACAGAAGGCTATATGGATTGCTTAAGGCTACAGATAAGTGGCATAAAAAATTCTACAGCTACATTAGGAACAGCTCTATCGAGGTTTCATATAAACATATTAAAGAGAATGGCAGATAAAATCTACATGAACTACGATGCTGACGATGCAGGTTTCAGAGCAATTCTAAGAAGCGCCCCCACAATATTGAGCAGCGAGATGAAACCCTTTGTTGTAATATTGGATAAAGGCGAGGACCCGGATAGCTTTATAAGAAATAACTCAAAAGAGGCTTATATTAAAAAACTATCGTCGGCTAAGGATTATTTTAGCTATATAATAGACTTTATAAAAAACAAATACGACATAGAACACCCATCGGAAAAGATGAGAGCAATAGAAGAGTTAAAACCCATAATCCTAAGTGTTCAGGAACCTATACTCAAGGCAGCATACACATCAAAAGCCTCAAGGGTGTTTAATGTTTCAGAGGATGCATTCTTAGCTAAAACAGCATCATTTGAATTTTTATCATCAATAACAAAACAAGAGGCACTTCTCAGTATCATTCTAAGGGATATAGAATTGATGGCATGGATTGAGGATTTAGATGACTTTAAAGATGAATTTGAGGGGCTACAAAAAGAGCTTTACTTAAACGCAGTAAGGTTTTATTTAAGTGGCGAAGAATTTAGCATAGAGGCATTTGAAAAAAACCTATCCGATAGCCAGAAAAAATTATTCTACAAACTCATCTCCCTACCGCAAACCGACATAAATGAAAGATACCAAAGAAGAAAGGTGCTTTTGTATCTTTTAGCTCAGTTCAAGTTAGATAAATTAAAAAAACAACTAAGAATTATTCAGCAAAAAATTCAAGAAAACCCAAAAAGCGAATTCTTTGAAGAATACAATAAAACTTTTAGCGAAATAAAAGAGGTGTTAAGTGCTTGGCAAGATAGTTGAATTTATAGTATCCGCTATAGGATATGGAGGATATGGAGGAATTTTTATATTGATGTTTTTAGAAAGCTCTTTCTTTCCCTTTCCAAGTGAGGTTGTTGTGCCACCTGCTGCTTATCTTGCTGCCAAAGGCCAAATGGATTTATGGATTGTTATAGTATCATCTATTCTTGGGAGCCTTGCAGGGGCGTTATTTAACTATTTTATCTCTATAAAACTCGGTCATCCATTTTTAGCAAAATACGGAAAATATGTAGGCTTGGGCGAAAAAACCCTTAAAAAGGTTGATGACTATTTCAATAAACACGGGGAAATCAGCACTTTTATTGGAAGATTATTGCCCGGTATTAGACAGTACATCTCCTTACCTGCAGGTATTGCAAGGATGAATCTGGTAAAATTTAGTATTTTTACGTTTTTAGGCGCTGGAATCTGGGTAGGAATATTGGCGTTTATAGGCTTTAGTGTGGGCAATAATCCAGAAATGGTAAAGAGAATGCTTCATCACACATACACATATATAGTGGCGTTTTCTTTGGTGTTAATAACAGTTTATTTGTATATCCAAAGGAGAAGAGGCAATGATAGGGGAATTTAGACGTATAGGGAATATGATGTTTCTTTCAGGCCTTGTGGATGCATCAAGCGGCAATATGAGTTTTAAGGCAAAAGATGGAGTATGGATAACAAAGACGGGAAAGAGCCTGTACAACTTAAGAGGCAAAGACATAGTAAAGATTGGTTTTGAGAGGGATGTAAGATGGAATGCTGCATCAAGTGAGGTTGAAATTCATATAAATATTTACAAATTAAACAAAAAATCCAAGGCTATCCTGCATGCTCACTCTATATCTACCATCATCCTTTCCCTCAAGGGATATAAAACAATAGAACCAATAGACTATGAAGGAAGCTTGTTTTTAAAGAGTGTAGACATCCTGGATATACCCTACAATAACTGGCAAACAGCAAAAGAGATTATTCCGCAATACTTAAAAGAAACCCAAAAACAGATAGTTGTAGCTAAAGGACATGGTGTTTTTGCCTATTCCGATACACTTTTTGGAGCACTACAGCTAATAAGTGCTCTGGAGAATTCATCAAAAATAATCTTGGGTGTTGAAGGTGATTGAAAGGATAAAGAAAGCAGCAGATAAAATAAAAAAAGCAAAAAGGATCACCATACTTACAGGCGCAGGTATATCCAAAGCAAGCGGCATACCAACATTTAGAGGCGAAGATGGGCTTTGGGGTAAATACTCTATTAGTGAGTTTGCAACTTTAGAGGCATTTCATAAAGATCCTAAAAAGGTCTGGCAGTGGTACAACTACAGGAAAAAACTCATAAAGCAAGCAGAACCCAACAAAGCGCATTATGTTCTTGTTGAGCTTGAAAGGATATTTAAAGATGGATTTGCTCTTATAACCCAAAATATAGACAATCTCCATACAAAAGCAGGAAATAAATCGGTCTATGAGTTACACGGCAATATATTTGAAGTTAAATGTCTGATATGTAACAAAATATACCATGATCAGACAATCTACAAGGATGATCAACTCCCACCAAAATGTAAATACTGCCAGAGTATAAGAACACGACCCAATGTAGTTTGGTTTGGTGAGAGCTTAGATGTTGAACTAATCAAAAAAGCAATGGCACTTGCTGCCAGTTGTGATGTTTTTATATCTGTAGGTACAAGCGGTGGGGTACAACCCGCTGCAGGACTACCAAAAATAGCCCAGCGAATGGGTAAATATGTGGTTGAGTTTAATGCAGAATATTCAGCCATTTCGATGTTTGCAGATGATGTAATTATTGGCAATGCTGAAAAAACGTTACCCATGCTTCTGAATTACTTAACAAGATAGAAAAACAAAATGCCATCAAATAATTTGACAAAACCAATACGGTTATTTAATCTTTTCTTGGGGAGGCTTTATGAAAATAGTGGTTTTAGATGCATTAACATTGGGTAATGTAAACTGGAAAAGATTAGAAGAATTTGGGGAATTGGAAGTTTTTAATACTACAACTGCCAATGAAGTTATAGGACGGGTTAAAGATGCTGAAGTTATCATTACAAATAAAGTTAAAATTGATAAAAATGTTATAGATAATGCTAATAAGTTAAAATTGATTCAGGTAGCTGCAACAGGCACGGATAATGTTGACATCGACTATGCAAAAAGTAAAGGAATAATCGTAAAAAATGTTGTTGGCTACTCGACAGACTCAGTTGTTCAGGTAACTTTCGCTATTGCACTTTCTTTAATCTGTAAAATTAAATATTTTGATAATTATGTTCAAAAAGACTATCCAAAAAGTAATATATTTACCCACATTCAAAACTGGTGGGAAATCACAGGTAAAACGTGGGGAATTATATGATTAGGAAATATTGGCAAAAAAGTAGCTAATATAGCAAAATGTTTTGGTGCAAGTGTAATCTATTATTCAACTTCTGGCAAAAACTTTTCAAACGAATTTAGAAGAGTAGATTTAAATGAATTATTGAGCTCATCAGACATTATTTCTATCCATGCTCCTCTTAATAAAAATACGAAAAATCTTTTAAATTTCGAGCGATTATCACTTTTAAGAGACAATTCAGTCTTAATAAATGTTGGAAGAGGTGGTATAATTAACGAAAAAGACCTTGCAAGAATTCTCAAGACAAAAAACATCTATGTTGGATTGGATGTTTTTGAGAAAGAACCAATCACCCCAGAAAATCCTCTACTAAAATTTAAAGATAGAATTATTTTAACACCGCATATTGCTTGGGCAAGCGTTGAATCAAGAGAAAGGCTTTTTAATGGAATTTATGAAAATTTAAGGGTTTTTTAACACATAGCACATAAAAACTTCTAAAAAAACAGCTTTTCACACTCGTGCATTTAAATAAATAAATTTTATAGACAAATAATAGTTTTGACAAATTAAATGTTTAAAAATACAATACATATGAGTATATAGGGTATTTTAGAAAGGGTTCCCAGAAAGATTAAGTGATAAAATGCAAAATAGTGAAATAGTAAACGCTATAAAAGATTCAACTATAATAGGAATTTATGTATACGAAGAAAAAGGAAAAATTATATTTGTTAATGAAACCTTCAAAAAACTCACAGGTTATACAGAAGAAGAACTAATTGGTAAAGTTGCAGCCGATTTAATAGAAGGACCAGAAAAAAAACTTGCTTTATACAACATAGCCGAACGCTTAAAGGGAAAAAGATTCTCATCAAAATATTCAGAAATCCACTTCAAAACAAAAGAAGGATTTTTAAAACCAGCTATAGTCTTTGCCCATACCATAACTCATCTTGGCAAACCTTTTGGCCTCGTTATGGTTATAGACAAAACACAAGAAAAAGCATACGAAAAGCTATTTTTGCCCTAAGCCAGATAAATGAACTCATACTCACAGAGAATGATGAGCTTGAACTTTTCAGAAAACTAGCCAATCTTATAGTAGATAAAATAGGATATACCGAATGCATTGTTGGAAAGGTAGATGAAGAGACAAAGCTCATAGATAAATTATTTATAAGGGCAAAATTAAAGGAAGCAGAGAAACTCACAAAAAAACACCTTATAGGTGTTGATCCTGAAAAACCGTATGGTAGAGGTTCAGCTTCAAAAGCGTATCAATCCAAAAAGGTCATTCTTATTCCTGAGGTTAAAACAAATCCAAATATGGCCTACTGGAATGAGTTTTACATTAATTTCAATATACACTCAGCATGCTCAATCCCGATAATCAAAAATGAAAGGGTTGAGTATATTATAATTCTTCTTGATACAACACCTTATGCATTTGATGAAAACCATATGGAACTTTTAGAAAGATTGCAGCTTAACCTGTCATTTGCTTTAGAAAAGATCCAGAATCAAAAGGATATGGCATTATTCAATGAAGCGTTAGAAAAAACGCATGAATGGGCAATAATAACCAACAGAGATGGTGTTATATTAAAAGCGAACAAAGCTGTAAGCGATATTTCAGGATACTCAAGAAACGAACTTTTAGGCAAAAAGCCAAATATATTTAAATCAGGCTACCATGATAAAAAATTTTATGAAAACCTTTGGAATACAATATTATCAGGAAAAACATTCTCTGCAAAATTCACAAACAAAACCAAAAATGGCTCGATTTTTTATTTAGACTCACTCATAACACCCATACTTCACAATGGGGAAGTTTATAGATTTGTAGATTTATCCAGAAACATAACAAAAGAAGTTATCTACTCAGAAAGGCTAAAGTTTCAATCAAGCTTGTATAATATATTGTTTCATCTAACAAATATATCAACTCAGATAAAATCGAAACGAGAATACCTCAAAAAACTAACAAAACTTTTTGTAAAATTCGCCCAAATAAACATCTCATTTATGATAAAGGTTCATAACAACAAAATAATCATAACCAACACCACCGCAAAAAATAGGAAATATAAAGATATGACAAAGAAACTTCAAGTTATAATAAACAACAACCCTCTATTAGCCATACCAGCCCTAAAAACACTAAAAAATGGCAGGGTTTATATACAAAACAATGCAATGGATGAAAAATTGAAACCTATAAGCGAAATAGCAACTATATATGGCATAGGTTCTTGCTGCTCCATCCCTATAAAAGAAAAAGGAAAAACAGAGGCAGCTTTAGTTCTTGTATCGACCCAAAAAAATATATTTGACAAAAAGTTATTTGAATTAGTCAACACTGTAGCAAAACAGATAGAGGTCACCTTAGGTAAAATAGATAAAGAAAGGTTTCTCAACATAGTCCTAACAGCTATAAATATAGGATTCGAGTTTGTTTTCATAGTGGATAAAAACTTAAAATTCGTGTATATCAATGATTCTTTAAAAAAGGTCTCTGGATATTCAAACAAAGATGTAATAAACAAATCCCTTATTGACTTTCTAGTAAAAGATGAGGATAAAGATTCCATAAAAAACCTTATAACCAAATTAAAAACGGGTGAGTCTATATCAAAAGCCATAACATATAGAAAAAAAGATGGCAAACTAGAGAGTTTCTTAGCCACAATAACCCCACATAAAGAAAACGACTCCGTGGAATATTTTATAGGAGTAGGCAAACAAATAACCCCAGAGAACGACTTATTAAATGAGCTAAATAAACTACTACATTACGATTCATTAACGGGACTTTTAAATTCAAAAGCGTTTGTAGAATCTATAGAAAAATTCCTTATAAGGGCGAAAAAAGAGGAACTAATCGGTGCAATAGCCGTAATAAACCCTCTATCATTCAAAAATATAAATGAAGCATTTGGTTTTGAGACAGGTAATCAAATACTCACTCAAGTTGCCCAGAGGTTAAAAAGCGCTACATTCAATTACGATATAGTGGCAAAACTTGAATCCGATAGGTTTGGTATAATTTTAAAAGATTTAAAAAAAGAAGAAGACTCATTAATCGCTTTAGAGAGAATACTCAAAGAACTAGCAAAACCATACAGAATAAATAATTCAAATATTATTCTTTCATTCAACATAGGCTTAAGTTTATACCCAAAGGATGGAACATCAACAAAAGAGCTTCTAAATAAGGCTCAAATTGCATTAGCGGATGCAAGATCGAGAGGAGAAGATAGAATAGGCTTTTTTAGAAAGAACTTTGAAACAAAGGCAACAAAACTAATAAAACTTAAGGCTGAACTTGAGTCTGCTTTACATAACAATGAGTTTAAACCCTATTACCAGCCATGTGTTGACAGAAACGGCTTAATAATGGGTGCAGAGGCATTAATAAGATGGATAAAAAATGATAAAATCATTCCGCCATCTGAGTTTATATCACAACTCGAACAATCAGAACTTATAATAAAAGTAGAAGATAAGTTTATAGAGAGTGTAGTGAGTTTTATAAGCCAAACAAAGAAAGAAGGTATACCTCCCTATCCTATTGCAATCAACCTTTCGATTAAGTCCTTAAACAGCAAAGACCTTTTTGAGAGGGTTATATTAAAGATAAAGCAAAACAAGATAGATACAAGATACCTAAAGTTTGAAATTGTTGAAAGAGCATTTTTGGAAAAGTTTGAACACCTAAATAAACTTATACTCAGGTTTAGAGAAAAGGGTATTTCATTTTCTGTGGATGATTTTGGTACAGGCTATTCTTCTTTGTCGTATCTTGCAAAATTGCCTGTGGACTTTTTAAAAATAGATATGTCCTTTATTCGAGCATTAAGTGACGAAAAAACAAGAAACATAGTAAGATCAATAATATTCTTAGCAAAAGAGCTAAATATACAGACAATTGCAGAAGGAGTGGAAACAAAAGAACAGTTTGATATACTTAAGGAGATGGGGTGTAGCTGTTTTCAGGGATATCTATTTTACAGACCCATGCCAGAAAGTGATTTCAAAAGTCTATTAATGGAAAGAAAGAATGGACAAATACGATAGGCTTATCCAGATATACAGAGACAAGCTAAACAAAACAATCTATACAGGCGAATGGGTGAAGATAACACAAGATAGAATAGATAATTTTGCCAAAGTTACAGGTGATAAACAATGGATACACACAGACCCAGAAAAAGCTAAAATTTTATCCCCATATAAAACCACTATAGCCCATGGGTTTTTAACCCTATCTATGATTCCATACCTAACTAAGAGTAATTCAAAAGAATACTTTCAAAAAAACTATCCAGAAATGAGCTTGAGAATAAATTATGGGCTAAATAGAGTAAGATTTCCCTCACCTGTTAAAGTGAACTCATCTATCAGGGCAAAAATGATGCCAATAAGTGTGAAAAGGATAGATAACGGGGTTGAAATAATCTATAAAATAACCGTTGAAATAAAAGATGAAGAAAAACCAGCCTGTGTAGCCGAGCAGATTGTAAGGCTCTACTAATCAACCTTTCAGCTGACCCTTGCACTCATCCCATAAATTATCCATCTGCTCCAAATTAACATCCTCAAAACTCAAACCCAATGATTTTAATTTATCCTCTATGCAGTTAAATCTATCCTCAAACCTCAAAGAGGTCTTTCTTAGGGCTTCTGATGCATTTATACCGCACATCCTCGCAAAATTCAAAACAGCAAATATCAAATCGCCAACTTCATTTTCTAACTCTTCCTTTTTACCAATTTCAAAAGCCCTTTTTAGCTCCAAAAATTCCTCTTCAACCTTATCAAACGCATCATCAGGGCTTTCAAAATCAAAACCAACCTTGCTTACCTTCTTTTGAATTTTATAAGCCCTTTCAATGGGCGGAAGGCCTCTCGGAAGACCATCAAGCAGATGAGTGGGCTTCTTATTCTTCTCTGATAGTTTTATCTGCTCCCAGTTTTTTAGAACCTCATCAACATCTTCAACCTTCAAATCGCCAAACACATGGGGATGACGTCTAATGAGCTTTTCATTTACCCCATTTATTACATCATCAAGATTAAATAACCCATCCTCTTGAGCAATAATAGAGTGAAAAATTACATGCAAAAGCATATCACCCAATTCTTCTTTAATGTTTTCTATATCCTTCCTATCCAATGCATCTATAAATTCAAAAACCTCCTCTATCACATTTTGCTTTAAAGAGTAAAGTGTCTGTTTTCTATCCCAAGGGCAACCATCAGGAGCCCTAAGTCTTTTTATCGTATTTACAAGCCTATCAAAAGCCTCACTCATCTTATAAGCACCTCTATCAATCCTATTAGAAACCCCAATATACCACCAAACATATTTATATAACCAAATTGCTCCTTACTTATACTTAGAATTATTTCCTCTATTTGGCCTATATCCAATTTTTGAAGCTTCTCTTTAGCATTTTTCTTTATGTCAAAATCAAATATTCTATCGCTCTGGCGCTTTATTAAAATTAAAAGGTTATTCACAATAAATCTATTGAGTTTTTTTCTCAATTGAGGAAGTATGAACTCTATAACATCATAGAAGGTGTATCTGTTTAGATTCAACCTTATCAAAGCCACCGCTTTTTTTGATATAGCCCTTTTGTCTATCGATGCGATAACAGCCTCTGAAATCTTCTCCTTAACATTTAGAGATTCCATCAACCCTTTGGCTTTTTTTGATAGGTCTACCCTTAGTTGGTCAAAGTCTTTTGAAGTGAACCTCAGAAGTAATTCATCTAATTTTAAGGATAACAACTCATTCTTCACGGCCTGTTTTATACCATTGCAAATCTTGTTTTTTATCTGCTTATCACTCATAAACGCTTTTAGCTTATCAACAATAGTGTCTACAACCCTATCGTTTTCTTCAATTAAAGGAGCAATCATAGAAACAAAACTTGCCGTCAATATATTCGAATCCTCTGCATACTCCTCAAGTGCTTCTGATAATTTTTTTCTTATCAACTCTTTAGTTTTTCTATCATCTAGCTCATCAGAGAGGTTTGCCAAAAATTGAGAAGTCACAAGTTCTAATGTTTGATTTATCCTTTTTATGGTATCATCCTTAAGATATTCGGCTATAGTTTTACTTTTATCAACCAACCCCAAAGCATTATAGGCAAGATAATCTATATTCAAATCAATTTCATCTATTTTTTGCCTAACAATCTTATCTGCTTTTTCATCAAGTAACTGAAATATATAATTTTCTACTTTATTATACGGTAACCCTACTGATGAAAGTTTTTTACTCAAAACCTCATCGAATATCTGTTGGGTGTATTGATACAGAAAACCCCTGTTATTCTTTGAGTATATGAAACGCGTGAGCTCCTTTTTATTTATAACCTTTTGTGCAACCACATCTGATATCTTTTCAACAAGCTTATCCTTCTGTTTCGGTATAAGACCTGGAGTAAATGGAACTCTAAAACGGCCAAGATAATACGGTTTCTTAGGGTGGAACAGCATCTTTATCGCAACATAATTGGTAGAATAACCTATAAAAGCACCCACAAGTGGAAGGGTAACTACGTCCCAACTCATTTAAACAGGTTCCTAAATTTGTCTAGTATGGAGTCTTTATATGTTAAATCCTCTCCAGATTCTTTTGCAAATTCCTCAAGTAACTCTCTTTGGCGTTTTGTCAGATTTGTAGGTATCACAACCCTAACTTTAACCACTTGATTACCCTTTATGCCGTTTAACTCAACCCCTTTATGTTTAAGTGTAAAAATATGTCCATTCTGGGTTCCAGGTGGTATTATAAGTTCACTTTCTCCCCATATAGTGGGTATTTTTAATGTAGCACCTAAAGTAGCCTGGGTTAGTGAAATAGGAATTTCAACGTATATATCCCTACCCTTGCGCTTGAAAAACTCATGTTCTTTTACGTGAATATAGATGTATAAATCACCGTCTGGACCGCCGTATTTCCCTGGATTACCTTTGCCTTGAATACGGATAATATTGCCGTCATCTATTCCCTGCTTAATATTAACCTCTAAACGCTCTTCTTCATAGACATAACCAACACCACCGCAATGTGGACATTTCTTAGTTATAATCTTACCCGTTCCGCCACACTTAGGGCATGTTTTTGTAAAAGAAAAAAAGCCCTGCGAATAGGATATCTCTCCCATTCCTCTACAATATGGGCAACTCTTCATTCCATCTTTAGCTGCACCTGTACCCTTACATTCAGGACAAATCTGTCTCCTTTTTATAGTGATTTCTTTCTTTGCGCCAAATACGGCCTCTTTAAAATCAATCTCTAAATTAACCCCTATATCATCACCCTTTTGAGGCCTTCTTCTTTCTTGGCGATAGTCACCAAACAAATCGCCAAACATGCTGGATAGGTCTGCAAACAAATCATCAAAGGCGCTTGAAAAGTTAAAGCCACCCTCAAAACCTGAATCGGATTCATCCACCCTTCCAAACTGATCGTATTGTGCTCTTTTTTTGGGGTCGGATAGTACAGAATAAGCCTCGTTAATCTCTTTGAATTTTTCTTCAGCCTCTTCGCTATCTGGATTCCTATCCGGGTGATATTTTATGGCAAGTTCCCTAAAACGTTTCTTTATCTCCTCCTGAGATGCATCTCTTGAGAGACCTAAAATTTCATAGTAATCCTTCATGGACAACCCCTCACAAAAAAGTTAAGCCCACAGGCCCATAAATAATAAAAAGGGGATTGAATTTCTTCAACCCCCTTTTTGTCAAATTCTGCATTCTTTTTTATTATTTAGAGGTGTTGTCCTCTTCAACCTCAGCCTCTACAACCTCTTCTTCATCCTTGTTAGAGGAGTTTGCTTGGGTTTGATCTTCAGTCTGGCCTTCCTTGGATTCTGCCTGCGCTTTCTTGTAGGCCTCCTCAGCCAGCTTATGGGATTTCCTGGCCAACTCCTCCATGGCCTTTTCTATCTCCTCTTTTGAGTCGCTCTCCATTGCCTTCTTGAGATTGTCTATAGCTTCCTGAATCTGTTTCTTTTCCTCATCGCTAACCTTATCGCCAAAGTCCTTCAAGCTCTTTTCAGTGGAGTATATCAAGGAGTCTGCCTTATTCTTGGTTTCAATAAGCTCCCTTCTTCTTCTATCCTCTTCTGCGTGGGCTTCTGCCTCTTTTACCATTTTCTCTATCTCTTCCTCTGTTAGGCCACTTGATGCTGTAATCCTAATTGCCTGCTCTTTGCCGGTAGCTTTATCTTTAGCTGTAACATTGAGTATTCCGTTTGCATCTATATCGAATGTAACCTCTATCTGAGGTATGCCCCTTGGGGCTGGTGGAATACCCACAAGCTCAAACTTACCGAGCGTCTTGTTATCCTTTGCAAGCTCCCTTTCACCCTGTAATACATGTATCGTAACGGCTGTTTGGTTATCCTCAGCTGTTGTGAATATCTGACTCTTCCTTGTTGGAATAGTGGTATTCCTTGGTATTATCTTTGTCATCACGCCGCCCAATGTCTCTATACCTAAAGACAGAGGCGTTACATCAAGCAACAATACATCCTTAACATCGCCTTTCAAAACGCCACCCTGGATAGCAGCACCTAAGGCTACTGCCTCATCCGGGTTTATATCTTTTCTTGGCTCTTTGCCAAAGAACTCTTTAACAACCTCCCTAATCTTGGGCATTCTTGTCATACCACCGACCAAGATAACATGGTCGATGTCGCTTGGTTGCAGACCAGCATCCTTTAAAGCTAGTCTACATGGCTCAAGTGTCCTTTCTATTAAAGGCATAACAAGTTGCTCGAATTTAGACCTTGTTATCTTCATAACAAGGTGTTTTGGACCACTTGAATCGGCTGTTATAAATGGCAAGTTGATCTCTGTCTCCAAAGCACTGGATAGCTCGATCTTTGCCTTTTCACACGCCTCTTTAAGTCTCTGCAAAGCCATTGCGTCTTTTCTTAAATCTATGCCATTTTCCTTTTGGAATTCATCGGCTACATAATCTATTAAAGCCTTATCAAAATCATCACCGCCAAGGTATGTGTCACCGTTTGTGGATTTAACCTCGAATACACCATCGCCTATCTCAAGTATGGATATATCGAATGTTCCACCACCCAAATCATAAACAGCTATTTTACCTTCTTTTTCTCTATCAAGACCGAATGCCAATGAAGAAGCTGTAGGCTCATTAATGATTCTCAAAACATTCAAACCTGCAATTTTTCCAGCATCCTTGGTTGCCTTTCTCTGAGAATCATCAAAGTATGCCGGAACGGTAATTACAACATCCGTGATTTTTTCACCTAAGAAAGCCTCGGCATCACTTTTTAGCTTCTGTAATATTTTTGCAGAAATCTCCTGTGGTGTATATTCCTTGCCATCTATCTGTATACGACAATCACCGTTTGGCCCTTCAACAACCTTGTAAGGCAGCCTGCTTATAGCCTCCTGAGCTTCCTTTGAGCCAAATCTTCTACCTATAAGCCTCTTTACTGAAAATATTGTCCTTGTTGGGTTTGTTATAGCTTGTCTTTTTGCGGCATGCCCAACTAAAATTTCACCTTTATCGGTAAATGCCACAACGCTTGGCGTTGTATTTGTACCTTCAGCATTGGGTATTACCCTTGGCTTACCTCCCTCTATGATAGCCATACAAGAGTTCGTTGTTCCTAAATCGATTCCTAAAACCTTTCCCATCGTTTATTCCTCCTTATCATTGTTATTTTGATTTTCATTGTTAGCTGAACCTGCGCTGACTATAACCTTTGCAGGTCTTATAAGTTTATCTTTGTAAATATAACCCTTTTGAACCGTTTGAATAACCGTATCCTTAGGCAGCTCATCTGATGGTTGTGTCATTAAGGCATCGTGAAGATTTGGGTCAAAGTTTTCTTTCTCAGGACTGATCTCCTCAACCCCATGCTTTTTGAGCATATCTTTAAATGATTTAATAGAAAGCTCAATTCCCTCAATAATGGCATCCTTGTGCTGATAAGCCATCTCAATGGCCTTTTCAAGGTTGTCAAGTATCGTTAAGAAGTCATTTATAACAGAACGTTTTGCAGATTCTTTTGCATCCTCTATCTCTTTCAGGATCCTTTTTCTGTAATTATCAAATTCGGCATAAAGTCTTAAATATTCCTCTTTTAACTTATTGTACTCCTCCTGATAGTCCTTCTGCTCGGTTTCTTTTTGCTCTTTAGGTTGACTATTTTTTGTATCCTTGAGTTCCTCATTCTGCCTATCCTTTGGCTTTTCCATTCTTATCCTCCGATATTTAAAATGTCATTTATTTTCTTTTTGGCTGATTCTATAATGTTCATCATTTCTGTATAATCCATATTAATAGGACCAACAACACCTACTACACCAATATTTTTATCTAAATATTTATAAGCTGAAGACACAAATCCTAACTCATCCAATCCAGGTAAAGGTAACTCATCTCCTATTAAGATAAAACGTTCACTCTTTATCGCACTTCTTATAAGCTCAAGCAAGGTTTTTCTATCTTCAAGTGTTTTTACAAGCTTCTTGAGTTTTTCTAAGTCTCTCTGAAATTCCGGATACTTAAAGATATTTTCAATACCATCAACCATAACCTTGGGTTTTTGGGCTTCTTTCTTAAGATTATATATAAGTGTTTCACATTGCCGTCTTTCTCCTTCTAAATAACCCCTTAGCTCATCTGCAATCTCTTCTAACGAATACCCTTTATACTTCTCACTGATAAATTCAGAGAACTCCTTCAATTCTGTATCGGTTGGTGTTTTTTCAACAGACACAACCTTTGTCTCCATAATATTGCTATCAGAAACCAAAACGCATAGAATCTTGCCATCACCTATCCTAATAAACTGGATGTTTTTAATTTTTGTTTTTGAGAAATCAGGCATTGTAAGAACACTCACAACTTCACTCAAAGAAGACATTGTATCTAAAATCTTATTCATCTTATCATCTAAACTTCCAAAGGTATCGTTCAATGGTATCCTTTCAAATTCACTTTTAAGCTTAGGGCTAAAGTTCTGCATTATCATGTCTATATAAAATTTTATACCTTTAGGAGTGGGTATTTTACCACCAGATGTGTGTGTATGAGTAAGATAGCCCATCTCCTCTAAATCTAACATTACATTCCTCATTGTAGCAGGCGAGAAATTTAGATTGTATCTCTTTGTTAAAACCCTTGAGCCGGCTGCTTGTTTATGCTTTATGTAGTTATCTACTATTATGCTCAAAACCAGCACCTTTCTTTCGTCCAATCTACTCATTAGCACTCACCTCAACTGTCTGCTAACAAAATAATCAAAAAATGATTTTTGTCAAGCTATAGTATATGATTTTTTTAAAAAACTACACAGTAATAATTCAATCGGTATAATTTTAAAAATTCAGGGGGTGTGGAGATGAAAAAGAAACTCCTATTTTTGTGTACAGGCAATTCATGCAGAAGCCAGATGGCTGAGGCATATGGCAAGCTATATCTAAGTGATATATTTGAAATTTACTCAGCAGGGACAGAAAAACACGGTGTAAATCCATACACCATAGAAGTCTTAGAAGAAGAGGGATTGAACACAAAAGACCTCTACTCAAAAACACTTTCAGAACTCGATGATATAAATTTCGATGTAGTTATAACTCTATGCGACGATGCAAACGAAAAATGCCCAGCTTATCTTAAAAAAACAAAGTTAATTCATAAAAGCTTTAAAGACCCAGCTAAGGTAAAAGGTGATAGAAAAGAAATACTCAAAGCTTTTAGAAAGGTTAGAGATGAAATAAAAAATTACATAAAAGATGAGTTAAGCAAACAATTCATATAGAGCACAAATTATTTATAAATTTTTCCTAAAATTTAAACTTTACATTTTAGAATGAGTCAGTTAATATTAAAAAATGAAAGTAATATTAAACAGCAAGGAAATTATGAATAAGTCTAGAGTATAATAGTTAAAATAGAAAAATAGAGTATGAGTAAAGAAAAAGAGATTATAATTATATTTGATGATCCCCTCAGAGGGTTTGCAATAATTAAAAAACTTCAAGAGAGCGGCTTCAAAACAAACAGCTTCAAACTAAGCAATCTACTCGTAGATAAAATAAACAAAGATGCAGCGGCCGTTATATTCTTATTCAAAAAACCTTTAACGGGCATAACCAAAACCATAGAAAAACTCAAACGCCACCTAAACAAGGCTTATTTTATAGCCATATCTTCTCAGAATTTCGCATTTTGGGAAAAATCAGGTGTTGACTATATAGCTAAAAGTCCGTCTATGGTGTTAGGAGTTCTGAGCAAACAAAAGGAAAAACCAAAGTTGGATGTACCCATAAACAGCCAGGAATCGGCAGAAAAAATACTCAGACAATACAAAAATAGGATAAGAATATTGGTATTCCGTTTTGAAAACTTCTCAGATGAAAATATACTCTCGATGGCACCTATTCTAAAAAGCGTATACAATAACCTTAAACGAGCTGACGGTTTCTTGATTATAGAAAACTTTGGTTTTATTGTGATACCTTATAACCAGAATGAAACAAGGGGAATAGAAATACTTTTAAAAAAGATAGAGTCATTTATCAAAGAAAACAAAACTGATGAAATGAAAGTAAAGCTATCTTTTTTGGGAATAGTTGAATTCAACCCTTCAAAAGACAGTCTGAATAGTATTACAGAAAACATAAAAGCCAAAGAAGACATAGCAAAATACCTAAAGCCCCAGACTCAAACCCAATATACAAGTTTAGAAGAGTTATTAATGTTGCCATTTATAGTAAACTCAGCTATTGAAACGCTAAATGAGGAAACGGTCGCCCATCTTTACTACGATCCTGAGTTCAGGAAAATAGTAAGTCCATTTATAAATCTAAAAAGTGCAAGAAGGATAGCACAACTCAAAGGAAAAGCCTCTGCAGTTAGCATAGAAAAAGCAAAAGAAAAGTTCATAGAAAATCTAAAAGATATAGGTAAATTTTACGATAAAAACAGAAAAAACGAATTTTTAAGCACCCTGACATCCAATATTCAACTTTTTAGCTTACCTGAGGTCCAATCCAATATTATTATGCTGATAAACGAAGAAGCACCGTTCAAAAAGATCATAAACGAAATACAGAAAGACGCCGCAATTACAACAAAAATATTAAAATTTGCAAACTCGGCATTCTTTGGGCTAAAAAGAGAAATCAAAAGTATAGAAAAAGCGGCTATTATGCTTGGAACAGAAGAAATATTAGGAATATCCCTAAGCATATCATATTTAAATTTCTTCAATTCATCTTATACAAAAAAGCTATACAAATATTCAATAGCCTGCCTATCAATATCAAAATTTATAGAAGAACAAGCAGACATAAACACAGGTGCAACACTTGCAAGCGTAATCCATTCCATAGGTGATATGTTTTATGCACAATATCATCCAGATGAGTACAAAAGGTTCATAGATTACATAGAAGAGGAAAAAATACCCTACGAGGTTGCAGAATTGAAATTTTTACCAGCAGCAAGTGTAAATGTAGGCTATGAATTGGCTATACTCTGGAACTTGCCAAAACGCATTAGGAAGACCATAAAATACTACCTCTACCCTGCTGTTAAGTCAAAGATGGATTCAGCCCTGCATCTAATACACGCATCGAGCGTCATAGCAAAGGCATTGGGCTATTTCTATGGCAACTACTCCATAGATAATCTAAACTACCACACATACAACTTATTTTTAAATAAATTTAAGGTTAACCTATTAACAATGTTCGAAAAACATAGGGAAACAATAGAAGAAAAAATAAACGATATGGTTTATATCCTATCATGAAGATAAATGAATTAGTAAAAGATCTAAGCAAAGATTTACAAGACATAACGCAAGATATAATGCAAATAAGTGGGATACTCTTGAAAGATATAGATTTAAAAGAAACAACACAAAGCCAGATAAGACTCTCTTTAATAAAACCACTTGTTAAATTGAACGTTGATTCTATACATATAGTAGATAAAAGCGGCAAAGTTAAGTTAGGTTTTCCTCAAAATGGACTATACTCAATAAATATAAAAAATCTATTAAAGCACGGTGAAATTTTCAATAGTCCGGTAGTAGCAAAAAAGATATTTAAAAACGAAGGTTTATCCAATTTTATCCTTAGAAAACTACAATGCAGTGATGAATACATAGTTGTAGCCATAAACAGCAAAACAAAGCCTTACAGAGTAAAGCTAATACATACGGTCATTGCTATACTGGATGAAAAAATAGAACTTGCAAAACTCACAAGTAAATCAAATGCATTTTCTTTATTAAGACTTCTTATTGAGATACTTTATAGGTTTGACAAGGAAACCTATATGCATTCATTCAGGGTCAGAAAATACGCAGTGCAATTGGCAAAAATATTAAACACGCCTGAAGATAAGATAAAAGATATAGCACTATCTGCCATGTTGCATGACATAGGCAAACTATTTCTCCCGTTTGATGTGTTAAAAAAGAACGACAAATTATCAAAAGAGGAATTTGAAGCCATAAAAATGCATGTAATTAAAGGGCATGAAATACTTAGAGCATTGGGTTTCAAAGAGGAAATATTAGATGCTGTTTTGCATCATCATGAAAAGATAGATGGAAGTGGCTATCCTGATGGAACAACCAAATTAAGCGATACAACCGCTATAATTGCAATGGCGGACATACTTGATGCTGTACAATCCGCAAGGACATACAAAAATAAAACAGGATATAAAAAACTCATAGCAGAAATAAGGCAGTTTGAAGGAAAACTTCCGCAGAACATAATCAATGCTGCTGAAAAATTAATAACATCAGATACCTTCTGGATAATAAAAAAATTATCATCTAAAAAGGAAAAATCTATAAAATACGCACAAACGGGAAATGATATTTTTGGGCAATTGGTTCAACTAAAAAACGAGAATAAAGGCTTAGAACACCAAATAAAAGTGTACAAAAAAATAATAGAGGCAACCCAAAAGAATTACGAAAAACTCTTATTTGAATTAAAAGGTAAGGTTGTTTCAGACGGTAAAGAAAAAAAATCCAAACTCAATACAATCTATGAATTTATAAAAGATTCAGAAAAAATTGAAGGTATAGCAGTCATAGAAAATGGCTCAATCAAAGAATTAGTAGGCAAAATACCTTTAGAAGCACTAAATAAAATCATTCTAGAAGGTAGCCGCAGTCTAAGAACAGAAAATGGCTTAATATACCGCATAGTATTAGATGAATCAGAGATATGCGTTCTTTTCAAAAAGGAAGCCAAAAAGCTATCAAAATCCAGTGAACTTCTTATAAAAAGTCTACTCAGATAAAAAAGCAAGGCTTTTTTCTAAAACAAAATCAACATCTAATTCTTTATAACAAGCAAAGTTAAACCTACAGCCTGATGGGTTATTGCACGGCTGGCATTTTAAACCTTTATAAACAAGTAATGTGTTATTGTTCTCCAAAAACCACCCACTTGTTGGACCGCATACAACCACTGTCTTTGTATTTTGACTCACACCCACATGAGAAGCAAACGAATCATTTCCTATCATAAAACTTGCATTTTTTATAAGTGCTGCAAAGCTTTTTATGTCAAACGGTTTTTCTATTAAATGGGCATCTTTGATAAACGATGAACACTTTATTCCAATTTCCCTTTCTGCCTCTGAACCATAAACCACAATAGCTTTTAGACCAAAATGCTTTGATAACTTGCTGGCAAGCATACCAAATTTTTCTGCATCCCACATCTTGGTTTTTTTTCTCGCTGCTGGCGCAACTACGAAATAATTATCTATATCCTTACCCTTTAGATACTCAAGCACACTTCTTTCTACAGTATCGGAGAAAAACAGCTTGGGCATGGCCCTTTTTGGATTTTCTATACCAACAGCTTTAAGTAAATCCAGTCTTTCAAAAGGTGTATAACCTCTGGTTTTTTTCTTTATCAACGTATTGTAATAAAAATTATTGCCTTTTCTGTCAAAGGCTGCCCTTATTTTTGCAGAAGACAAAAAGGTTAGCCTCTTTGAGCGACCCGTTCTTTGAATATCTAAAACAGCATCGTAGTGGTTAGCTCTTATAACCTTTGCAACTTTAAACTCCCCAATTAAGCCATCTTCCAGAACAACTATATCATCTATAAATGGGTTTTCACTTAATATGGGATAAGCTACTTTGGATGTTAAAAAATGAACCTCGTAAGATGAGTCAAAGACTTTTATAGCTTCAGCCAAAGGAGAAGATAAAAGCACATCTCCCAATTGCCTTATCTGAATAACAAGAATTTTCATCGGATACAATTATATCTTTAAAGCTTGAATTGTAAAGCTATTAATAGTATAACTTAAAATATGATTAACAACAAAAGTTATGTAAGCAAAAGTGAAAATGAAACTAAAAAGATAGCAAAGGAAATAGTAAAAAATCTTATATCAAATAAAAAAAGGTGTGTAGTTTTTTTAAAGGGGGACTTAGGGAGCGGAAAAACAACCTTTGTGAGATTTGCTTTGGAGGCTTTGGGTTTAAAAGACGATGAATTTGAGGGCAGTCCAAGCTTTACACTGGTAAACGAGTATAAAGAGGGTATTTTTCATATGGATTTATATAGAATAACAAGCGATGAAGAGCTCATAAACTCAGGAATTTACGATTATTTCTCGAACGAAGGCATATTTTTCATCGAATGGCCAGATAAATTAAAAATAAAACCCGATATTGTAATAGAGTTTAAGGACAAAAACGGAGGAAGAATAATAAATGTACATTCAAGCTGATACAGATGTCTACTGCGTTATAGGAAATCCAGTAAGACACAGCCTCTCCCCCATACTTCATACATTTATGTTTGAATATTACGGTATAAATGCTGTTTATGTAGCTTTCGAGGTTCAACATATAAAAGAAGCTATAGAAGGAATAAAAGCTCTGGGCATAAAAGGCGCAAACATTACTGTTCCCTTTAAAAACAAAGCATTTGAACTTATAGATGAAACAGACGAGGATTCAAGCTTCCTTCAATCAATAAACACTATAAAAAACATAAACGGCAAATTATACGGCTACAATACAGATTTTTTGGGTTTTAAAGATATGTTTATGGAATACACAAAGTTTTATAGTGAAGAAGATGTTGTAGTTGTGCTTGGGGCCGGCGGAGTGTCGGTATCTGTCATTTATGCACTCTATAAATTGGGCATAAAAAGAATATTTCTCTTAAACCGGGATATAACAAAAGCAAAAAATATTCAAAAAAAGTTCAACGACAAAATAGAGATAGAAGTTGGCAATTTAAATGATAAGGAGATCATAAACAAAGCCGATGTAATTATAAACTGCACATCGGTTGGTTTAAAGGGTAACGAAACACCAATAAATACCAATTGGATAAATGAGTCTATTGTCGTAGATGTCATCTATTTTGACACACCCCTCCTAAAGGCGGCAAAACAAAAAGGGTTGACAACCATAAATGGTATGGATATGTTTATTGGACAAGCTTACTATGCATTTAAAATATGGACAGGTATCGATTTTAGCAAAGAAGCGGCACAAAATCTACTGGGAGATATGGAGCTATGACAACTTTATTAGGCCAACTTTTATTATGGAATAATGTTATAACTCAACAGCAACTTGATGAAGCCTTAGAGGAACAGAAAAAAAGCAAAAAAAAGCTTGGGACTATACTTATAGAAAAGGGATTCGTAGATGAAAAAATACTGAATGATTTTTTAAGCAAACAATACGGTGTAGAAAGTGTAGACCTAAATTCTATAGATATATCGAAAGACGTAATAAAAAAAGTTCCGCCTCAAATAGCAAAAAAGTATACATTAATACCTGTAGCTATAGAAAAAAACAAGATAAAAGTAGCCATATCAGACCCAACAAATATATTTGCTTTAGATGAAGTAAGATTCGTCACAGGCATGAATGTTATTCCATTGTTTTCAAACGAACGCTCAATTTTAAGGGCTATAGACAAATATTATGGAACATCAACAGAACTTGAAGAAATTGCAGATGAAATAGCAGAATTTTCATCTGATGTAAACGTAATAAAGGAAGAGGAAGAGGCCGAAGATGTAAAAGATTTAGAAAGGTCTGCAGAAGATGAACCCATTATAAAACTTGCCAATACAATACTATCAAGAGCTGTAGTAAGCGGGGCAAGCGATATACACATAGAGCCTTACGAAAATGAACTAAGAATAAGATATAGAATAGACGGTAAATTAAAAACAATCATGACATTCGCAAGAAGTATGGCTCCAAAGCTAACATCACGCATCAAGATTATGTCAAAACTAAACATAGCAGAAAAAAGATTACCACAAGACGGTAGAATAAGAATAAAAGTTTCAGGAAAAGACATAGATCTCCGTGTATCCACGCTTCCTACGGTATACGGCGAAAAGGTTGTTATGAGAATATTAGACAGAAGTAATGTACGAGTCGACTTAGAAAAATTAGGATTCGAAGATGATGATTTAACGAGATACCTAAAAGCCATACAAAAACCATACGGAATGATATTGGTAACAGGCCCAACAGGAAGTGGAAAATCCACAACTCTATATGCTTCTTTAAACAAGATAAATAAAGATGATGTCAATATAATGACCGTTGAAGACCCGGTTGAATACAACCTTGACGGAATAAATCAAGTTCATGTAAAAGAGGATATAGGCTTAACATTTGCATCTGCGTTAAGATCGTTCCTACGCCAAGATCCAGATATAATAATGGTCGGTGAAATAAGGGATTCAGAAACAGCAGAGATAGCAATAAGGGCTGCCTTAACAGGACATTTGGTCTTCTCTACCCTCCATACCAACGATGCTCCCTCCACAGTAATGAGGCTTGTTGATATGGGAATAGAGCGTTACCTCATAGCATCTTCCTTGATCTTGGTTTTAGCCCAAAGGCTCGTAAGAAAGATATGCCCATATTGCAAAAAGCAATTAGATGTACCCCCTGAAGCTTTGGAGGAAATAGGGTTTTCGAAGGAGGAAGCAAAAACTGTAAAGGTGTATAAAGGCGAAGGATGTGATTATTGCAACGAAACCGGATACAAAGGTAGAGTAGCTTTGTATGAGGTCATGCCAATTTCAGAAAAAATTAGAAGAATGATACTAGAGAGTGCAAGTGTTGAGGAAATAAGAAAACAAGCTATCGAAGAAGGAATGGCAACCTTAAGGATGAGTGGACTTAAAAAGATTAAAGAGGGTGTAACAACCATTGAAGAGGTAATGAACGTAACTTTTAACTAAGATAACAAAGAGGGGAGATAAGATGGGTAAAAAGGCTCAAGATTTAGTAGAGCTACTGGAAAAGATGATAAGCATTCAGGCATCGGATTTACATATAACAGCCGGCGCAAGACCAAAGGTAAGAGTGGACAGTGAACTTATGGACATGGAAGAATACGACGAGCTCTCCCCAGCCGATGCCCAAAACCTCTGCTACAGCGTAATGACAGAACTACAGAAAAAAACATTAGAGGAAGATTTTGATGTTGACTTTTCATTCGGAATCCCAAAACTATCCCGCTTCAGGGCAAATGTTTATATACAAAGGGGTACAATAGCAGGCGCCTTTAGAATGATACCATTTGAGATACCCCAGTTTGATAAATTAGGCATACCACCTGTAGTACAGCAATTTGCCCACTTAAAAAAAGGAATAGTATTGGTTACAGGACCAACAGGAAGTGGAAAATCAACTACACTTGCTGCGTTGTTGGATAAAATTAACGCAGAAAGAAAGGTGCATATAATTACAATAGAGGATCCAATAGAGTTCACATATTCGCACAAATTAGCCCTTATAGACCAAAGGGAGGTTGGAAGTGATGTAAAGAGCTTTGCCTCAGCCCTAAAGCATATACTTCGCCAAGACCCTGATGTAATCCTTATTGGTGAGATGAGAGACCTTGAAACAATACAGGCAGCTTTAACCGTTGCCGAAACAGGACATTTGGTCTTTGCAACACTTCACACAAATTCAGCTCCAGAAACAATAAACAGAATAATAGATGTATTCCCACCCAATCAGCAAGAACAGGTCAGAACGCAGCTATCTGTTGCACTCCAAGGGGTTGCATCCCAAACCCTCATCAAAAGAAAAGATGGCAAAGGCAGGGTATTGGCCATGGAAATAATGATACCAAACTCAGCCATTAGAAACCTCATAAGAGAAAACAAGATACCTCAAATTTACTCATCGATGCAAATGGGCCAAACAGAAACAGGGATGATGACCATGAATCAATCAATAATTAGTCTTTATAAAAAAGGATTCATAAGCTACGAAGCAGCTATCGAGGCAAGCAATGATAAAAAGGCAATTCAAAGGGAGCTTGATAAAATAAGATACGCAAAGGGGTAAAGTATGCCTTATTTTAGATGGAAAGGTAAGGATATAAAGGGAAGGGTTAGAAAGGGAGAGATAATAGCGTCTTCAAAGGGCGAGGCCATGGCCAAGCTCAAGTCTAAAAGGATATCGGTTATCAATGTGAAGCCGGCCCCAAAAGACATAGAACTTCCTTTTCTAAAATCAAAAATAAAAGACAAGGAATTGATGATAGTAACAAAGCAGCTCGCCAGCATGCTCTCAAGCGGTCTTCCGCTGGATGAATCTTTAAATATAATGGCAGAACAAGCAGAAACAAAAAAAATGGGTGAGGTGTTATACTCAGTAAAGCAAAGGGTAGAAAGTGGGGCGAGCTTATCTCAAGCTTTAAGTGATCATAAAGATGTATTCTCACCCATGTATATTCACATGGTTAACGCTGGAGAACAAACGGGTAACCTTGACGGGGTTCTAAAAAGATTGTCCGAAATGATGGAAAAACACATTACTTTAAAGAGAAAGATAAAAGGAGCACTAATATATCCAACTATGGTAACAATTGTTGCTGTTGGTGTTATAGCACTTATTATGACTTTTGTCATACCAACATTTGCCGATATGTATTCCTCAAGCGGCATGCACCTACCATTACCAACCCAGATAGTTATAAACGTAAGTTTATTTATGAAGAAATACTTTCTAACTATGCTTATTATATTTATAGCCCTATTGATTGCATTAAGAATAGGGTATAAAAAAAGCTATGCTATGAGAAGGTTTATGGATAAAGTTCTGCTCAACCTACCCATCTTTGGAGAACTTGCAAGAAAGGGTTCTATTGCGAACTTTACAACAATTCTTGCCTCCTTAAGCTCAAGCGGCGTTGATATATTAGACGCCCTAAGCATAAGTGCCAAAACAGCTGGCAACCTTATTATGGAGGAAACGCTTACAGAAGTTAAAGATATGGTTAAAAAAGGAGAAAACCTCTCCTTCTCTATGGCCTCAAGCGGAGAATTTCCTGACATGGTCATACAGATGGCGGCCGTAGGCGAGGAGACGGGAACTTTGGATGAAATGATGCAGAAAATATCCCAATACTACGAAGAAGAAGTAGATAATGCAGTAAAAAACCTAACTTCTATGATAGAACCTATACTTATAATCGTTCTTGGCGGCATAATAGGATTTTTAGTTGTATCTATGTATCTTCCAATATTCAAGATGGGTGAAACAATCAAATAAGTCCTAATTCGATGAGCTTTTCATAGACCAATTTGGCAAATGCTGCAGCGTTGGCACTGGATTCTCCATGTTCCAAAAATACCACCACTACGACTTTTGGCTTATCCTTTGGTGCAAATGAGGCAAACCAGGCGTGGGGGTAGTACTTCAGTGCCTTCTTTATGGGCATTCTACCCTCTCTAACTTTCTTTTTTATCTTTTTGTAGACCGAACTTGACACAACCTGGCTAGTTCCTGTTTTACCGCAAATATTAAGCCCCTCAATCTGAGCCTTTTTAGCCGTACCGTAAGACCCATTAACAACAAGCCACAGAGCTTTCTTTATATCTTCGTAGTATTTGCTTTTAAACACATACAAAGGAAATGGCTTCACACCCTCAACCAAAAAAGGTCTATACCCGACACCATCGTTTGCTATAATGGAAAAAGCTAGAGCAACTTGCAATGGACTTGCCAAGAAAAAACCCTGCCCTATTGATGTCGATATTGTGTCTCCTATATACCAACCTTGGGAGTATTTTTTGTACTTCCATGTACGGGAAGGTAGGTTTCCCTTTGTGCAGTAAGAGAAAAGCCCTGGTGATCTACCGAAGCCAAATTTAGACAGATAATAGTCTATCTTATCTATGCCAAGCTTCATACCCATTTGATAAAAGAAAACATCTGAGGAGCTCTCTATAGCTCTGTAGAGATTTATATTACCAAACCCGCCTGCTTTCCAGTCTCTGTATGTGTATTTACCTATCTTTATAGCATAGGGGCAAAATACAATTGTGTTTGGCGTTATGATATCCTCTTGAAGTGTAGCCAGAGCCATAAAGGGCTTAATAAGCGAGCCTGGAGGAAAAGCTCCCTGAACTGATATGTCAAATAGATTTAACAATCCGCTTTTTTTTAGATTATTCCATTCTTTTTTCGAGAGTCCTTCGACAAAAAAATTGGGATTGAAACTATCGCTATCAACCAACGCAAGTATAGCACCATTTGGCCTTTGAACCACCACTGCCCCTTTGAGATTATTCTTTTTTAATTGCTGATAGATAAACGACTGCAACTTTGAATTTATCGTTAAAGTAATATTTTTTCCCTTTTTAGGAGGGGTAGTTGATATAACCTTAACAATAGCGCCTTTTGAGGATACCTCAACTTCTTTATAACCCCATCTACCCCTTAAAACAGAGTCATATTTCTTTTCTACACCTTTTCTTCCAATAAGCTCACCAACGCGAAAAGATGGGTTTCTTCTCAAATCATCTACTGAAACCTCAGATATATACCCAACTATATTTGCGTAAGCATAAGGATTTGAAGGATAAACCCTCTTAGGCGTAACCTCTATATTAACAAAAGGAGATATATCTTCATTAAACAACAACTTAAATACCGTGCTTTTTTCCACATTGCGCTTTATGGGCAAGCTTCTATAATAAGGAATCAACTTAAGCTTTTCCTTTAAAGAAAAAGCATCCAGGTTAAGCAACTGAGAAATCGTATTTAACCTATCAAGGTCAAGGTTTTTTGACTTGTAGAGATAAACACTGAAAGAGGGAACGTTTTTTGCGTAGAATACACCATCTGAGGTTTTTATGTCGCCTCTTGGAGGGGCAATACCTATGAGCCTTATAGAGTTTCTCTTAGCTAATGAGTAAAAATAATTCCCTTTAACGATTTGAAGATAAAAAAGTCTCAAAACAAGTATAACAAAAGATAAAACTACAACAGCAAAGAGATAGTAGATGTTCTTTTTTATTTGCTCTATTTTGCCTAAAAATCTATCTCGCCTCGGCATTTATACCTTTTTTCATAATCTTTAAAAATATAAAATCCAGAATAAACACAAAAAACAGGCTCATCAAAGCAGAAAATACAGAAACGGCAATTGGACTGCCAATATAATAAACAAACAAGGCATACACAAGGGATAAACCTAAAAACACATGATTTCTATTAAACTGAAGATACTCTATAAGACGGGCAGTTAAGGATATACCCACAGGAAATAAAACACAAAGAATAAAAAAGTGCTTAAATATCAATACATCAGATATAAAACCAAAAATAAACCCTCCGAGATGAAATCCCTCGGGCTTCTCTAACCTCAAAGCAAAATCTACACTAAACAAAAGCAATAAAAACGGCAAAATAAAAGGTGTTATATATATAAAATTAATGATTTGAGCCCCAAATAAAGCAAATACAAATACGAGAAGAAAACCTACAAGCGGGTTTGGGCTTAAAATTTCTTTCTGCATAAAACAAACACCTTCCAATTGTTAAAAAAGCTCCTATCTATCTTAAGATGCGCCACTTTATAATAGCCGTTCACATCATCAATCGAGATAACCCTTCCTATAAACAGGCCATAAGGGTATATATTCAAAGCTCCTGTAGTAAACACCTTATCCCCCTGTTTTACCTTAACATTTGGATCCAAAAACTCAACCTTAGGGGAATATTCAGAACCTATAAAAAGAGCTTTGTATGTAGAGTTATCCGACTTTATAAATACATCAGCAACAAAAGAAGGGTTAAAGACCGTCTCGGCAGAGTATATATCACCCCTTATATTATCTTTTATTATACCAACTAAAGACAGTTTATCTGATAATACAAAACAGTAGTTCTTATTTAAATTAAGCTTTTTGTTAATATATAGATATATTTCATCGCTTCTAAAGTTGCCTTTAAATGAAAATGTAGCTTCCAAAAGATTGTCTTGAGGTATATCTGAAGATTTTATAAACCTAAATTTCGTAAGCTCTTTGTTTATCAAAATACATTTGGAAAGTTGAAATTTTAGGCTTCTATTTTCCTCCTCTGTAGAAATCAAAACCAGGTATTTATTAATTCCTTCCTGAACAACGCTCAAGCCCTTGGATATGGGATAGGATAATCCCATTAAAACACTAAAAACCCCTTTTTGTAAAAAATTGGCCGCCGGGGGGTAAACATTTACGGTGACATTCAATAAAAAGGCAACAACTATGTATATTAAAATCCATCTCATCAATCTATGGTAACTTCACCCAGCAAATCTATATTGTCCAATATCATACCAACACCCTTAACAACGGCAAATAAAGCCTCATCGAATACCTTCACAGTCAGACCAGTTTCTTTATGTATTAGCTTATCCAATCCTTTTATCAATGCACCACCACCAGTTAACATGATGCCGTTATCTACTATGTCACTTGCAAGTTCAGGTGGTGTTTTTTCCAAGGCATCTTTAACGGAAGCCACTATAACATTCACAGGCTCCCTTAATGCTTTTCTTATCTCATCAATGGTAACCTCTATGGACGTTGGAACACCTGTTATCAAGTCAATACCCTTGACAATTATGGGCTCGTTATCCTCCTCTTCATCTTCAGAAGGATAAACGCTACCAAACTCTATCTTTATCGCCTCAGCTGTACTTTCACCTATTAGTATGCTATATTGTTTTTTTATATAATTAACTATAGCCGTGTCCATCTTGTCGCCACCTACCCTGACAGAAACACTGTGAACTATACCACCAAGCGAGATAACGGCAACCTCAGTTGTGCCTCCGCCTATATCAACTACCATGCTACCCACGGCATCCTGCACTGGTAAATCTGCCCCTATTGCAGCTGCCATAGGCTCTTCTACTAAATAAACCTCTCTGGCTCCAGCATCTATAGCCGACTCCTTTACGGCCTTTTTTTCAACCTGAGTTATTCCATGAGGTACAGCTATAATTATGCGAGGCTTAAAAATACTGCGTTTATTCTTTGATTTCTTAATAAAATACCTTAACATTCTTTCTGTAACTTCAAAATCAGCTATAACACCATCTTTCAGCGGCTTTATAGCCTCTATGTTACCAGGTGTTCTTCCAACCATCTCTTTGGCTTCTTTACCAACGCTTAAGACTTTCTTTGAACCCTTTGAGTCGGTTTTTACGGCAACAACACTAGGTTCATTTAAAACTATCCCTCTACCTTTAACATACACAAGCGTGTTTGCAGTACCCAAATCTACAGCCAAATCATTAGAAAAATAGTTAATCAACGACTTGAACATCTTTATCACCGCCTATTCTTTCTATAATAAGTTTTACCTCTTTCTATATCTATCACATCCTCATCCTTTTTAAGCGTCTCTATAAGTCTTTCTAACTCAAATTTACTCGAAACATCTATATCCATGTCGAAGATCACGGTTGTATGGGCCTTGTCTAAAAATATAACTTTGAGATTATTTAAGTCAATATCCATGTTGTAGAGTACATTGGTAATCCTTGCCAAAATACCCTTTTTATTCTTTACTTTCACCCTGAACTTGACTGGCATATTATGTTTTATTGAGCCGTCCCATTCAACTTCAACAAGTCTATCACTATCATAGCCTATTCTTTTTACATTTTCGCAGTCAAGTCTGTGTATTATTATACCCCTATTTCTGGTAATATAGCCTACTATCTCATCTCCATATACAGGATTACAGCACTTGGCAAGTTTAAAAACTATGTCATCCGAACCATTCACTTTTATCTTATAAACATCGCTTTTTACAAGAGCTTTTTTAGACTTTTTCTTCTCTGTAGGGTATACCCTTGAAATAACACTTGACGGATGGATTTTTAAAAATCCAATCTTTTCAAATAGATTATCTATACTATTGCAGCCAAAATAAGACAGAGATTCCTGCAATTTCTCTTCCTTAAGAAAATTCTGAAGCCCTTTGTTTATCTTGGATAACTCTTTTGAGAGTATCCCTTTGCCTATCTCAATAGCCTCAGCTTTCTCCTTCTCTCTTACCTTTTGCTTTATTCTACTTCTTGCTTTACTGGTAACAACAAACTTAAGCCAATCCTTACTTGGTGAATGGTTGGCTTGTGTAAATATCTCAACAATATCGCCATTGGAAAGTTTATAATTCAAAGGCACAATTCTGCCATTAACTCTTGCGCCTACACATCTATTGCCTACCTCTGTATGTATAGCATAAGCAAAATCTACAGGAGTAGCGCCCCTAGGCAAAACCTTCAAATCTCCAGCAGGCGTAAATACATAGACCTCACCCCTGAATAAGTCAACCTTAACCGTATTCAGAAACTCTTTGGGGTTTCTAACCTCTTTTTGCCATTTAAGCAAATGTCTGAGCCACAGAAATTGTTTATCATGCTTGTCTATTATACTAACCTTATTCTCTTTGTATTTATAGTGAGCCGCGATTCCTTCTTCTGCAATCTCATGCATTCGCTTAGTTCTTATCTGTATCTCAACAACTATATCGCTGGGGCCAAAAACGGTAGTGTGTAAAGATTGATACATGTTTTGCTTGGGTAGGGCTATGTAGTCCTTAAATCTACCAGGCAACGGCTTGTAGTTCTTATGAATAATACCCAAAGCAGCATAGCAATCTTTCTCTGACTCTGTAATTATTCTAACGGCAAGTAGATCATAAATACCATCAAAGTCTACCCTTTTTCTTTGCATTTTTGTATAGATACTATAAAGATGCTTAAGTCTGCCTGAGACCTCGCATTTTATAGACGCTTCTTCCATGTCCTGTTTTATCTTATTCTCGACAAATTTTATTACTTCTTGCTTTTTTTGAATCGTCTCTTTTACCTTTTTCTCTATCTCTTCATATTCCTTCGGGTAGAGGTATTTAAAGCTCAAATCTTCAAGTTCGGACTTAAGCCAGTAAATACCGAGCCTATGAGCTATAGGGGCATAGATATCCAATGTTTCTTTAGCTATTCGTTTCTGTTTCTCTTCTTTTAAGTAACAAATTGTGCGCATATTATGCAGCCTATCGGCAAGCTTTATAAGTATAACCCTCAAATCACTTGCCATGGCCACAATCATTTTCCTAAAATTGTCGGCTTGGTTCTCTTCGCTGCTTTTATATCTAACCTTGCTTATTTTTGTTAAAGCTTCTACTAAAAACAGAACATCATCACCAAAAAAGTTATTTATATCATCTACCGTGGCTTCTGTATCTTCCAAAACATCATGCAGAAGAGCAGCTATAAGGCTATTTTCATCCAGGTAAAACTGATTAACTATCCTGGCAACATGTATAGGATGGATTATATAGCTTTCACCGGATGCCCTTTTTTGATTTTTATGCTTCTGATAGGCATAAAGAAAAGCCTTATCTAACCGCTTTTCATCAAAATCTATCTTTATCTCTTTCTTAAACTCATCATAAAGCTTCTGAATTTGAGGATCTATTTTTTCTTCCACAATCCCTCTTTAATCTCCATAAGGCTAACAATAGTGTTTTTATGAGCAGATGCGAAACTATTGCTTATTAAAGGCTTGTCTCCTCTGAATAGCGAATTAGCTCTAATTGCAGCAACCCTAACAAGCTCATACCTACTTGGAAAATGTCTTAATGCCCCATTTATTATTTCAGGTATAAATATCTCCATCGTTCACCTCCATGTATTTTTCTATTTCCAATCTCAAATCATCGGCAAGTTTTAAGTAGTTATCCTTAAAAAAGTCCATCTTAAGCAAGGATGAATCTATTATATTATTCAAAGCCTCAACAGCACCCTCAAGCTTATCATTAATAATGCAATAGTCAAAACCTTCAAGGCTTACCAGCTCTCTCAGAGCTGTCTTAAGCCTCACCTCGAGATTATCCCTCTTTTTGTCGTTCTTGATACGTCTAATCCACTCATCGAACGACGGTGGAAGTATAAATATACTGACAACTCTGTCAAATGTATTCATCACATTTTTAGCACCTTGTACATCTATTGCAAGTAGAGGATGCTTCCCGGAACTTATAACATCATCCAGAGCACCCTTTGTTGTTCCATAGAAATGCCCATGCACAGTAGCATACTCTATGAATTCCCCCTTTTTTAACTTATTCTTAAACTCTTCTATACTAACAAAGTAGTAATCAACGCCATTTTTTTCTCCGTCTCTTGGGCTCCTTGTAGTATGGGTTATAACCCGTTCAACATCATCCCTCTTTTTTCTTATAGCATCGCAAATGGTCGTTTTCCCTGCGCCTGTTGGGGATGAAACAACAAATATAACACCCTTCATTGACCTACCCTTTCAGCTAATGTGTTAACAGCAATTCCAGAAAGCACAACATGACCAGAATCCATAATTACTATAGCCCTTGTTTTCCTACCCTGAGTTGCGTCTATAACTTTGCCTTCTTTTTCTAGCTGCTCTCTAAGTCTTTTTATAGGAGCCGATGCTGGATTGACTATCGCAACAATCCTGTCAGTATTAACAAAATTACCGAAACCTATATTAACAACCCCCATTTTAAGCAACCGTAAAGTCTATTTCACCTGCAAATTTATCTACATTAACCACCATCACCCTCACATCGTCACCTAACCTAAATATCTTCTTTTTTCTCTTGCCAACCATTGCATACATATACTCAACATATTCATAATAGTCATCCTTCAGGCTTGAGACTGCCACAAACCCCTCAACGAAATGCTCTTTTAATCTCACAAAAAAACCGCTTGGAATTATAGTTGTTATAGTCGCATCAAAAACCTCACCTATGTATTGTCTCATAAAATGCGCCGCCTTTATATCGTTCATATAGAACATAGCATTTTCCGTTGTAAGCTCTCTCTCTTTTATAGTTGATGTTATATCTTCAAGATTATCAAATGATTCCCTTTTCTTCTCTAAAACAGCCTTAATCATTCTGTGAACTACAAGATCTGGGTAGCGTCTTATAGGTGAGGTAAAATGCGTGTAATTTTCAAAATGGAGCGCAAAATGCCCTTTGCTTTGAGTTGAGTATTCGGCCCTTTTTAAAGACCTTAGCATGAGTTGAGATACAATTTTCTTAAGCTTTTCATCCTTTATGGATTTTAAAATTTTCTGAAGCTCCTTTGATGTAATTTCATCCTGCAATTCGAATTTTACGCCCATCTTCCTCAAAAAAGCAATAAGAACACTCAACTTTACCGGATCTGGGTCATCATGCACCCTACGAATATATTTTTCATAATGCCTACTTAAAAAATCGGCAACACACAGATTAGCCGCAAGCATGAACTCTTCAATAATAGAATGTGAAAACAAGTGCTCCCTTTCTTTTATTTCAATAATCTTATCGTCCTCTACTATCACCTTGGGTTCGGGTATATCCAAATCAAGGCTCCCCTTTTTAAATCTTCTACTGCGTAAGGTTTTAGCAAGCTCACGCATAATCACAAGCCTATCTTTTAGCCACTGCTCATCTTTGATTTGGCCATCAAGAATGCCTTGAACACCCTTATATGTCATCCTCCGCTTGTTTCTTATTACACTCTCTTTGATATCATAGCTTTTAATAACACCTTTTTTTGAAATTTCCATGATAACACTAACACTAAGCCTATCTTCATCAGGAACCAATGAGCAGACATCATTTGACAGCTTAAACGGCAGCATAGGTATAACAGCTTCGGGAAAGTATACACTAAAACCTCTCTGAAGGGCTTCCTTATCAAGACTCATGCCTTTTTTTACATAATTAGATACATCGGCTATATGAACATAAAGCCTATAGCCTGTTTGTGTCCTTTCGACATCTATAGCATCATCAAAGTCCCGCGCATCTTCACCGTCTATGGTTATTGTAGGCAAGTTCCTAAAATCAGTTCTTTTTCTAAATTCATCCTCTGTTGGTTCTGCTATCATCTCAAGTTCTCTTTCAACCTCTGTTGAGAATTCATAAGGCAGGCCAAATTTATCTATAACAACCTCTTTATCTATCTTTAACTGATAAGGATCACCGTAAACTTTAACTATTTTGCCTTTAACAGTTGTATGTTTGCCCTCAACAAAAGATATAATCTCAACTAATACCAGCCACCCTTCTTTTAGCTTCTTATCTATCTTCCCTACGCTAATAACAAAGGGTACTTTCCTATCTGTAGGATTAACAATCCATCCTCTGGGGGTTTTTACCAGGTAACCTATGACGTTCTTAAGCCTGCGTTTTAGTACCTTTACAACCTTGGATGTTATTCCTATATTGCTTTTTTGCAGTTTAACTATTATTTCATCGCCCTCTGTTGCATTTACGGTATTAATAAGTTGGGGCAGTTTAACTTCATCTTCCCCTTTTCTTAAATAGAAAAATCCACTTCTTTTAAGAAGAGTTCCCTTAAGAAGGGGCGTTTGAGATTTTTTTAAAGCTATGACATATCTACTTTTTGATATTTTTTTTATCTTTCCTTCTTTTTTTAGTCTTCTTAGTTCCTTATAAAAGGCCGTTTTCCTTTTTTTAGAAACACCCAAAGCCTTACGCAACTCAGAGCCGCTTAACGGTTTATAGTCTTTTGCCGACAAAAAGTTTAAAATAGCTATAGCATATCTTGACATTTTCTTTCCCTACTGCTTGGTATATTCATCTCTTTTCTGTATTTTGTTATCGTTCTACGTGTAAGATTTATCCCCATTTTTCCAAGCTCTTCTTTTATTTGATCATCACTTAACGGATTTAGCTTATCCTCATCCTTTATCATCTTTTCTATTAAATCCTTGACATAATCTTTTGAAACACTTTCAGATATACCACTTGAGAAAAACTTACTAAGTGGCAAAATCTTTCCTTCAAACTCTAAGTATTTATTGGCAACAGCTCTGGTTATTGTTGAAACATTAAATCCCAATATAGCAGCTATTTCTTTACGCGTTAGAGGCATTATAGTGCCATCTTCAAAAAACTTCCTTTGCCTTTTTAGGATTACATTTACAGTTTTCAAAAGCGTTTTATTTCTATTTGAAACGGCAAGCATGAATTCTTTAATCTGCTTGTATTTCTCCTTTATGAACTCCTCTGCATTTCCATCCTTTAAATATACATTCAACATCTCCTCATCAATGCTAACGCCACTCAACCCTCTATCGTTGAGTATTGCAACAAGCTCAGAGTTTACCCTTTTTACATATATATCCGGTTCGATATAGTCCCTATATTCAGATGAGGTATAATATTCAAGCGGATAAAGCATAAAACCTCTAAATCTTTCAATAACTTCTCTGAATAAATCCTCAGGCCAACCTAATATATCCCTTATCTTTTTTAAATTGGGTTTTTTAATGCCTTCTAAAGTATCTATAAGCTCCATCAAGCGCTTTCTTAGGCCAACATCCTTCTCTGACTCGGCCTGAAGAAGCAGAAATTCCTTAGAATCCAAACAGCCGCACCCTAAAGGCTCAAGATTCATAACCTGCCTTCTTAAAAACTCCACCCTATCAATAGAAACCTTTAGTTTATCTGCTATATCTTGGGGATTTAAAGCTAAAAAACCTTTTTCATTTATGTTATAAATAATATGCCTTGCTATCTCTTCATCATGGCCAGTTAAGCTCAATTCATGCCTAAGTTGCAAAAGAAGTTTGTCTTCTAATGTTTCCTCCTTTGACACTGTAACCTCAATTATATCAGATACAAAATCCTCACCATCGAAATGCTGTCTGTACGATTCCTCTATTTCCTTAAACTTATCCTCAGGCAGCGGCCGTTTTTCAACCTTTATACCTTCGTCTAATTTAACTAATGGGTTTTCGGTCATAATCTTCTTTAGATGTTCCTCTATCTGGGTAACATTCATTGCCAATATTTTAAGTGATAAATCGAGTCTCGGCGTGAGTATAAGACCTAAGTTCACATCAAGAGTAGTCTTTAACTCTATCATAGGCAAAACCTTTTACCCAGATACATATCTATAACCTCTTCATCTCTGACAAGCTCATCCGGCTTTCCTTCCCTGACTATCTTACCATCAAACAAAAGATACGCCCTATCAACTATGTCCAGAATTTCTCTAACGTTATGGTCGGTTATAATTATGCCTATTCCTCTATTTTTCAAATCCTTTATAATCATTTTAAGTTCATCTACAATAATCGGATCAATACCAGCAAATGGCTCATCTAAAAGAATAAACTTTGGCTTCGTCGCCAACGCTCTTGCAACCTCAACCCTACGTCTCTCGCCGCCACTTACAGCATAGGCCTTTGTGTTTCTTATGTGCGCTATATTCAAATCATTGAGCAACTTTTCAAGCACAAGCTTACGTGTTTTTATGTCCGGATATAGAAACTCCAAAATAGCATCAATATTTTCCTCAACTGTCATGCCCCTGAAAACAGAAGGCTCTTGAGGTAAATATGAAAGACCTTTTTGTGCTCTTTTATACATAGGCAAATGCGTTATATCTTCATCATTTATAACAACGCTACCCTTATCTGGCTTAATAAGACCGGCTATCATATAGAATGTTGTGGTCTTTCCCGCACCGTTGGGCCCCAAAAGCCCAACAATTTCACCCTCGTTTGCATTTATATTTACATTATTAACAACAATCCTCTTCCTATAGCTTTTAACCAATCCACTGCACTCTATCATACCTTAATCATACATAATTTATTGCTGTTTAACAAGAATATCAAGAATATAGAATACTAATTTACACGTATATCAGCAAGCCATCTGACATTTTAAACAAATGAAATAAAAAACCAAACAAAGAAAATTCCAAAAATAGTTTATTAATACCAGCTTCGCATTTAGTTTTTTAGATGGATAAATATCATCAAAACCGGACAATCTATCTCCATTTTTTCAAATCTATAAATTCTTACCTAACAAAGTTTTCTGTATAGATTTTGTAGGTTCATTTTTTTCTTGACTTTTTCAGATAAATGGCGTAGTTAAAGGAATAAGTTGAATTACTCTCGCTTTTACCGAGCCGTTAACTTTGGAAGAGCAACACGTTCGGTTTGCTTCGCCTTGTTCTATTAGTAAAAGGATTAATGAAACGGCTTCGGTTGAAGGGAATGCCTTTAGAAATTTTGGATTATGGATTAGCCTTTGGATTGAGGGTCGTTAGTCGATAGCGATTCAAAACTCATAATTCATAATCTTTGTTCGCTCCCGCTTTAACCGAGACTAATAGAGATAATCTATATGTTATTAGACCTAATAAATTACATTCAAAGGTTAAGTCATCAATCTCGGTGCAAAGTTTTCCATTATGACTTACTTTAAGGAAAACTTTTGCAAGAAGGGAATTATGACGAAAGCCTCTTACCCTATTCCCTATCAACTTTACCTTATTCTCAGAAAGAGTCAGTCTGCATTATTCCAGTTGTTATATCAAAGGGTTTTATGCATATAAACTTTTCTTAAATAATAATTAGACCTCAAAAATCCTAATCATATTGGTTGAGCCTTCCCTTCCAATAATGCTACCCATTGTTAGTATAAGTTTATCTCCTTTTTCAAACATATTTTTTTGAGTTATTATCTCTTTTAGCTTCTCTATATAGGTCTCAGGGTCTTTCACACCCTTCATTACACAAAAAGGTTCAACACCCCATACAAGCGATAACCACCTCAAAACATCCTCGGAATTTGTAATGGCATATATGGGCACATCAGGTCTATATTTTGCTATATTTTTCGCCGTTGTGCCGGATGCTGTGAAACTAATTATAGCCCTTGGACTCATCCCCTTGCACAAATCAGCAACACTTGCAGCTATAGCGTCATCATTGTAAGCATCGTATTTTTTATAATACAGGTATATCCCTTGAGTTTCTAATATAACCCTAACAAGTGTCTCAACAGCCTTTATGGGATACTTACCAATTGTTGTTTCATCGCTTAACATAACAGCATCAGCACCATCCAAAAGAGCATTGGCTATATCACTAACCTCAGCCCTTGTCGGATAAGGTGAGTTTACCATACTCAAAAGCATCTGGGTTGCCACTATCACAGGTTTTGCATGGGCATTTGCTTTTTTTATTAGCCTTTTTTGGATTACAGGAACCTTCTCAAGACCAACCTCTATACCTAAATCCCCTCTCGCCACCATCAATCCGTCACTCTCGCTTAGAATCTCTCCAATATTTTCAACTCCCTTTTTCGTCTCTATCTTGGCAACAATCTTTGGACTTGCTCTATAGGATTTTAGTATTTCTTTGGCCTTTAGTATATCTTCTTTTGAATTCACGAAGGAGACAGCAACAACGTCAACGCCCTCTTTTGCTCCAAATTCCAAATCCCTTTCATCTTTTGGGGTAATAGCCGATATTTTTATATTGGAATTGGGTAGATTTAAACCTTTTCTTGATGATAAAACACCCTCGTTTTCAACAACAAGCTCAATGTAGTCTCTGTATTTTTTCAAAGCCGTGGTTCTTATACTGCCGTCTGCAAAAAATACGCTCTCCCCCTCTTTTATAAAATCAACAATCTCTGGATGACTCACAGATACAGTATATCTATCATTGTTCAACTTTTTCTTTGCAAGTATCAATATATCCCCTTTCTTCAACTCCAATACCCCATTTATCTGTCCTATACGAATCTTCGGACCGCTTATATCCTGCAAAATTGCAGTGGGTTTCGATAGCTTTTTTGAGCATTTTCTTATTGCCTCTATAGTTTTCTTATGGGTGTCGTGATCGCCATGAGAAAAATTCAGTCTAAAAACATCAACCCCGGCCTTTATCAACTCCTCTATAGCCTCTTCTGAGTCAGTAGAAGGTCCAACTGTTGCCACTATCTTTACCCTTTTCATCTTATATCCTCCTTTATCTGTAATACAATCAATAATAATGCAGTTTTTGCAAAACATCAACGTTGACCATATGAATTTTTAAGCTAAACTTAATTATATGAAGACAAATGATGAACTTATAGATTACCTCGAAAAATCCATAGGCATTCTTAAAACACCGGCAATAATAGAGGCATTCAGGTCAATAGACAGGACTGATTTTGTAAGAGAGGGATACAAAAGAGAAGCTTACCAAAACTATCCCCTTCCTATAGGAAACTCTCAAACCATATCACAACCCTATACTGTAGCCTTCATGTTAGAACTATTGCAACCAAAAGAAGATAGTCATATCTTAGATGTTGGGTGTGGAAGTTGCTATACTACGGCTCTACTTGCTAAGATTGCAAAAAAAGGCAAGGTGGTAGGAGTGGAAATAGACAAAAAACTCGTAGAGTTTTGCAAAAGCAATCTAAGAAAATATGACTTCAATAATATAGAAATCTACAACGCAGATAAGTTGCCACCTACAAAGAGTAAATTCGATAGGATTTTAGTCTCAGCAGCAGCAGAAAGGCTTCCAGAAGAACTCCTGAACGCATTAAAAGAAGGTGGCAGAATGGTTATACCTGTGCAATCATCCATTTTTCTAATAGAAAAACAGAACAATAAAATTAAAATGCAAGAGCATTACGGGTTCGCATTCGTAAGATTGAGGTAAGCTTCTAAATGCTTCATGCTAATCCTATAGCATTCATCCTGATTTTTCTCATTATAAGCAAAATCAGTAGCTTTAGAGACACTAAAATCCTTTAGATATTCGCCATTTATATCTTCGGGTAAGTCATAAGCATACATTAACATCTGATGGGCTTTTGAGATATCAGCCCCACATGCTCCCCATCCTTCCATTAAAAGCTTGGTGTTTATTACACCAGGATGCAGGCAATTTACAGAAACGCCTTTATCTTTTAACATCTTAGAAAACTTGAAGGCAAAAAGAATATTGCATAACTTTGAGCACGAATATGCTGAATATGAATAACCAAATCTCTTCTGCTCTAAAGCCTTAAAATCTACACTCGATGCATGAGCCATTGAAGAGATAACAATAACTTTAGAAGGAGAGTTCTTAATCAGAGATTGAAGCAAGATATGAGTTAGAAGAAAATGGGATAAATGGTTTACCTGATAAGTAAGGCCAAAGCCATCCTTTGTTATAATGCCCTTTGAATCAAAACAACCTGCATTGTTTATTAAAACCCTTATGTTTTCATTTTTTATTTTACTAAATGTCTCTTTTACCTGTACAAGATCGGAAAAATCACACAAAACAGTTTTAACATCAACAGATGGATTCATCTTTTTTAATTCTTCAACTGTCTTCTTTAGCTTGAACTCATCTCTGCCATGTATTATTAAGTTTTCACCCCTTCTTGCAAGCTCAAAGGTAGCCCTTAATCCTACACCATCGGTTGCGCCGGTTATCAACGTATAGGCCATAAAACACCCCCTATTTCCAACTACCACTTAAATAATTTTACCCGATTTTTTACAGAATTTATACCTTTCATACTTGCTTTCCTACAAAGCCCCTTTGACTGCTATTCTTGCGCTCTCAAAGTATGGCAATAATGCATCCTCTATATATTTAGATCTATTTTCTTTTGACTTTTTCAAATAAATGGCATAGTTAAAGTAATAAGTTGAGTTAGTAGGCTTTTTGAGAGGTTTATTGCATTGCTGCCGCTTTAGCCGAGACTAATAAAATTTAAACTATATGGTTATGATCCCTAAGCCTAATAAAATTACACCCAAAGCAATAAATAACGTATCTATAAAAAAAGCCGATTCCAACAGTTGTCAGAATCGGCATAATAATAAGTCTTTTAATGGTGCCGAGACGTGGAATCGAACCACGGACACAGGGATTTTCAGTCCCTTGCTCTACCGACTGAGCTATCTCGGCAACCGCTGAAATTTATACACAACTTTTCGAAAAAGTCAATATCTTTATTGTGTTATATTATTTTTTTACAAAAACCCATTACGCAAGCCACAAAAACAGAACAATAAACACTTTTGGTGTGGCCACCAAATAGAGTTTAAAGATAAATTCAACCAAAAAACTAAGCTTCAGCAACAATAAAATTGAAAAATTGGTTGGCTTTTGGTATATTCTGCTAACTAAAACGGTAGGAGGAAGTATGGTGGAAGTAGCAGTTGAAGATGTTAAACCTTCAAGAAAAAAACTTCACATAAAGGTAGAACCAGAAAGGATTAAAGAGAAAAAAGACGAGATTGTAAACGATCTAAGAAAGACTGTAAAAATTAAAGGTTTCAGAAAAGGTAAAGTTCCAAAAGAAATCATCTTAAGGAGCTATAAACAAGATATAGAGGATAACATAAAAAGAGAGTTGATGGCAGAAAGTTACGAATTTGCCATAGAAGACAATAAAATAGATGCAGTTTCTGATCCGGTATTCACAGAGGTTGTTTACGATGAAGATAAGGGGTTAAGTTTCACCGCTATGGTTGATGTAAAACCCCAATTTGAACTAAAAGAATACAAAGGCATTGAGATTACTGCAAAACCAATAGAAATAACAGAGGAATCAATAAACGACGTACTAAATCAGCTAAGAGAAGCATTCGCAACATTAGAGGATAAAGATGGCGACACATTTGAAGAAGGTGATATAGGTATTATAGACCTCAAAACTTTTACCCAAAAAACTAACTACCCAATAAACGAATTTGGCGGTGAAAATTTGCCTGTTGAACTTGGCAAAAAGCAGCTCATAGAAGAAATAGAAAGCCAGTTAAAAGGTATGAAAGTTGGCGAAACCAAAAAGATAGAGGCATCGTTCGATAAAGATTACCCTCTAAGAGCGCTTAAAGGCAAAGATGTCGTTTTTGAGGTAACACTCAAATCTTTAAAGCAGAAAAAACTTCCTGAAATAGACGATGAGTTTGCAAAAAAGATAAATAAAGAATTTAAAAATGTTGACGACCTAAAAGAAGATATAAGAAACAAACTCAAAGAAAACAAAGAAAGGGAGGAGATAGAAAGACAAAAAGACGAGTTACTTAAAAAACTGCTCGATGAGTATGATTTTGATTTGCCAGAAAGCCTTGTAAATCAAGAGGCAAATCAGATGATAATGGAATACGTAAAAGAGATGTATTACAGAGGCGCGGATGTAAGCTCTGAAGAATTTAAACCCCAAAAGCTAAGGGAAAGATTTGAGCCAGAGGCAAAAAAGAGGGTGAAATCAACCTTTATACTACTTGAGATAGCAAAGAAAGAAAGATTGGATGTTTCTAATGAAGAAATAAATCAGGTTATAGCTCAAGATGCAAATGCAAGAAGGATGAATTTTGAAGACGTTTACAAAGAATATCAGGAAAAGGGCGTTTTACCTGTAATACAGATGGAAATATTAGGCGATAAAGCGCTGGATTTGCTACATAAAAACGCAAAAATAATAGAAGAAAATCAAGAGGCCCAAAAAGAGGCAAAAGAAAATGAAACCAAAGAGGACAAAGAATGAATTTAGTACCAATAGTCATAGAAAAAACACCTCAAGGTGAAAGGGCTTATGACATATACTCAAGACTCCTAAAAGACAGAATAATCATGTTAAACGGAGAAATAAACGACGATGTATCCAATGTAATTGTAAGTCAATTATTATTCTTAGAATCGGAGGATCCAGAAAAGGACATCTTCCTTTACATAAACTCACCCGGAGGTAGCGTAACAGCTGGTCTTGCTATTTACGATACAATGCAATACATAAAATGTGATGTAACAACAATCTGTATCGGTTCTGCTGCGTCTATGGGCGCTCTACTTTTAGCAAGTGGAACCAAAGGTAAAAGGTACTCTCTACCACACTCTCGCATAATGATACACCAACCTCTTGGTGGCATTTCGGGACAAGCAACAGAAATTGAAATACACGCAAAGGAGATTTTAAGGTTAAAAAAATTACTTAACGAAATATTAGCAAAACATACAGGAAAAAGGTTAAAAACCATTGAAAAAGACACCGAAAGGGATTACTTTATGGATACAAAGGAAGCACTAGCTTACGGCATCATTGACAAAATCATCTATTCAAGAGAAGAAGAGGAGAAAAAGAATGAAACCAATGGACGGTAATGACCTACCAAGGGGTCCTCTAAGATGTTCATTTTGCGGCAGAACCCAGGATGAGGTCAGAAAACTCATTGCAGGTCCCGGTGTTTATATATGCGATGAGTGTGTAGCGTTGTGTGAAGATATCTTAGCAGAGGATGATGAATTAAACAAAAAGAAAGACGATAAGTTAACATCCCTTACACCTGAAGAGATAAAGAAAAGACTCGATGAGTATATAGTATCGCAGGATGATGCAAAGAAGGTTTTAGCTGTAGCTGCATACAACCACTACAAACGTATAAATTCTCAAACCCTAAAGAGAAAAGACGATGTAGAACTTGAAAAAAGCAATATACTTCTAATCGGTCCAACTGGAACAGGTAAAACGCTTATAGCAAAAACCCTTGCAAAAATACTTAACGTACCATTTGCAATAGCCGATGCAACAAGCCTAACAGAGGCTGGTTATGTGGGCGAAGATGTTGAAAACATACTCGTAAGATTGCTCCAAGCAACAGATTACAATGTGGCCTTGGCTCAGAAAGGTATAGTCTATATAGACGAGATAGATAAAATCTCAAGAAAAAGCGAAAACCCTTCAATAACAAGGGACGTCTCAGGTGAAGGCGTTCAGCAAGCATTATTAAAGCTCATAGAAGGGAGTATCGTTAATGTACCTCCGTATGGTGGAAGGAAGCATCCTCAGCAGGAGTTTATCCAGATAGACACAACAAATATACTGTTTATATGCGGAGGAGCATTTGAAGGGCTCGAAAACATCATAGCAAGGCGCATAAACAAAAAGGCCATAGGATTCACAAATCCGGTAAACATAGATAAAAAAGAGAAATACAACCTACTAAAGCAGGCTACACCAGAGGATTTAATGAGATACGGCTTGATTCCTGAGCTTATCGGAAGGCTTCACGTGGTCGCAACGCTTAACGAATTAAATGAAGAAGAACTTGTTAGAATACTCACAGAGCCCAAGAATGCCCTTGTAAAACAATATTCCAAAATGTTCAGTATGGATAACGTAAAATTAACCATTACTGATGATGCACTAAGGGCAATAGCCAGAAAGGCCATCGAAAGAAAGGTCGGGGCTAGAGGGTTACGCAGTATTATGGAAGAAATAATGGTAGATTTAATGTTTAAGATACCTTCCATGAAAGATGTAAAAGAGTGTATAATAGACGAAAATGTGGTACTTTACGGAAAACAACCAAAACTAATAAAAAGCAAGAAGAGCGCATAAATGGAACAATTTAAAGGCACGACAATTATATGCGTAAAAAAAGATAACCAGGTTGCCATCGGTGGCGATGGGCAGGTAACATTGGGTAGCACTGTAATAAAATCCAATGCAAAAAAAATAAGAAAACTATACAACGATAAGGTGGCTGTTGGCTTTGCTGGGGCAACGGCCGACGCTTTCACACTTTTTGAAAAATTGGAAGATAAACTCAATGAATATGCAGGTAATCTAACACGAGCAGCTGTTGAGCTTGCCAAAGAGTGGCGCACGGATAAAATACTAAGAAGACTTGAAGCTATGCTCATTGCAGCAGACAAAGATAGCATTTACTTGATATCAGGTAATGGTGATGTCCTATCACCTGATGAGGATGTATGCGCTATAGGCTCAGGTGGCAACTACGCTTTATCAGCCGCAAAAGCCATGATCAGATTTACATCCCTCAATGCAGAAACAATAGCAAAAGAATCATTAAAAATAGCCTCAGAAATTTGCATATATACAAACAACAATATTACCATAGAGACATTAGGAGATTAAGCCCATGGAACATAAACTTACGCCCAAAAAGATAGTCGAGCTTTTAGATAAATACATAGTTGGACAAAAGGAAGCCAAAAAAGCCATAGCAATAGCACTAAGAACTCGCTATAGAAGACACAAAGTCTCAGGCGATATAAAAGAAGAGATAATGCCAAAAAATATACTCATGATAGGTCCAACGGGCGTAGGAAAAACCGAAATAGCAAGAAGAATAGCAAAGATAACAAATGCTCCGTTTGTGAAGGTTGAAGCGAGCAAGTTTACAGAAGTAGGATATGTTGGAAGGGATGTTGAGTCTATAATAAGAGATTTAGCACGCATAAGCTATGAAATGGTTAAACAACAAGAACTAAAAAAGGTTGAAGACAAAGCCGAGAAAGAGGCAGAAGAAAGGGTCTTGGATATTTTAGTGCCACCAGTAAAGAAACGCTCCATTTACGATACAGAAGAAGAAGAAAGAGTTTCAAGGACAAGAGAAAAATTCAGAGAGAAATTAAAAAGCGGTGAGTTGAACGAAAAGATCATAGAGATAACGATAAACCCACAGAAACCCGAACAGATGGTTCCATTCATTGAAGTAGCCGCAGCGCCCATTGATGAGTTGGATTCCAACCTAAAAGACATGCTGGATAATCTATTGCCAGGAAGAAAAAAAACCAGGAAAGTGACGGTAAAAGAAGCTCTAAAGATACTCAAAGATGAAGAAGCTCAAAAACTAATAGATAAAGATAAGGTTAAAGAAAAAGCCATAGAAAAAGCATCAAATGATGGAATAGTTTTTATAGATGAGATAGATAAAATAATAAGTAAATCATCATCAACTTCAGGCCCCGATGTCTCAAGAGAGGGTGTTCAGCGTGATTTACTACCCATAGTCGAAGGTTCAAGTGTCAATACGCGTTACGGAATCATAAAAACAGACCACATATTATTCATTGCAGCTGGTGCATTTCACCAAGTAAAACCCAGCGATATGATACCTGAGCTTCAGGGAAGATTTCCTATAAGGGTAGAATTAAGACCATTGACGAAGGGCGACTTTATAAGAATACTTAGGGAACCAAAAAACGCATTGATAAAACAGTATAAGGCCCTACTTGAAACAGAGGGTATAGAGATAAAGTTTAGTGATGATGCAATAGAAAAGATTGCAGAAATTGCTGAAAAAATAAACAAAGAAACAGAAAATATAGGGGCAAGGAGGCTTCACACACTACTTGAGAAGCTATTAGAAGACATCTCATTTGAAGCGCCTGATATAGAGCCCAAAGAGATAACAATAGATGCCAAATATGTAGGGGAAAAACTCTCAAGTATTGTAGAGGATAGAGACCTAAGCCGTTACATACTTTAAGGGAATTCCTCCACCCTTTCGGCTATAAAATCACAGAGTTTATCTATGTCTCTTTTTTTCTTTGAGGATGTGAGAAAATAACTAAAATTCCCAATTTGCTTCTTTAGATAGGATATATTGGCTGAGATATCCTTTTGGGTAGATTTGTCGGTCTTGGTAAAAACCACGCTAAATGTTTTTTTATAAAACCTAAGCCAGTCAAGAAACATAATATCGTTATCCATAGGAAGATGCCTCGAGTCTACTAAAACAAACACATGATAAAGAAGGTTCGAATTTTTTAAATAGTCTTCAATTGTTTTTCTCCACTTGTTGCGCATCTGCTTTGAACGTCTGGCGTAACCATATCCTGGCAAATCAATAAAATAAAACCTATCATTAACCTTTATAGCGTTTATCATTACGGTTTTACCTGGATTTTTACTTACATAGGCTATTTTTCTGCTCAAAATAGCGTTAATAAGTGAGGATTTACCAACATTACTCCTACCAGCAAAGGCAATCTGGGGCAGCCCAAGGAGCCTTGCATCCTCATAGCTGCCCTCAAAAATAGCCTTTTTAAAGCTTAGACATCCATTAGCTTCACCGTGTTTTTCGCAGTGTCTAAAATCGCCATTGTTCTTCTCTTGGTTAGGCATCCGCATAACTCCCCAGGGTTTATTATCATACCTTTCTGCGTCTGTCTTATATCTATTCTATGAAGGTGCCCATAAAGCACATAATCATACTCGTTTGCAAGTTTATTAATGCCAAATGGCTCATGCATCAAGATAAAATCTTTACCTTCAATCTCAATCTCATAAGGGGGTTTGAAGAGCTTACCCTCGCTTTTTTGTTGTAAAAACAACACTTCACCATCGTTATTACCGAAAATTCCAATAAAATCGCTCTTAAGCCTTCTAAAATAATCAAAGCAAAATGGCGAAACAATATCCCCTAAATGGATAGTAAGCTGAACGTACTCTTTATTTAAAAGCTCAACAGCCCTATCTATGGCCTCTATGTTGTCGTGGCTATCTGATATAATACCAATTTTCATTCCACATCGCCTATAGTTTTTGCTATCAAATCACCCATCTGCTGGGTATTAACCTTTCTTTTACCCTCACTCATTATATCTGGGGTTCTATAACCCATTTTAAGCACCATGTCCACGGCCTTTTCAATGATTTCTGCTTCTTTATCAAGCTTAAAATCATATTTAAGCATCATTGCTGCAGATTCTATTTGGGCTATAGGATTTGCTATACCCAAACCTGCAATATCAGGGGCCGAGCCGTGTATAGGCTCAAACATACCTACATTGCCGCCAATTGATGCAGACGGAAGCATACCGATTGAGCCAGTTAACATACTGGCCTCATCTGATAGAATATCGCCAAATATATTGCCCGTTACAATAACATCGAATTGTTTTGGATTTCTTACAAGCTGCATAGCTGCATTGTCAACAAGCAGGTGGTTATACTCAACCTCAGGATAATCCTTAGCTACTCTATCTACTACATCGCGCCACAGCTGACTTACATCAAGTACATTGGCCTTATCTACGCTTGTAAGCTTCTTTCTTCTCTGCATGGCAAGCTCAAAGGCAAGTCTAACGATACGCTCTATCTCAGGCTCCGTATAAACCATAGTGTTTATACCCTTTTTAATACCATCCTCTTCAACTATACCTTTAGGTTGGCCAAAGTATATACCACCTATAAGCTCTCTAACCACCAGAATATCGATACCCTGTACTACTTCGGGTTTTAACGTGCTTGCATCCACAAGTTCATCAAATACCTTAGCAGGCCTCAAATTGGCAAAATCGCCCAAAGCCTTTCTAATCTTGAGCATTCCAGTCTCTGGTCTCTTTTGACGAGGCAAATTATCCCATTTAGGCCCACCTACGGCACCAAAAAACAATGCATCGCATGAGAGTATCTTTTCAACTTCGCTATCAGGTAATGGGTCATCAAATTTATCCACAGCTATACCGCCAATATAAACCTTCTCATAAACAAACTCATGATTAAACCTCGATGCTATCTCATCCAAAACTTTTATGGCCTCTGCAACAACCTCAGGCCCAATGCCATCACCCTCAGCAACCGCTATTCTAAACTTATCCATAACCCACCTCAAACATTCAGTAATTTTTTGGCATAACCAAACAAACCGCCACTTTCTATCAGCTGTTGCATAAATTCAGGAATAACGCTGGATTTAAATACCTTGCCGTTTTTTAATACCATTATCTTGCCTTCGCTTGTGTCCACCTCTATCTCATCGCCTTTTTCGAGTTCATCGACAACATTGCTTTCCAATATGGGCAAGCCTATATTAAAGGCATTGCGATAGAATATTCTTGAAAACGATTTTGCTATAACACAAGATACGCCGCTTGCCTTAATGGCAATGGGTGCATGTTCCCTGCTTGAACCGCTTCCGAAGTTATAACCGGCCACAATAATATCGCCCTCTTTTACTTCTTTTGCGAAGTTCTCGTCAATATCCTCCATGCAGTGTTTTGCAAGCTCTGCAGGGTCTGATGTATTTAGATACCTTGCAGGTATAATTACATCCGTATCCACATTGTCAGGATAAACCCAAACCCTTCCCTTTATTTTCATTTCACCACCTCATCAGGATGAACAATTTTGCCAGCCACAGCACTTGCCGCTGCAACGGCTGGGGATGATAGATAAACATAGGCCTTTTTTGAGCCCATCCTACCTACAAAGTTTCTATTGGATGTGGATATGCACACCTCACCGTCGGCTAAAATACCCATATATCCACCCAGGCATGGACCACAAGTTGGTGTTGAAATAACAGCACCGGCTTCCAAAAAAATGTCAAATAATCCCTCTTTCAATGCCTGTTTATAAACCTCAACCGTTGCAGGAATTATTATAAGCCTTACATATTTGGCGACCTTATTGCCCTTCAAGACCCTTGCTGCTTCTCTTAGGTCTGAAATTCTTCCATTTGTACATGAACCGATAAAGGCCTGGTCTATTTTTATATCTCTCTCTATCTGGCTTATCCCCTTAGTGTTTGATGGTAAGTGAGGAAAAGCAATCTGCGGTTCTATCTGTGAAACGTCTATGTCAATGATATCGGAGTACTCAGCATCATCATCGCTTCTAAATATCGTATAGTCTCCTTCCTTTATGCCCCGCTCCTCTAAATACTTAATAGTTATCTCATCAGGCTCTACAATACCGTTTTTCGCACCGGCCTCAACAGCCATATTGCACATGGTAAGCCTATCCTCCATCGAAAGCTCACGGATGGCCTCACCGCTAAACTCCATCGATTTATACAAGGCTCCTGCAACGCTTATCTTTCCTATCGTATATAAGATTAAATCCTTACCAACAACCCATCTGTTTCTTTTTCCTTTATAGACAAACTTTATACTCTCTGGAACCCTAAACCAGCTTTTACCTGTCGCAAAGGCAAAACCAACATCGGTTGAGCCCATACCCGTTGCAAAGGAGCCTAATGCCCCGTGGGTGCAGGTGTGTGAATCAGCACCCACAATCAACATGCCGGGCTTAATATACCCCTGTTCAGGCAATAGGGCATGCTCTATGCCAACCTCACCGCTTTCCCAATACAAAGGTAGATCCCTCTCTTTAACAAAATCCCGCATTATTTTGCATTGATTGGCCGAGTTTATGTCTTTGTTTGGTGTAAAATGATCAGGAATCAAAGCTATTTTACCCCTATCAAAGACATCAACTCCAAGCCTTTTGACAAAGTCTATAGATATTGGTGCTGTAATGTCATTTGCAAAGGCCAAATCCACATCGGCTAAAACTATATCCCCTGCCCTAAGAGAACTGTTTCCACTTTTTGCCGCTAATATTTTTTGCGATATAGTCATCCCCCCCATAAAACCCCCTCATTAGATGTTGAATATCGATATATTTTCAAGCAACTCTTTTATGTGATCGTTTAAAGCATCTATATTATCCTTAAGTGAAGATATTGCTTCTATAAGCTGTTTTGACTCCGATGAACTATAATCTATCTTTTTAATCATATCATTTGAACTTTTCTCTATCGCTTTTATAGCCTCTGCTATATCACCAGTTGCCCTTTGGCTTCTCTCTGCCAAATTCCTGATTTCATCTGCAACAACGGCAAAACCTCTGCCCGCCTCACCGGCTCTGGCTGCCTCTATTGCTGCATTTAAGGCCAACAGGTTTGTCTGGTCTGCTATATCACTAATTAGATTCAATATATTTTCTATATTCTTGGTTGCCTCGCCAAGCTGTTTCGCTAATTTAACGAGTTCATTTTGCGATGCTTGGAATATGTTTTCATTCCAATTATCTATCTTTTTAACACCCTCGGCCGTTTTGGTAGATATTTCATCAACAACCTCAGCTGATTCCTTAACACCCCTAACGATAGTCTGCAGACTTTCTATTATGGCATTAATCGGATTTTCTAAGCTTTTAAGCTCATTATCTTCTGGAATATGTATAGTTTCTGCTATATCTCCATTTGCAACTTTATTTAAAATATCCCTTATAACCGAAATATTCTCCTCAAGATACCTCTTCTTTTCTGCCTCTTCCTTTCTTAGGTCTCTTAAAATCACATAAACATACAAAACATTCCCGTCTTTCACAATGGGCATAGCATTAACTGCAACGGGGATTTTCTCACCACCCTTATGCATAATCGTAGCTCTTCCTATAACCACTTGTTTTTTCTGCATACTCTCAACAACGAGTTTACAAACGCTGCAGGATTGGGGGTCTTCCGGCCATAAAACTTTAGCAGCAGAGTCAATGTCGAATAACTCACTATGATTCCATCCAGTAATATCCTCAAATGCTTTATTGAAATACAAAAATCTTCGCTGGGGGCTTACAGCAAAAATAACAAAAAAATTCTCTCTAAAAAAACGCCAACAATAAACATCAGTTGAATATATATCCAAAAGCTTTTCTACCTTTTCTACAAAAGAGCCACTTTTCAATACCTCTTTATAACCTTCAGGGAGTTCTTTTGCTTTATCAATCAATACCTCATCAATAAGTCTATCAACAAGTTCAGAGGATACAATCCCCTCTTCAGGCCGGCTTTTTTTAAACAGAAACATAACACCCCCTTATTTCACAACAAATATCTTTTCCTTAAGGAGCCTTCCATCTTTATCTAAAACCTCTAACTTCCAAACACCCATCATTGATGGATAAATCGTTTTATAAGACCAGGTTCTAAATCTTTTAAATGGCTTAACCTTCAGCTTAACATCGAAGTGTCTATTATCCAAAACCCATCTATGAATGATATAGGAGGGTTTGTCTATATTTTTAAGTGTTGAAAGACAATAAATCCTATCTCCAGCTTTAAAACTATCCTTCCTTGATATAATCTTTCTACTCTTAACACCCAAGCCACATTCTATATTACTTACAGTCAATGCAAAACTATTAAAAGACCATAAAATCAGAACAAATACAAATATAGCAAGTCGCATTTTTACACCTCTGCTGTTAGTTTATTACAGGTATATTTTATATAAAAAAATTTGCTTATTGTCTATCTTTTAAGGCGACTCTATCGAATGTTCCGCTCTTTCCGCCTTCTTTATAAAGCAGATGGATGTTTTTTATCTGGATGGATCTATCTATGGCTTTACACATATCGTATATGGTTAAGGCAGCAATGCTAACGGCGGTCAAAGCCTCCATCTCAACACCTGTTTTGTGGGTTATCTTGACTTCGGAGAATATTTTAATGGTGCAATTTTCATCGTCCATCTCAAAGCTTATATCTACACCTTCTATAGTCAAAGGATGGCACATAGGTATCAGATATGGAGTTTGTTTTGCACCCATTATACCACCAACCTGGGCAACAGCCAAAACATCACCCTTTTTTACCCTGCCCTCTTTAACGGCAAGATAGGCTTCCTTTGATAAAACCACCTCACCATAGGCTTTAGCTATACGCAATGTATAATCCTTATGGCTTACATCAACCATCTTAGCCCTTTTTTGAGTGTTGAAATGAGTAAAATCCATCTTTAACCTCCAACGGCTGACATACTTGAATGAATACTCTCATTTAACAAGGCATGCTCTTTGGGTTTAATCCTAATGGCTTCCCTTATGAGGCTCTTAATCTCATTCTTATTGCGACTTCTTGCTGCCGATTTTATGGATATCCTATCTGGATGTCCTAAACATGGAAGAATAACTCCATCGCTTGTTAGTCTAATTCTATTACATACACTACAGAAAGCCTTAGAAAGTGGTGTTATAAAACCAACAAAGCCATCACCGACACTATAGTAGACAGATGGTCCATTACTCTTTTTATCAGCCGGTTTTAGGGTATATCTGGCTTCTATTATACGCCTTATATTATTCACCCCTATAAAATAACGCTGCCAATCCTTAACAACATCGGTTGGCATAAACTCTATAAACCTTATATCAACGCCCCTGTTCAAGGCAAATTCCATCAAATCTAACACCTCATCATCATTTACCCCTCTCATGACAACGGTGTTTATCTTTGTATTCTCAAAGCCAACCTCCTCCAAAACATCAAAACCTTCAAGCACATCCTCTATATTGCCAAGCCGTGTAATCAGTTTGAACCTGTCAGGTTTTAGCGTATCAAGACTGATGGTTATCCTATCAAGGCCAGCAGCCTTTAGGCCTTTTGCGTATTTCTTTAAAAGACTGCCGTTTGTTGTAAGGGATATCTCGTCTATACCATCTATGTTTTTAAGCATATCAACAAGTCTGTCTATGCCTTTTCTAACAAGAGGTTCACCGCCTGTAAGCTTTATTTTGTTTATACCAAGCTCGGCTGAGGCCTTCACAAAAAGAGATATTTCCTCATAGGTTAGAATCTCACTCATTGGCTTCCAGCCTATGCCATCCTTAGGCATACAATAGATACACCTAAAATTACACCTATCCGTAACCGATATGCGCAGATAATTTATGCGCCTGCCAAACCTATCTATCAGCTGTTCCATATTTCCAACATCCTTTCAAAATGAGCTTTATCGTTAGCCAAAACATCCCTTACACTAACAAAACCCCACGCCGGTATGTGTTTTATGGTTTCTATGTTATCCAATGCTATGCCCCCTATCAAAAATGCAGGATAGGGGCTTTGCCTTACCATCTCCTCAGCCAATTCAACACCCAATGTGGGATGGGGCTTATCCTTTGTTGTGGTTGCAAACACAGGGCCAACACCTATGTAATCGCAGCATGAGGCATTCCTAACATCATCAATACTATGTGTGGAAAGTCCGATAATAAAGCCTTTAGGTGCGAGCTTTCTGATTCTGCATGGCGGAAAATCCTTATCCCCAACATGAACACCATCTGCTCCAACAAGAAGTGCCAAATCTACCCTGTCATCTATTATAAAAACAGCACCGGCATTCAGCGTGAGTCTTCTGATCGTCTCAGCCTCTTCCAACATCTGTCTATCGGTTTTGTTTTTACATCGGTATTGTATAATTTTAGCGCCAAAATCTATGAGCTTCTTGGCCGAGTCAATACAACCAAAACGCTCATCAATTATTCCATAGAACCCTTTTGGCAAATCCATTTTGCAGCCTCATAAATATTTTCAAAAATTAAGTTAGCTTTTGTTGAGTCTTTATATTTTTTACCATAGCCAGTTAAAATCAGCACAGGCTCAATGCCTGCATTTATACCTAACTCAACATCACTTTCTTTATCTCCTATTACAAACGAACCCTCTTTTGAGAGATTAAAATCCCTTATGGCAGCATCGACCATACCGGTTTTGGGTTTTCTGCATGAACAATTATCCTCAGGCAGATGCGGGCAGAAATAAAACCCATCAATCAAACCATCAACCATCCTATTTATGATATCGTTGGCTTCTTTAACAAAATCTGAGGAAAAATACCCCCTCCCAACACCAGACTGATTGGAAACAACAATAATTTTAAACCCGTTTTCTTTGAATATCTCAAGCGCCTCTTTCGCTTTGTCTATAAGCCTTATATCCTTAAGCCTGCTTAAGTAATTAACATCCTCTATGATCGTTCCATCCCTATCCAGAAACACAGCCTTCATTACTTCCACCTGTTATGCATCCAGAAATACTTATGTGGTTGGCTTTTGATCCATGCCTCAAACCGCTCATAAACCCTATCCATAACCTCCTGAATAGCCTCTCTTTTGGGTTTATCCCTATCGCATAGGATAGCCTTCTCGATCACTATTGTAAAGCTATTATTCTCTTCTTTTAAATAAGCAGGTAAAACAGGCACACCGAGCTTGCAAGCAAATACCCCTACGCTCTCACTAACCTTGGCTTTTCTGCCAAAAAAATTCACCTTAAAAGAACCATCACCACCTGCCTGGTCTATCAGAATACCTAAAACCTCACCCTTTTTTAACATCCTGATGAACTCAAAAGCACTCATACGTGAGGATAACACCTTATTTTCGCAGGATGACCGAATAGATTCTACAAGCTCATCGACGCTTTTGTTATCAATTGGTCTTACCATGATATTTATAGGTTCCTTAAGCACAGCAAAAGCGCAGACAAGCATCTCCCAGTTGCCAAAATGGGCAGTAGTAAATATAACCCCTCTCCCTAAAGACTTTGCCTTTAAATAATTTTCATAGCCCTCTATATTGAAGTGTTTTTCTATGAAAGCCCTGTTCTGAAGGTATTTCACATTAAAGGCAACCATATCGGCGAAATACAGATAGCTTCTCAAGGCCAGTTTTTTGTAATCACCCCCTATGGCATACCGTATGTTGTTTTGCGTAATCCTCCTGCGCTTTGACAGGATAAGGTAAACAAGCAAAACGACTGTCCTAAACAGAGCTTTCAGACAGCAAAGAGGCCAAAGCCTTAAAAAACCATAAACAAACCTCATTCTAAAAGCTCCTTATACACAGTCTCAAGCCTTTCTATCTTTTTCTCCTTTAGAAGGTTATCCAAAGCAAACCTATAAGCCCTATCAATCATAGGTTTTCTGTCGATATTCATAACCCTTTTTAGAGCATCCCTCAAAGAGGATGGGTTGGGCTGGGCTAAAACACCCCTGTTTTGAGATAAAAGCTCAACAACGCCGCCAACAGCACTCCCCACAACGGGAATACCCAGAAGAAAAGCCTCTATAACAACATTTGGAAAGCTCTCCTTAAAAGACGGCACAACCAAAGCATCAAACCCATTCATAATCTCAACAGCATCAGGCCTAAAACCCAATATCTTAACCCTATCCGATATATCCAAAGCCTCGGCCTTAGTTTTTAGTTTTTCTGTATCCTTACCGATCAAAACAAGCATGGAGCTGTTATCACCAAGACTAAAAAAAGCTTCAAGCAATAGATCATGCCCTTTAAAATGGGAATAATTGCCAACAACACCAAAGACAAAACCCTTAAATTCAAACCTTTCTCTAATTTCTTCTCTGTCGATTCTTCTAATCCTATCCGCATTTGCAGCAGAATAGACAACCCTTACCTTGCTGGGGTTCACAAAATGCTTGACCAGAACATCTTTTACGGCATTTGAATTCGCAATAAATAGGTCTATGCGTGGGTTTAGGTATTTAAACAGGTTTCTTGTGGGAAATAGAACGCTCCTTTGAACAACAAGTTTCTCCTTTTTCCTAAACATCAACGCCCACAAGCCTATTTCATGACCTTTAGAATGATGCGTATGCACAATGTCGATACGGTTGTTCTTTAAAAAACCTCTAATAACCCCAGCAGAATACAGAACCCTGTCTTCATCAATAAATACAAAGCCTATTCCTTCATTCTTTAATCTTTTATGTATAGGGGAATTGTAAACACAGGCAAGGTAAACCTCATGCCCCCTATCTCTCAAGCCCAGGCAGTTTATAATCGTCTGATTAACGCCACCGGAAAAGTTAGTGGCCGATTCTATGTTAAGTATTCTCATTGTGTTTTAAGAAGGTCTTTATAAAAGAAACCAAGCCATCAATACCGTCTATATCAAAGCACTTAACAGGCAAATTGAGTTTTTCATCCGATGCAACGGCGACTATATTTTCAACTCCCTGATTGATGAGCAAATTATCTCCCTTTTCTTTTCTGTGAACCTCAATCTTGACTATATCACCAAGCTTATACCCCTCAACAAACACAATATCGCAATCGTCAAAAAGCTCCTTTATCTGGTCTAAATCCTTTTCCTCATCCCTATCCTCTATCAAGGCAAACTTCTGCGCCGAGGATAAAACCACCCGCTTTGCCCCCGCATGTTTCATTCTGTATGAGTCCTTACCCGGATAGTCGATCTCAAATTCGTGGGCATCATGCTTTATGGCACCAACAACATACCCGTCTTGAGAAAAACGCTTTATCAACTTCTCTATTAGGGTTGTCTTACCCATACCGGAATGGCCAACAAACCCAATAAAAAACGGTCTCATCTCTTCAAAAGCTCACAAATAAATTTATAAACCCTTTCGGTGGATGAGATGCTCAACCTCTCATCCGGTGTATGGGCATTCTCTATATTCGGCCCCAAAGAAATCATATCTATTCCCTTCTTTTTTGAACCTATTATGCCACACTCCAAACCTGCATGTATAACCTCAACCATGGGCTTTTGCTTATACATTTCACTCCACAGACCAATAGCCTTTTTTAATAGTCTTGAATCCCTGTTGGGGGTCCATGATGAGTACCTGCTGTGTCTATCAAATGAACAGCTAAACTCTCCTGCTATCTTCTCTATAATGCCCATAATCTCATCAAGTCCTTCCTCTGTTAGGCTCCTTTGGTTTGTAGCTATGCTCAGCTTATTTTCATCCATATCAACTATTGCGAGGTTATCGGATATCATAGGGATTCTATCATCATACATCCTATAGACTCCGTGTGGCAGCTTGTCTATAAGCTCTATAATTGTCGAAAAATCAGCTTTGGAAATAGGTTTCTTATCAAAATTTGCTTCAATTATGTCTATTTTTATATCCTCTTGATAGTATTGACTCTTAAATTTCTGACTCATAAAGGATATCCCACCCTTTAGACCATCTAGATCCTTAACATAAACCCAGGCCTCAGCGCTGCTTGGTATGGCATTTCTCATCCTGCCACCGTGAAGATAGGCAAGCTCAACAAAATCAAAAACATCCTTTAAAATCTCATTTATAACCTTTATTGCATTTGCCCTATTCTTGTTTATTTCCATTCCGGAATGACCGCCAAGCAAGCCTGAGACCACTATTTTAAACGGTTCACCTCTTCTCTCATTCCTTCTGTATATATCCATCGACAGCTCGCTATCCTCACCACCTGCACACCCTATAACAAACACGCCCTCGGTTTCCGAATCTATATTAACAAGCTCGTCGGCTTTAATCATTTTACTATCTATTTTTGAGGCCCCAATCAAACCAATCTCCTCATCCGCTGTAAATATCAACTGAAGAGGAGGATGCTCAAGGCTTTTGTCCATAGCTATAGCCATAGCCAGAGCCAGAGCTATTCCATTATCGGCTCCCAACGTAGTACCATCTGCTTTTAGCCAATCGCCATTCCTATAAACCTTTATTGGGTCTTCGTCAAAATCGTGATTCGAATCCTCCCTTTTTACACACACCATATCCATATGTCCCTGAAGGGCTACAACAGGCTTTTTCTCGAATCCAGCAGAAGCAGGTACATCTATAAACACATTCAAAGCATCATCTTGCCTGCATTCAAAACCATTTTCTTTAGCCCATCTGCACAGATAGGAAGATATGGCAAAGCAGTTCTTAGAACACCGCGGAATATTAGATATCTCTTCAAAAATTTCAATAACCCTATCTATCATAAGAGCATCTCCTCAAATTCCTTCTTCTTTTGCTTACATTCATACATCATCTGTTCGACAGTTTTTCCTGGTATGTATTCAGAGAACGAAACATAGTAGTTTATTACTCTCCTCCAGCTACTCATAAAGAATTCTTCTTTGGACAGCTGCTCTGTAACATAAGCTTTAACATGCTTTTTTATATCTACAGCAAAAACAGCCGGCTCTATATCACTTTCATAAACAAAATAAAAAGCATCAGGTTCAACTCTGGCTAATAATTTAACCTCTTTTAATGATTTTAACGCTTCAGCCGTATGTATTATAATCTTATCGCCTATATCCATTGAATAACTGTAGTTTAGGTAGCTTAAATTTTTTATATCAAAATAAAAAACCCAGAATTTCCTATGTTCATCAATATACTTTGATGCTTTCTCTATAAATTGTTTTCTCCTTAAAAGACCTGTCATATAATCAGTTGTGAATATACGCTTTCTTATTTCCTCTATCTCTTCAGGCACAAACTCCCTACTTTCTTGATAATCCTCTATCTGATAGTAACTTTCCCTCAAAACTTCAAGCACCTTTGCGACTATACTCTGGTCAAGCCCCTTCCCCATTTCAATCAATACATCTAAAGCTCTATCCACAGAAAGCTTTTTTCTGTAAGGTCTTGTTGAGGTTATGGCATCAAATACATCTGCTATAGCCAAAATCCTTGCACCCTCTGGTATCTCATCGCACATCAAACCTTTTGGGTAGCCGCTACCATCGCACCTTTCATGGTGATACCTGACGAACTCAGCTATATCCTCAAACTTTTTTATGTTTTTTATTATCTGATAAGAAAACTCAGCGTGATTTTTTATTATTCTATACTCGTTAGGTGTCAGTTTACCCGGCTTTAGAAGTATGTTATCTGGAATCCCAATTTTACCTATATCGTGAAGGATCCCTGCCAAATATATTAAATCCTGGTCCTTTTGAGAATATCCAAGAGCTTTTGCTATGGCTTTTGCGTATAAAGCTACTCTCTTTGAATGACCTTTGGTATATACGTCCCTAGCTTCCATCATTAAAATAAACGATTCAAGAAAACTCTCCTCAGTATCTATGAGTTTGTTGTTGAGCGTGGATAGGTTTTTTGCGGCAACAAGCATAAATGCAAGATGAGCTGCGGAATTCTGTAGGGCAAGCTTAAAATCGTGGTCTATATTTATAGGCTCACTGAAACCAAACCCCATAGCCACAATTACCCTATCGTTGTATTTTACAGGGACAAAAAGTGCCGATTTTATCTGAAAATTTCTCATTAAATTTGAATGTGTAATGCCATAATCCTCAAGCTGGCTTGCCTCTATAACATCACCTATGGATTTTTCCCACATTTTATATAAAATCCAGTCCTTAACCTCATCGTTATCGGTATAAAATATATTTTTTGAATTATTGTTTGTTTTATTAACAACAGCATAGATATTTTCCTCAGGAAAGACAAACCCCACAGCTGTAGCCTTTGTAATATTCAATATGTTTTTTAGATAGGATGAAATCCATCTTTCAAGCTCTATTTTATCAAAATAATCTGGAAGCTTCTGGTTATAAAAAAACTCAAACTCTTTAAGCATCAAGGATAGTATAGTATCGGTCGATTTGGCTTTGGCATGATAATAGAGAGCAAAAGACATAACCCTGGCTATGGCCTTTAAAAGCTCAAGTTGTCTTGCGGAGAACTTCTTAGACTCATCAAATCTAACGAGTTGTAATGCGCCAAAAACCCTATCAGAAAAAATAACCGGAACACTGGCTATGCATTTAACACCTTTATCAGACCAAAAGCCATCTGAATATTTACTATTTTCATAATCCATTACAACTATACTATCTTTAGTCTTTATTGTCTCTGATGCTACAGACATCTTTGGAATTTTACAGTTGTTGTATTCCTCTTCAGATGAATAACATTCCATAACATTCTCATCTATAATTTCGGCAAAGAAAGCAGAGCTTACATTGAAAAACTCGGCTATATTTTTTAATATAGGACTCCACCCATCACGGCGGTTGGCGCAGTTATGTAGTCCCTCTATTATTTTTAGAAATTGTTCTTGCTTGCTCATTAATCACTTTCAAAGAAAGCCTTGTAGGCTTTATATGTCTCAAACAAATCACTTTTTGATGCTATCTCATATGGAGAGTGCATAGATATCAAAGCTGGACCACAATCAACAACATCCATATTCCAAGCGGCCAAGTATTTTGCTATCGTTCCTCCTCCACCCTCATCAACCTTACCAAGCTCTCCAATCTGCCAGTTAACCCCAGCATTGTTAAATATTCTCCTTATCTTGCCAACAAATTCAGCGTGAGCATCGTTTGCCATATATTTACCACCATGTCCGGTGAATTTAGTCAAAACAACGCCGTGGTTTATATAACTTGCATTGTCCTTCTCGTGAACTTCTTTATACATTGGATTAACAGCACCGTTAACATCAGCACTCAGAACCTCAGACTTTTTCAAAAACTCACCTATATGCTCAAAATTGGGTTCAATCCCTTGTTTCTTTAGTATCTCAACAACTACATCCAATAAGAACCTTGATTTTGCACCTGTATTACCATCTGAACCTATCTCCTCTTTGTCTATCATAAGGGCAACAATTGTCTTTGAATTAACCTGAGACTTAAAAAAGGCCTCTTTAGAGCAAAAAGCGCATATCCTATCGTCATGTCCGTATGCGGCTAAAAGCCCCTTATCAAAACCTACATCTTTGGGCTTAAATGAGGGCACTACTGATAGTTCAGCAGATATAAAATCCTCCTCAACTATACCATATTTTTCATTTAAAATCTTAAGTACGCTGAGCTTAACCGTATCCTTTTCATCATCGTCTAAGGGTATACTACCAACAATTAGGTTCATTTTTTCGGCATCAAATGCATCTTTTACCTTCTTATCGTTCATAATCTTATGGGATAGATGCGGTAAAAGGTCAGGTATAATAAAAACTGGATCGTTATCATCTTCACCCACAGTAATCTCTAAAATCTCACCATCCGATTTAACAACAACACCGTGGATAGCAAGAGGTATATTAAACCATTGATATTTCTTTATGCCACCGTAGTAGTGGGTATGGAACATAGCAATACCAACATCCTCAAACAAAGGATTCTGTTTTAGATCTATTCTTGGTGTATCTATGTGGCTTGCCACCAGTTTCATACCGAATTTATCTCCAAGTCTAACAAGGGCTACATTCTTACCCCTGTTTACCATAAAGAAATCACTTTTCTTTGACCTTTTTTTAAATTCATCTCCAACGAATCTAACTGTTTCCCTTTCTGTTTTGCAACAGCCTATAAACTCTTTATATTTTTCAGAAAACTCAAAAACCTCATTCTTATATGACTCGCCTTTCCAGCCACTGCCGTTTTTATATTCAAGTTTATTTTTTAACTTCTCTATCTGCTTCTTATCCATCTCTTCCCTCCTCAATCTCACTATAAAGCATATCTCTAAGCTCTTTTACCTTCTCCAATACTTCATCTTTCTCAACAGATTGTTTCTGCCTATCTCTACGCAAGGAAACCTCAACCTCTCCCTTCTCGAAAGCCTTTTTACCCACTATGACCCTTATGGGTATCCCAATCAAATCCATATCATTCAATTTAATACCGGCACGCTCGTCCCTATCATCGTATAAAACATCAAAACCCTCTTTCTTCATTTGCTCATACAATATATCACAGAACTCAACCAATTCTTTATTCCTCGTATCGAGCGAGACAATCTCTATCTCAAACGGCGCAATGGAAATAGGCCAGATTATACCGTATTCGTCGTGGTTCTGTTCAATCGCAGCCTGAGCTGTTCTTCCAATGCCTATACCATAGCAACCCATGTAATAGGGAACGCTTCTGCCATTTTCATCTAAAAAGGTGGCATTCATAGCCTTTGAGTATTTCTGGCCAAGCTTGAATATATGCCCAACCTCTATACCTCTAATCTTTTTCAGGGTTCCTTTTTTACATCTCGGACATAGTTCACCTTCTTTTACAACCCTCAAATCGGCCGTATCGCATTCAAAATCCCTGCCGAACTTTGCACCCATTAGGTGGTAATTAGGCTCATTAGCACCAACAACAAGGTTATTTCTATGCTTTATCCTTTCATCGCAGAGCACCTTAACATCCTTATTGGGAAAGTTAACAGGCCCTATGTAGCCCTTTTCAAGGCCGAGTTTTTTAAGCTCATCATCACTAACCATCTCAAGTTCAACGCTGCCCGTTGCTCTCATAGCCTTAATTAAGTTCAATTCATCATCACCTTCAACAAAGAAACAGAACACCTCGTCCTTTTCATTCTTATAGACCAAAGCTTTGGCTGAAAACTTAGGGTCTGAGCCTAAGAACTCACAAACATCCTTAATAGTCTGCTTACCCGGCGTTGCAACCTCTTTCAATTCTATCTCCTGGGCTGGCTCATCTTCTACAATACTTGTAGCCCTCTCTACATTAGAGGCATACTCACAGCTATCACAAATTACTATTTCATCCTCACCAGTTTGGCTTAAAACCATAAATTCTTCAGAGTCCTTGCCACCTATAGAACCGGTATCAGCCTCAACGCTTCTGAAAGCCAATCCGCACCGCCTAAAAATATTGTGATAAGCAATATTCATCTTCTCATAGCTTACATCCATCCCTGCCTCATCCTTATCAAAGCTGTATGCGTCTTTCATAATGAATTCTCTGCCGCGCATCAAACCAAATCTTGGGCGCAGCTCATCCCTGAATTTGGTCTGTATCTGATACAGATTAAGAGGCATCTGCTTATAGCTTTTCACAAAACGCCTGACAATGTCGGTAACAACCTCCTCATGTGTCGGACCAAAAACAAAATCCCTATCCCCTCTATCCTTTATACGCAGAAGCTCCTTGCCGTAATCATTCCATCTGCCAGATTCCTTCCACAACTCAGCCGGCTGAATAGCAGCCATAAGTATCTCTTGAGCACCGGCCTTATTCATCTCTTCCCTTACAATATCCGAAACCTTCCTAATTACTCTAAGACCAAGAGGAAGATAGTTGTATATACCACTTGCAAGCTTAAGTATAAAACCACCTCTTAAAAGTAAATTATGACTAACAATTGCAGCTTCCTTTTGATCCTCTTTTAGCGTGTATATAAACGATTCCGAGTAACGCATCTTACTTCTCCTGTCTGGTTTTTTTTAGCCTTACCGGTTTATTTAAATCGGGTGTATAGATTATTGTCAACGTTCTCAATACTATAATAGATAGTACAACAACAGAGTATGCCATGGCCATCTTAAAGTCCAATTTATGATAGAATGTTGCTATCATAACCTCTCTCAATACAAAGACTATGGCCGCATCGGCTATATAGGATAATTTTATTCTATCAAAGTCAAAATAAGATAGTGTACCCCTGAAAAATTCTATTAAAACAAATAGATTTAGCACCTCTTCTACAGCTTTAGACATAGTTTTATTGGATGGCGGAAAGGCCAAAACCACATCCTTCAAATCAAAGATAAGCTTTATTAAGTAAAAAAGAATAATAATAAGTATTAGAATGGAGAGGGCATACAAAACAAGATCCATAGCCTTCTTAACCAAGTCTACTTTCATAGTGGTAAGAATATATGAAAAAATAATTTAGGTCAAGAAATAAGAAAGGTTAAAATGGAGCGGATGACGGGACTCGAACCCGCGACATCAAGCTTGGGAAGCTTGCGCTCTACCACCTGAGCTACATCCGCTCAAAGCATCATAAATTTTAATCAAATAAAAAGAAAAGTCCAGCCCCTTGTGGAGCCGGACATGTTATTTGTTAGCCTGCAAGACCGTGTGGATACTGGAATACTCCAGCCCAAACAATCAGATACCTCAACAGGAACCCTCCGATCAATACCAAAACAGATGCAAATGCAGCCAAGCCCTTGGAGTGCTGTTTTGTTGAAGCATAAGCCTCAAGTATAAGAGGGGTAATAAGACCTATAACAAGGAATCCAATTGTAAACATAGGGTTAGCAAGCAACAACTGAGCGCTCTTCATAACCGCTGCATTTCCCAATCTTGCAAAATCGAAGTATGCAAATATTACCAGCAATTCAAGAGATATCAGGAATATATCAAAACCCTCTATAAAGTGGAAGAAATGTTCAGCCTCGTGAGACTTCATTGCAGCAAGAACAAGCATCAACAAAGCACAACCTGTTGAGAATGCACTAACGGTAAACAGAACAGGCAAAGCAGGTGTGTGCCAGAATGGGATTCCAACATTGGCATTGAGCAGCAAACCTGTGTATGTTGTAACGCCAAATCCACAGAACATAGCAAGATAACCCATCCATTTCTTGAATGTTTCCCAACCGTAAAATGCAGCCAAAGCATACAAAACGCCAAAGATATAAGCACCGTTAATTATAACCATACCGCGTGCGATCCAGGAATGCCCAATACCTTTAACCCAGAAGGCCAACAGGAATCTAAACGGATCAATCAGATCCAACACCAGCCAGATAAGACCAAAACTCAGAATAGCAAGACCCAAAAGAGCGGTTCCTATTCCAAACCATTTACCCATCTTGAATCTCATCTCACCCAATATACCCAAAGCCATAGTGGCCCCGCCAAGACCACCGAAGAACAGGTAGATAGCGATAAACCATCCCCATGTATGCTGTTGTACTAAATCCATTTTCCCCTCCTTTACTTTATATAGTAAACCTTTGGTTTAGCGCCCATATACTCGCCCAAAGGTTTAGCCTTTCCAGAGTTAACAAGCTTTGCTACCTCGGAGTTCGGATCGTCCAAATCGCCGAATATCCTTGCATGACCCACACATGTTGCTGCACAGCTGGGTTCTAAGCCCTCTTCAAGCCTATCCACACAGAATGTGCACTTATCTATATGAACCTGATGGTGTCTTGCATCCTCACCGAAGTAGAACTCATCCTTTTCAAGGTCTTCTTTCTCATACTCATACCTTGCATCGTATGGGCATGCCTCTATACAATAACCACAACCCAAGCACAGGTCATAATCGATCAAGACGATACCGTCCTTGTTTATGTATGTAGCACCGGTTGGACAAACAGAATGACAGGGCGGATTCTCGCAGTGCATACATATCGTCGGGAAGAAAACCTTTCTAACATTGGGGAATTTACCCTCTTCAAGGGGTGTTACCCTTGTTCTCCACTTACCCTCGAAATCTTCAGCCCAGAACGGCGTCTGATTCCATTGGGAGCAAGCTGCCATACAAGCCCTGCATCCCAAACAGGAGCTAACATCCATCACCATTCCATATCTTGCCATCGTTTAGCCTCCGACTATATTTTTCTTATCTTGACCGTAAACTGACAGCTCATAGCAGAAGCTGTAACCGGTCCCAATCTATAAGGTATAAGCCTACCTAAATCCACACCCTTACCGGAAGCATAGGTAAGCTTCTTATTCTGAAAGCCGAAATCACTCATTACATATACCGTATCCTCTCTTATACCCTCTGTTATGTGAACAAAGGATTTTACCTTTTGTCCGGATACGGTGTTTTCAACCTCTATCTTATCGCCCTCTTTGAGGCCAAGCCTTGCAGCTGATTTTGGATTCATCCAGAAGCCGTAATTCTCCTCTTTGTGCCTTTCAACAAGGGCATGCAACAGCGGGTTATCGGCCGTTGTCAGGTATGTCATCTCAGGCACCTTACCAAATGCGAAGAAGAACTCATTGCCTGTTGGTTTATAATCCAATCCAGCACCCTTCTTGTATTCAAATGGTATGAATTTCAGTATAGGATCCCAATGCGGATCTACACCGTATGCGTGATTGAAGTGAGCAAAGAGTGTAGAGTATATCTCAACCCTTCCCGAGAATGTGGGAACAGGAAGCTTATAAGGCATTCCAGCCTCTTCCATCAATTCCTCTTTCTTCTTAAGAATCAAAACACCCTTCTCTTCCAGAGCCTTCTCAAGTTGTTTGCTTGTCATGCCGAGCTTCTTTGATACCTCAGACAAAGCAATGTCTCTGTTTGCCTTATACAGCGGTTTCTTACCCCTCCAGGCAAGTGCGTATTCCTTGGATACGGTCTTCATATCCCAGCCGGTAAATTGGCTGATTATCATAGATGCTGAGAAGTAATCGCCGCCTCTTTTACCAGCTATAGCATTGGATAGTATACAGAATACTTCATCGCCACCTTTAACATCGCCAATCTGACTTACGCTTGGGAACCTCATTCTTATTGCCATATCGCTGTTAGGACCATCAGGCATGATTGAACTGTATTTTTCAAGGTACGTCTTATCCGGCAATATTACGTCGGCAAATGCCGCCATGTCGGATGGCAAAATCTCATCCACAACAACCAGCTTCAGGTTGGGGTTTGTAAATGTCTTTACCCAGCTCTTATATCCATAGTAATCCTTCAATGGGTTTGTCGAATAGATATAAGCAAATTTTATTTGATAGGGTTTACCGTTCCAGGTTAGCTTACCCTCAACGGCCTCCTGGAAGCCTGCATTGGTAAAGAGTGAGAACGGTATGCCCTTCTTGCCCTCTTTCTTTGCCCTGTAATCAAAATAGGCTCTTGAGAAGTGAGGATATCCCCTAAACATCGGGAATTTACCGGAATACATCATGCCCTCAAGCTTGCCTGTCATTCCAAGCAAACCGGGAGCCATAGCTGTGGCCATCAGCAGATTCATAGGATTCTTAAGCTGACCAGACTCATAGGCCTTGTGGAACCTCTCCATACCCTCTCTCAATTCAGGTGTATAAATCCAACCGCCAAGTCTATCAACGCCTCCAATTAAGACATTTATGATAGCTGCGGCCTTCCTTGCCTGAACAACATCCTCATACCTTCCGTCCATCCATCCAAGATAGACATTCGCAGGTTTGATCGTGCCAAGCATCTCGGCTGTCTCTTCTATATCCTTTGCGGGTATATCGCACAACTTTGCAGCCCACTCAGGCGTTGCATCCTTTACCGCTTCCCACAGATAATCAAAAGCGGTCTTGGCCGGCTTGCCCTGGAATGTTAAACCCTTTGGTGCAAATAGAGCTGGTTTTATCTTCTTATTGCCTATATTGTCGTTTGTGAAGCCCTCAACCTCAACAACTTCACCTGAAAACTCATCGTACACATAGTATTTCTCAGCAAATGGCAATGCCTCTGGATTAGCATTCTGACCAAATGCCTCAGGTGTGCCGTTGTTATCGAATACGAGGAACGGTGCGGTTGTGTGTCTCCTTAAGAACTCCTCTTCATACCACTCATTCTTGATGATGAGCCTCAAAACAGCCATCAGGAATGGCATGTTTGTTCCAGGCTTTGCAGGAATCCACTTGTCGGCCTTCGATGCAGTTTCACTCATCCTCGGGTCAACAACGATAACTTTCATTCCGTTTCTTTTACCCTGTGCAAATCTAACAGCCCTTGAAACGGAAATACCGGTTAAAGCGGCATTACTGCCCACAACTAACATAACCTTGGTGTTATCCATGTCAACCAAAATCTCATCGTGGGATGTCATAGTTCCAACAGTGGCATTGGCTCCGGCATGCTCAGCCATAACGCATTGTTGCATAGGGGAGCCAATCATGTTGGGAGAACCAATAGATGCCAAGAAAGCGAATGCCCCCAATCTCTCATAAGCACAAGCCCTCTGACCTGCAAAGATGGCAAACTCATGAGGCTGTATGTTGTGTTCCTGAACCTTCTTCCTAATATATTCCTCCACCTCTTTCCAGGTGGCTTTTCTGAATTTCCACTCACCCCTCTTAGAACCCTCAACCCTTATAAGCGGGTATTTAATTCTATCAGGATTGTAAACGGTTCTAATTCCAGACTGACCCCTCGCACAGATCCTGCCTCTGTTTAATGTGGAGTTGGGGTTTCCATCAATTTTCTGGGGTTTTTTGAATTTTCCATCAACTCTTGTTCTAACTTTAATGTCGCAAGCTGTTGAGCAGAAACTACAGATGTTTGGATAATACTTAATCTCACCCTTCGGCTTCTCATAGTGGGGTGTGTAAAGACCGGCTTTGGCAGATGGTCTAAAAAATAGTAAACCGCCACCAACCAAAGAGGAGAGCTTCAAGAAGTCTCTTCTATTCAACGAGATCATAATTCAACCTCCGCCATAATTAATTCCCTATGTTTTACTCAAAACCCAAAACATTATACAGCCATCATTTCAAAAGTCAAACCCTAATAACTCTCTTACTAATTTAAGTTTAAACCTTAGGTAAGTAATCTAAGGCTTTTTTAATTTCTTTTTCTGGATATTCGTAATCCTTCATCTCCCCAGATAGAAACTTATCATATGAGGTCATATCAAAGTGTCCATGACCGGAGAAGTTTATCAGTATAGTTTTCTCTTTACCCTCTTCCTTAGCTTTTAAGGCCTCATCTACTGCCCCTTTTATTGCATGACATGTCTCAGGCGCAGGAACTATACCCTCTGTTTTTGCAAACAGAGCGCCTGCCTCAAACACCTCTGTTTGATTGTAGGCAACAGCATCCAACAATCCATCTTTTCTTAGTTGACTCAAAATGGGCGAATCACCGTGATATCTCAAACCACCAGCATGAATGCTGGGTGGCATAAATTTATGCCCCAATGTGTACATATAAAGCAAGGGGGTCATCATAGCTACATCCGCATAATCGTATGTGAATATACCCTTGGTCAATGTCGGGCAGCTTGCAGGCTCAACTGCCACAACCCTAACATCCTTGCCGTTTATCTTATCCCTAATAAAGGGCAAACCCACACCACCAAGATTACTGCCGCCACCACATGGTGCAAATATAACATCTGGATAATCGCCTATCTTTTCAAACTGTTTTTGAGCCTCAAGGCCTATCACAGTCTGATGGAGCAGAACATGATTCAAAACACTACCTAAGGCATAATTGGTGTTATCATGCGTTGCTGCATCCTCAACCGCCTCGCTGATAGCAAGACCCAAACTCCCCGGGTTATCAGGGTTTTCCTCTAAGGCCCTTCTGCCAGCCTCGGTCTTATCGCTGGGCGATGGATAGACCTCAGCTCCCCATAGATGGATCATCGAACGCCTAAAGGGTTTCTGCTCATAGCTAACTTTAACCATATAGACCCTGACATTTAACCCCAACAAAGCGCCTGCCAACGCCAAAGCAGAACCCCACTGGCCTGCGCCTGTTTCTGTTGTTAGGGTCGTTATACCCTCCTTTTTATTGTAGTAGGCTTGTGCTATAGCCGTATTGGGTTTGTGGCTTCCAGCAGGAGAGACCGATTCGTTTTTATAGTAAATCTTTGCCGGTGTTCCTAAGGCCTTCTCAAGATTGTAAGCCCTAACCAAAGGCGTCGGCCTCCAGATAGCATAAATATCTAACACCTCCTGCGGTATGGAGATCTCCCTTTGACTACTCATCTCCTGCTCTATAATCTCTGATGGGAATATAGCTTTAAGGTCATCCGGATTTATAGGCTTCATCGTCTTAGGATTGATCGGTGGTTTAACAGGTGTGGGCATATCCGGCAGAATATTATACCAATACCTCGGCATTTCATCCTCTTTTAAAAGTATCTTCCTCTCCATAACCTTCTCCTTACACATAATTTATTCTCAAACATGGAGTATAACAAAAAATATATTTAAATTAAAATAAAAAAGGAAAGAAGGCGGACAGGCCGCCTGTTTTAGTCTTTCTTGGGTTTTCTAACCCTTATCGAAAGCTCATTGAGCTGCTTCTCATCAACCTCACTTGGGGCATCTGTAAGCATACAAACACCTTTCTGAGTTTTGGGGAAAGCTATAACATCCCTTATGGATTTTTCCTTGAGTATCAAGGTCATAATCCTATCAAAGCCCAGCGCCAGTCCACCGTGTGGGGGTGCACCGTATTTTAACGCCTCAATCAAAAAGCCAAACTTAACCTGAGCCTCCTCATCCGAGATGCCCAAAGCCTTAAACATTCTCTTTTGAACATCACTTCTGTGAATCCTGATGCTGCCACCACCTATCTCAACACCGTTTAATGTTATATCATACGCCCTTGCCTTAACCCTTGCAGGATCGCTCTCTAAGTATTCTAAATCCTCCGGCTTAGGTGATGTAAACGGATGATGCATAGCCTCCCATCTGTTTTCATCCTCATTCCACTCAAAAAGTGGAAAGTCCACAACCCAGACAAAGTTAAACTCATCACCGTTGGTTAGATTCAACTTTCTTCCGATCTCAAGTCTCAATGCGCCCAACGAGTCATAAACAACCTTTGGCGTATCCGCCATAAAGAACAGCAGATCCCCTGGTTCTGCATCCAATCTTTTCAAGATACCATCAATCTCCTCTTTGGAGAAAAACTTAACTATGGGTGACTGTAGCTCATAATTTGCTTTAACCTTGATCCAAGCAAGACCTTTAGCACCATATATAGAAACAAGTTTAGTTAAATCATCTATCTCCTTTCTTGTAAAATCAATACAACCCTTGGCATTTAGCCCGTAAACTATACCGCCTTTTTCAACTACATCCCTGAATACCTTAAAGTTTGTATTTTCAACAATATCTGTGAGTTTTTTAAGCTCAAGGCCAAACCTCATATCTGGTTTGTCTGAACCAAACCTATCCATTGCCTCCTGGTATGAGATCCTCTTAAATGGGGGATTTATATCAATACCCGCTACCTCTTTAAATATACTTGCAAGAATACCTTCGGTTACTTCAATTACATCATCCTCTTCAACAAAGCTCATCTCAAGGTCGATCTGGGTAAACTCAGGTTGCCTATCTGCACGTAAATCCTCATCCCTAAAACACTTGGTTATCTGGTAATATTTATCATACCCAGAGACCATAAGTAGCTGCTTAAACAACTGCGGAGATTGTGGTAGTGCGTAAAACCTACCCGGAGACAATCTACTTGGAACAAGGAAATCTCTGGCGCCTTCTGGTGTTGATTTAGTCAAAATAGGCGTCTCTATTTCAATAAACCCCTGTGAATGCAGATAATTCCTCGCAGCAAATGCAGCCTTAGAACGCATAATTAGGTTTCTCTGCATGTGGGGCTTTCTTAGGTCTAAATATCTATATTTTAGCCTAACCTCTTCATTTACGTGCACATATTCTTCAACTGGAAATGGCAGATTCTCACATTCAGAAAATACCTCCAACTTCTCTACAACAACTTCAACCTCACCGGTTTTAAGGTTTGGATTTACCGTACCTTCAGGTCTATGTCTAACCTTTCCCTTAACACCTATACAGTACTGGCTTCTAAGCTTTGAGGCCTCCTGGTGTATCTTTTCATCCACAGAAGGGTCAAATACTATCTGAACTATACCTTCCCTGTCCTTTAAGTCTATAAAGATAACGCCCCCGTGATCCCTCCAATTCTGAACCCAGCCAAAAAGCACAACCTCCTTATCTATATCATCTGCCCTAACATCGCCGCAGTAGTGGGTTCTTTTCAGTGAGCCTATTGCCATCTTGCCACCTCATCTTCTATAAATTTATTTACCTGTTTCTCTTCTTGGGTTGAGTCTTCCATATCCTTAACAATAATGATCCCTTTATTTTTTTCGTTCTCCCCAACTATAACAACAAAACGGGCATTCATCTTATCAGCCTTTTTCAGCATCGATTTTAGGCTTCTGCTTTCATACTCAACATACACGCTTCTGCCTGTTAAAGAGAGCTTTCTTGCTATATCCATAGCATAAACATCCTCATCCAAATTGGCTATATAATAATCAATACCTTGAGTTTCGTCTTCATCCATTAAATTTATAAGCCTCTCACAACCCGATGCAAAACCTATACCGCTTGTGGGCTTACCACCCAGCTGCTCAACAAGATTGTCATATCTGCCACCGGCAGAAACCGTTCCTTGGGCTCCAAGTTTGTCTGTAATTATCTCAAAAACAAATTTTGTGTAATAATCAAGTCCCCTTACCAGATGTGGATTTTCCTCAAATTCTATGCCCAACGCTGTAAGGTTATTTTTAACTTTTTCATAATGGTTTTTGCAGCTATCGCACACAAACTCTATAATCTTTGGTGCACCTTTGGCAATTTGAGAGCAAGTATTATTTTTACAATCGAGAATTCTCAGAGGATTCCTATCAAGCCTCCTTCTACAGTCATCGCAAAGCTCACCCTTATGCAATTGAAAATACTCTTTGAGTCTTTTTGAGTATTCCGGCCTGCAGTCAGGACAACCTATGTTGTTTATCTCTATCCTCAGATCGCTTATGTTGAGTTTGTCAAGCATGATCTTGTCAACCAAAACCACCTCAGCATCCACCGCTGGGTTATCTATGCCAAACACCTCTATGCCTATCTGATGAAACTGCCTCAATCTACCTTTTTGAGGTCTTTCGTACCTGAACATAGGACCAATGTAGTAGTACTTTTTAAAAGGGTAATTCTCAAGGTGGTTATCGATAAAAGCCCTTACCGTGCCTGCTGTACCTTCGGGCCTGAGTGTTACAGATTCGCCGCTTTTGTCCAAGAATATGTACATCTCCTTTTCAACTATATCCGTGGTCTCACCCACACTCCTTGCAAAAAGGGATGTTTTCTCTAAAATCGGAGTTCTGATCTCCTTGTAACCAAACGACTCAAGTGTTTCTCTGGCTACCTTTTCAAGTTTTTGCCATTTTTTTATATCCTGCGGTAATATATCTTTAAAACCTCTCAAAATTTCCATCTGCTACCTCCAAAAACACAACGAGTATCCACATGATCGCCTATTTTGTCAAGATTTAAATAGATTATTACATTATTGTATTCTAATTAACATTTTTGTGAATAAAATCTATATATTTTAACGTATTTGCTATAAAAAACACCATAAATTCAACATTGGAACGTTTTCTGCTAAACACAGAGATAGATGTTAGGAAGGGAGGATTAAGGATGAAAAAGATTGAAGCAATCATTAAACCATTCAAGCTGGATGCAGTAAAAGAAGCCCTGATGAATATAGGTATCAAGGGCATGACCGTATCAGAGGTTAAGGGATTTGGAAGACAAAAAGGGCATACTGAGATTTACCGCGGGGCAGAATACATAGTGGATTTTCTGCCAAAGGTAAAAATAGAAGTGGTGGTTGAAGATGAAATGGTTGAGGAAGCTGTGGAGGCTATTCTATCAAGTGCAAAAACAAATAAGGTGGGCGATGGGAAGATATTCATAATACCTGTTGAAAAAGCCATAAGGGTAAGAACAGGGGAAATAGATAAAAATGCTATCTAAGGAGGTTGGAATGAAATCATTTAAAAGATTGGTGGGTTTGACACTGTTTTTATGGGTTATACCATCTATTGCATTTGCAGCCACAAAATCCATTGACTCTGGAGACACAGCCTGGGTTTTAATATCCGCTGCGCTTGTTATGATGATGACGCCAGCGGGGCTTGCACTGTTCTACGGGGGCATGTCGAGAAGTAAAAACGTTTTAAACACCATGGGCATGTCGTTTGTAAGTTATGGAATAGTTAGTGTTTTGTGGGTCATATTTCAGTTTAGCTTAGCTTTTGGAACAGATATAAACGGCATAATAGGCAACCTCAGGTATCTCTTAATGAGCACAAATATAAATATCGTGTTTGACTCAACCCATGTTTCTGTGCTTGCTTTTGCTGCTTTTCAGCTAACATTTGCTGCTATAACCACAGCGCTCATTAGCGGCTCTATTGTTGAAAGGGTCAAATTCAGTTCATGGGTGGTGTTCAGCATTATCTGGTCAACCATTGTATATACACCGCTTGCACATTGGGTATGGGGCGGCGGATGGCTGTCAAAATTAGGCACACTGGATTTTGCGGGGGGAACGGTAGTCCACATAAACGCAGGTATAGCGGGTTTAGTATTCTGTCTTATGCTCGGCAAAAGAAGAGGGTTTAAGAAAATAGCAATGTCGCCGGCTTCAATAGTCTTAACTGTTCTTGGCGCTGCACTTTTGTGGCTTGGATGGTTTGGATTTAATGCCGGAAGTGAACTTGCCGCAGACGGCTTGTCAGGTTCTGCTTTTTTATCAACAAATACTGCAGCAGCTATAGGAGCAATAAGCTGGATGTCTACTGAATGGGTTGCTCATAAACATCCCACAATGCTTGGTGCTGCATCGGGTGCTGTGGCCGGTCTTGTAGCTATTACACCGGCTGCAGGATTTGTAAACATCTTAGGAGCACTGATAATAGGAGCAGTGTCAGGTGTTTTGGGGTGGTTCGGATCAAGTTACTTAAAATATAAACTTGGCTATGACGATTCTTTGGATGCATTCGGGGTTCATGGATTAAACGGCATATGGGGAGCACTTGCTACTGGTATTTTTGCAGATCCCGCGATAGGCGGAGCAAAAGGCCTTTTATACGGCAATTCTAACCAGCTTTTTGTTCAGCTTGTAGCGGTTTTGGCAACAATTGCCTATTCGGCAGTCGGAACATTTATTATTGTAAAAATTACATCGCTGCTAACAAACGGGCTAAGAGTTGATGAAGAATCCGAGGAAAAAGGACTCGATATAGCAATACATACAGAAAAAGGATTTGAGCTGTAATATTCCATACGTAAACAGCGTTATTTTAAGCATAGCGCTGTTTACGACATCATTACATTAAAATATTAACATAATTGTGTATACATTGTCATTTTTATATACAAAATTCGTATAATATATAATTTAATAAATTAAATAAATAATATTTACTGTATTCACAGCATTGGAATATATTATGCTATAAATGGTCTAAATATCAAAGGGGGGTTTTGGATGAAATTTATTAGCAAAATTATGACGGGTTTATTAGTATTTTTAGCCCTGCCCTCGCTTGCCTTTGCTTCCAATGCAAGTATCAATTCAGGAGACACAGCCTGGGTTTTAATATCCGCTGCGCTTGTTATGATGATGACGCCAGCGGGGCTTGCACTGTTCTACGGGGGCATGTCGAGAAGTAAAAACGTTTTAAACACCATGGGCATGTCGTTTGTAAGTTATGGAATAGTTAGTGTTTTGTGGGTCATATTTCAGTTTAGCTTAGCTTTTGGAACAGATATAAACGGCATAATAGGCAACCTCAGGTATCTCTTAATGAGCACAAATATAAATATCGTGTTTGACTCAACCCATGTTTCTGTGCTTGCTTTTGCTGCTTTTCAGCTAACATTTGCTGCTATAACCACAGCGCTCATTAGCGGCTCTATTGTTGAAAGGGTCAAATTCAGTTCATGGGTGGTGTTCAGCATTATTTGGTCAACCATTGTATATACACCGCTTGCACATTGGGTATGGGGCGGCGGATGGCTTGCAAAAATGGGTATAGCAGATTTTGCCGGCGGCTTGGTTGTTGAAACCAACTCGGGAATTGCAGGATTGGTGTTTGCATTAATGATAGGCAAACGAAAAGGTTTTAGGAAAATTTCCATGCAGCCCTCATCAATAGCTCTAACCGCACTCGGTGCAGGACTTTTATGGTTTGGATGGTTTGGATTTAATGCCGGAAGCGCCATCTCATCGGGAGCATTGGCATCAAATGCATTCCTAACGACAAACACAGCAGGTGCAATGGGGGCAATATCGTGGATGATAATGGATTGGTCTATTCACAGACACCCAACAATTCTGGGCTTTGTATCTGGAGCAGTTGCTGGTCTTGTTGCCATAACGCCTGCAGCTGGGTTTGTTAACAATACAGGCGCTATCGCAATAGGATTCATAGCAGGATTAATAAGCTGGGTTGCAACGGGATATCTAAAGTACAAATTAGGGTATGATGATTCATTGGATGTATTTGGTGTGCATGGTCTAAACGGTATATGGGGCATGATAGCCATAGGGTTATTCGCTGATCCAAAAGTAAATTTCGCAAGGGGATTAATCTACGGCGGAAGCCACCAGATAGTTATTCAGCTTATAGGCGTTGTTGCAACGATTGTTTTTGTGGCTATAGGCACATTTATCTCTGTAAAGGCAACATCGATTCTAACCGGTGGCTTAAGGGTCGATGAGGAGGATGAGATCAAGGGTCTGGATATAGCAATACACACCGAAAAAGGATTCGAACTCTAAAAACCTAAGCCTGCTTGTGTGGTTTTTTAATCGCCCATACGAGCAGGCTTCCTGCTATTGCAATCGCCACATTGAAACCGAAGGCAACCTTAAATCCAAAATGGTCTGCCAAAGCTCCAACAATGCTGGGAGCAATAGATGAACCCACCATCACCATTCCGAAAACAACAGCAATATTTGAGTTTACCTTCTTACCGCCAACCTCAGCCGCAAAAGCGTGTCTAACGGGAATGGAAAGAGACATAAAAAACCCCATAAAGAACAGAAAAATCAAGCTGGGCTTTGATATAAACAAAGCCAAAAACACACCCATCATAAAATAACTGATAGAAATAGTCTGTTTTCTCCCTATCTTATCCGATATGGCACCACCCAAAGGTTGAGCTATAAGGCCCGCAAGCAACATAACCGAAGCCTTCAGGTTGGCATCCAATATATTTGACCCGTTAGCATAAAAATACGCAGGCAAAAAGGATGAGATACCCCTTGAAAAAAACGGTATAACAATCGCAACAAGGCCAAGCATAAGCAGGTCTTTTGTTATGGTGCTTTTAAACGATGTTTTTATGGGTTGCTCTTCTATTTTTACAAAGATAAAAAGTATAACAGCTATAACAAATCCCGGTATAGACACAATCAAAAAGGCTTTTGTGCCATATAGGGACAACAGATAACCCATTGAGATGGGAGCAAAGAAATAACCCAATGCACCACCCACACCGTTTAATCCTATGGCCATACCCTTCTTTTCTTTAAATACACTGCTCAAGATCCCCATACCCTGTGGGTGATATGTCCCAAGCCCTATACCTATAAGAATAGTAGCAAAAAGAGCTGAATAGTAGGAATTGGACAGATAAAACAGAAGATAGGATAAAGAGAGTATCAAAAAACCGCCTATAAGAACCGTTTTCCTTTTTGCGTAGTTTTCAGAGAAATGGGCAATCGGAGCCTGTAAAATAGCAGATAGAAAATAGGGCACGCTTAGAAGCATGCCCGATTGTAGGTAGTTTATGCCGTAGGATTTTTTAATTAAAGGAATCGCCGGCGCTATTAAAAGCGAATACCAATCATTAACAAAATGCGCAAGAGCAATGGAGATTAGAAGAAAAAATGGGTTTGTTAAAACTCTCATTATTTATTAACGCGCTCTACATACTCTCCCGTTCGTGTGTCTATCTTTATAATATCGCCTTCCTTTAAAAAGAACGGCACCTGAACAACTGCACCTGTCTCCAATGTTGCAGGCTTTGTGCCTGTTGCTGCAGTATCGCCTTTAAAACCAGGTTCTGTTTCAACTATTTTAAGTTCAACAAAGTTCGGCAAAGACACACCGATAGGCAAGCCGTTGTAAAGCATAACGGTTGCTTCTTTGTTCTCCTGTATGAACTTGGCTGCATCACCCATAACATCCTCTGAAATCGAGTATTGGTCATAGGTATTCAAATCCATGAACTGATAACCGTCGTTGTCTTTATATAAATACTGCATCATCCTTTCTTCAACTTCGGCCTTCTGCAGTTTTGTTCCAGACTTATAGGTCTTCTCAACCACATTTTCCGTTTTTAGATTCTTTAGCTTAACCCTAACAAAGGCCTGTCCTTTTCCCGGCTTTACATGCTCATAATCGACAATTTCATAAGGATCGCCTTCTATCTCAAGTTTAACACCCCTCTTAAATTCGTTCGTTGCAATCATCTCAGCCATAACCCTTCTCCTTTCTATTCCTCAAGTCCTATTGCTTTTGCGTTATTCTGTAAACATTCAGCCACAAACAGTATATGTTCGCCCAAATCAACACCAAGCTCTTTTGCCCCAAGCTCTATATCCTCCCTGTTTACACCCTTGGCAAATGCCTTATCCTTCAGCTTCTTTTTAACCGACTTTAGCTTTATATCCTTTAGGTTTTTGGTGGGTCTAACCAAAGCATACGCATAAAGAAAGCCACTTAACTCATCCACGGCGAACAGTGTCTTTGCCATCAATGTTTTTCTTTCAACACCTGTGTAATTTGCATGGCCCAAAATAGCCTCTATCATATCCTCATCAAGCCCTTTTTCCTTCAGGATCTCCGCGCCCCTGTATGGATGCTCATCCGGGTATTTTTCATAGTCAAAATCATGCAATAGACCTACAATAGCCCACTTTTCTTCATCCTCTCCAAACTTTTTAGCATAACATCGCATAGCAGTCTCAACACAGATTGCATGCCTCAAAAGGCTTTCACTTTTTGTGTATGTCTCAAGGAGACTCCTTGCCTCATCGTAAGTCATACCAAACACCTCCCAAATTTACCGCCTTTTAGTTTATATGAATTTTGCCATTTTTCAAGAAAAAGGTTAAAATGGGGCGCATGAATGTATCTTTGATTGGCATGCCCTCTTCAGGCAAAAGCAGCATAGGCGTAATATTGGCCAAGATGATGAGATTCAACTTCATAGACACAGATATAATCATACAAAACAACACCAAAAGAACCCTTCAACAAATAGTGGATAGTAAAGGATATCTAAAGCTAAGACAGATCGAAGAGGAAACTATACTATCACTAAACCCGGAACACAGCATCATATCAACCGGCGGCAGTGTGGTGTATTCAAAAAAGGCTATGGAGTATCTAAAAAATGTAAGTCTCGTTGTTTACATAAAAGTGAGCTTTGAAGAGATAAAAAAGAGGCTTGGTGATTATAGCTTAAGGGGATTAGCAAAACCCAAAGACCAAACGATAGCCGAGATGTACAAAGAAAGAACAGCACTGTATGAACGATATGCGGACATTATATTCGAGAATCACTTCAAAAACGCCACAATAGCAGCAGAAAAACTAAAAGAGTTGATAGATGAGAATATCTAAGCAACACCTTCTTCTGTTTTTTTCTATATACCTGATTGCAGCCTTTTACAACTTGGGCAGGATGTATTTTCAACATGAAGAGCCAAGAAGGGCTATCATAGCACTTGAGATGAATTATACACATGACTATGCAACACCCCATGTGCTGGGAAGGGATTACTTTAGAAAACCCCCATTGCACAACATAGTTATAGCCTTATTCTTTAAAATATTTGGCGAAAATGAGTTTTCAGCAAGGGCTGTGTCCGTTTTATCCATGTTTGGCATTCTCCTTTTAATACTATTTTCATTAAAAGATGCAGTTGGACTTGAGGCCGCCATATTTGGGGCCTTTTCTTTTGGGTTATCGTATATAGCCTATTTTCACTATGGTATGCTTGCAGAAACAGATATGTTTTTTTCGTTCTTGCTATTTGCTTCAATGGTTTGCATATTCCATGAAAAAACATTCACAGGGAGCGTTTTTGCAGCGTTAGCCCTGCTTACCAAAGGCCTACCTGCCCTTCATTACTTCTATCTTACGCTTATAAGCCTTGCCATATTAAGAAAGAACAAAAGCCTCATACTATCCAAAAACACAATATTGGGTGGTCTGTTCATTGTTGGTTTATTTTTAGGCTGGCTTTTACTGGTATCAAAAGGCGACATACACAGACTCAATTATGCCTTAGGCTTTATCCTTCAGGCATCTGGAAACAGGGTTTTAAGCATAGAACGGATAAGAGATGTTGTTGGCCACTTTCTTTTCTTTCCTGTAAGTTTCTTTATTCACTACCTACCATTTTCTGCTACTCTTTTGTTGTTTTTGGACAAACGTATCAGGTTGGAATTTAGAGAGATATTAAAGAATGAAACTCAAATAAAAAGACTGTTTGATTTCTTTTTGGCTGCATTTATACCCAATTTTTTAGTATACGCAATCTTGCCAGATGGTAGAATTAGATACACGCTTGTCCTTTTTGGCATAGCTTCATTTATTCTTGGTATATTATACTATGAGCTTGAATATTTAGAAGGAATAGTGAACTTCAAAAAATTACTTAGAGGTGTTTTAATATTTGAAATATTACTCTTTTTTATTGGATTTATATTCTGTGGGGAGTTTATAAAAAACCCAAGCTATATTGGTTGTATAGTCGGTTTAATAATTGCAATAACAGGATTACTTGCACTAAAAAAGGACATTACCCAATCATTCGCTCTACTTCTTGGTTTAATAGCCTTTTCTGTTTCGTTAAAATTTCTTTTTGAGACAACATACAAGTACTATCTTTACTCATACTACACCAACTACAGAAATTTCGGTCATAAAATAGCAAAAATTGTTTTGCAAGAACGACCAAAGTATGTTATGACTGATGATGGAAACTTGAGGTTATTTTTCTACCTTGAAAGGGATTTAAAAATGCAAATGCATCCAATAAGCAAAACAAAAAAAGGCCTGATAATTTCAAGGCACAAAAACCTAATAAAATATACAATAACCAAGGTTGAGTTACCAGACCACATTTATTATGTAGGAAGAAATTAGGAGGTGAATCTTATGAATAATTTAGACGAAAGAGTTATCTCAAGAGCCATAGTAGAAAGGTATATGAATAAACTACTTGACTACCTTGAGTGTGATGTAACCATTGTTGGTGGTGGCCCTGCAGGATTGGTTTGCGCATACTATTTAGCAAAAGCCAATATAAAGGTGGCTATATTTGATAAGAGGCTAACCATTGGCGGCGGCATGTGGGGCGGCGCAATGCTTTTTAATGAAATAGTCGTACAGGAGATAGGAAGGGAAATTTTAGACGAATTCGGCATAAACTACGAAAAATACACAGATGGCTATTACACGGCGGATTCTATAGAAGCTACAACCACTCTCATATCAAAAACCGTTAAAGCAGGTGCAAAGATTTTTAATGCTATAGAGGTTGAGGATGTCGTATTTAAAAAGATAGACGGACAATACAGGGTTAATGGCCTCGTTGTCGGCTGGACTACTGTTAATATGGCAGGCTTACTTGTAGATCCGTTGGTAGTAACAAGCAAATACGTAATCGATGCTACAGGACATGATGCAGATATAGCCAACATTTTAACACGCAAGGGAGGAATAAAGCTTAATACACCTGAAGGGGTTGTGATTGGTGAAAAACCTATGTGGGCTGAGGTTGGAGAGCAGTCAACCATTGAGGAAACTCAAGAGGTATATCCAGGCCTAATAGTGGCTGGCATGGCTGCAGTTGCTGTAAGTGGTTCTCACAGAATGGGGCCTGTATTCGGCGGAATGTTAAATTCAGGCAAAAAAGCAGCCCAGATAGTTATAGAGAGCCTAAAAAAATAAAATCCCCCATTGAATTCACAACAAAAAGAGTTAAGTTTATTAAAAAGTGAAAAAGAAAAGGGGGTGAGCTTATGAACATAAATACATCGTTAAGCGGAATTAAAAATGCGTTTTACAGGCAGGATATTACGGCTAACAATGTAGCTAATATAAATACAAAAAACTATAAGCAGGTAAATGTTATCAATCAAGAAGCCAAGGGTGGTGGCGTTGAAGCCAAAACCACAGTATCAAAAGCAGCCCCCAACAGAAACGGCAATAATGTAAGCCTCGCAGATCAGATGGTAAACCAGATAAGCAACCAGGATCAAAACAAAGCCAATGTTAATGTTATAAGGGCTCAAAACGAAATGATAGGAAGTCTAATAGACATCAAAGCCTAAAGGTTAGTTAAAAAAGAGTCAAAAGGGAAGCATAAAGCTTCCCTTTTTTTATTGCCCTATTTCTTTGCCCACAAACCGTGGATGTTGCAAAGCTCCCTTGCAGAAACCTCTTTACCCTCAAGAACTTCAAATCTTGCTTCAGGCGCATCTCCAGGTTTTAAAAACTTCCTGTAAACAACGCCATCTACTATGAGCTCAATCCATTCTATATAGTGCTTCTCCTCCATAGGATGAGCTTGATTCTCGCCGACCTTAACCACATAAGCATTTCCCTCTCTTGCGATAAAAGGAACATGCTTCTCTGTGGATGAGTCGGCTGTCTGTTCCTCTAAAAGTTTCATAGGCTGACCGCAGCACACCAATGCATCAGCACCTTCATGAATTACCTCGACAATATTGCCACAAACATCACACTTCCATACCTGTAACTTCTGCGTCATAACGACACCTCCTTTTATTTTTTACACCTCGGGTGTATACTGCCTTTGGGCCAACTCTTTATCCACAAGCAAAATCCCGTGTTTGCTATCCTCAACAAGTTTGAGTTTATCGATTATATCCCTATCGTTCTCCTCTTCCTCAACCTGCTCATCGACGAACCATTGTAACATATTGTATGTTGCCCTATCCTTCAGTTTTTCAGCCAAATCAACAAGTTCGTTGATGCATTTAGTTATATGCTGCTCATGCTTCAGGGTTTCCTCCATTGCATGAAGAGGGGACTTCCACTCCTTAGGTGGTTCAGCAATTGCCTTAAGCTCTATCTTTGCACCTTGTCTTGCTAAATAATTAAATAATTTCATAGCGTGATCTGTCTCCTCCTTGTATTGTACCATCATCCAGTTGGCAAAACCCTTCAGTCCAATAGAATCAAACCACGCAGACATGGACAGATACAGATAAGCGGAATACAACTCCTCATTTATTTGATTGTTCAGCGCTTCCTCCATCCTTTTAGAAATCATCCTAAACCTCCTTAGCTTGGTAGTAACATCTTTTAGGGCTTTCTATTTTGCCCTCTTTCTTTAGTTTTCTTATAAGCTTTTCAATCTCTTTCTTATCCGCATTTAGCATATTAGCAAGATCATTTGTCTTTAGCGGTTTATCTTTAAGAAGCTCAATAACACTCTCTTCACTTACCGCTTCAGTTTTATTAATAGTTTGGTTGTTGAGATTTTCAAGCTCCTGCAAAACTTTATCCACATGTCCACTGACGCGTACATTCTTCCACCCTTTAACAATATTCAATTCAGGGTCAATCAAAAATGTGCTCCTTATCGTTCCGTAATATTCTTTACCATAGTTCTTCTTCTTGCCCCAGGCACCATAGGCCTCCAAAACCTTATGCTCCTCATCGCTCAAAAGCAGTATGTTAAGATCGTGCTTTTCTATGAATCTAGCATGTGATTTTGGTGAATCCTTGCTTATACCTATAATTACAGCATCAAACTTATCAAATGCATCCTTCTTCTGAGAGAACTCAACCGCCTCTTTGGTGCAGCCGCTTGTATTGTCTTTGGGATAAAAATAAAGCACAATCCATTTACCCTTAAATTCATCAAGGCAGTGCTGCTTATTTTCATGATCCGGTAAGCAAAAATCTATAGCCTTCTTCATTTTACCAGTCCCGCCTCTTTGTGTTTTTCATAAATCAGCTGAGCAAACTCCTTAAGCTTCTCATAACCCTCTTTATTGGGTAAACCTTTAAGCAATACAGGTTCAAGCAACTCAACCTTCAAAGAGGAAAGGTTGGACTTTATAACATCAACAGCTTTGCCTCCCCAGCTAAACGAACCTATAATGCCTGCAAATTTAGCCTTAGGTCTTAAAACATTAGCCAGATATGCCCCATATACCGCATTGGGATGGGCTCCAGCAAGCACCGTTGGTGTTGCAATAATAATGGTTGCCACATCAACCAAATCCATTGCTATCTCACCCACATCTGATGTGGTTAAATTTCTTATCTTTACATCAACACCCCTCTTTTCAAGCTCGTCGGCTAAAAACTCAACCATCTTTCTGGTGCTTTCATGCATCGAAACAAAAGCAATCAAGACCATGTTTGACGGCTTAGGGTCTATCCACTCTTTGTATGCATTTATAATGTACCCAGGATCATCAAAAACAGGGCCATGGCTTGGTGCAATCATATCAATATCTAAAGCCTCAACCTTCTTTATATTTTTCTCGATAAAATTCCTAAATGGCATCATAATCTCTGCATAGTATCTTTTAGCCTCATGATAAACCTTATCGTAATATTTGGCAAAGGTATAGGATGTTGCCACATGTGAGCCAAAGAAATCACAACTAAAGAGTATTTTATCCTCAACAAGGTATGTACTCATCGTCTCAGGCCAATGAACCCATGGTGTCATAATAAACCTAAGTGTCCTGCCACCTAAATCAATCTCATCCCCCTCTTTTATTACGGTGAATTTATCCCCAGGGATGTGAAGTAGATCCATCTCAAAGCCTTTGCACTTCTCGTTGGTTATCAGTTGAGCCTCTGGATACATATCCAGTATCATAGGTATGCTGCCTGAATGGTCTTGCTCAGTATGGTTTGAGATTAAATAGTCAATTTTTTTAACGTCGAGATCCTCTAAATTCTTCCTTAACTCATCAAACTTCTGAGGCTCAACCGTATCAATTAAAGCCGTTTTGTCTTTTCCAATAACTAAATAAGCATTATAACTTGTACCTTGTGGGGTTGGCACTATTTCATCAAAAAGGGTTCTATCCCAATCGATGGCACCGACATTGTAAACACCCTCCTTGAGTCTTTTAATCATCCTCTTTTACCTCCTCAAAATCTTCCTTTGATGCACCGCATATGGGGCATGTCCAATCATCAGGTAAATCTTCAAATGGCGTGTTGGGCTCTATATCATTTTCCTCATCCCCTAATTGTGGATCATAAATATATCCACATACAATACATCTGTACTTCTTCATCTCTCCTCCTCTATCTTTAATTCCTTTCTTATCTTCTTCTATATAGGTTGGAGCCGTCTTGGGTGATTTACCATTCTTTACTTCATGATAATAAGCATAAGTCATTGGGTTTGCTTTGTCTAATATACCGGCATCTATAAGCTTGCCCACAAATACAGTATGAGTAAAAGCATCAATCTTATCCACTACCTTAGCTATTAAGTATGCAACACCATTTTCTACCACTACAGGAACACCGTCTATGACCTTAAAATCTATGCCATCAAACTTATCTATTTCTCTACCAGATTTAAATCCAAATCTACCTACAAATTTCATGGGGGTTTCCTGTTTTAAAACAGTAACAGAAAACAGGTTAGATTCTTCTATGAACTCATGCGTTAGATTCTGCTTGTTTATACTTATAGCTACACTGGCAGGATTAGATGATATCTGGAATACGGTATTTGCTATCTGGCCGTTATATTTTCCATCTTTTAATGATGATACTATATAAACTCCATAACTTAACTTATGCATTGCCTTTAAATCCATTGCTGCCTCCTATTTAAATATCCTATTTGTCTGAATCTGCCATAAAACAAAGTCCAGATGAGCTAAAGGTATATTAATTCTATTGGATAACTCCCTCATCTTTTCCTCCAACACAAGATACCTATCTGGTGTAATTGTTTTCGGAATAGCATCTATTAAGCCCACGCTTAAAAGCGCCCTTAAGATATGCCTGTCTAATATTGAAAGCTCTTCTCCTTTCCCTATGTTTCTCAAGAAGTGACTTGATTCTTTATACCCCATTCCCTTAACATTGTCAACTAACCACTTTCGTGCCTCTTTTTGAGAGCTAAATTTAGACAGTTTAGACTTCAAAGTAATCTTACCCTTTTCTACAAACTTCTCTAATGCCTCCTTTACATACCTTGCCTTATTCACTCTAAACCTAACACCTCTAAACCTCTCAGCTAACTCATCTTCATCACAATCAAGCAATTTTCCTTCTGCTTCCAAATCCTCGATTATCTGCCAAGCCTTTTCGGCCTTTGATTGTGGAGTTAAAAGACAGAATAGTAACTCCTCTAAAATTCTCTCATCAGAATCCATCCAAACCATTTTAAATTCTAAAAGTTTCTTCTCTATTTGGGGTTTTAGCTTCTCATGAACCTCAAAAATCGTCTTAAGCATTACTACCTCAATTTTTATTAATTGCTAAATATTATATTTAAACTTTCTTGGATGTCAAGAAAAAATAATTACTTTTTTACATAAGCTCATAAAGCCACTCTATCTTGTCTTTAAATCTACAACACACCCTATTTTCGCTAAACCAATTTATAAGCTCTATATTCTTTTGTTGTATATTCGACTCAAAAAAATCGTTCATGGCAAAGCAGCAATCGATTCCTTCTTTTTTAGCCAGATAATCCACCAACAAAGCATCATTTATACAACCAAGTCTATGTGGTATCACTATAACATTATATTCCACTTTTAGCAGTTTAGAAAGATGGAAATTTAAAAGTCTTTTGTCCACAGGAGAGCAAATTCCGCCTGCTGTTTCAATAACCAAAAAATCGTAATTATCAAACCTGCCCAAAACTCTATCTATTTCATCAATCGGTATACTCTCAAAAATGGCAGCCGGTGCTACAGGTTTGTGTTCTTTTAGGATACAAAAAGCATCTTCTTCGGATAAGCCCGTTATATTTCTTACATATTTTGAATCATCATCGTTTGGATAGCCTGTCTGTATAGGTTTTATATATGCTATTTTATAGCCCTTACCTTTTAATTCATCGGATAAGAGTGCAGAAAAAACTGTTTTGCCTACTCCGGTATTAGAGCCGAAAATCATAATCCTTCTACTCACCTAATACCTCCACAACACTATCAAATGCAATGTTAACCAATTCATCAATCTGCTTTTTTGTTATTACATAGGGAGGCATAAAGTAGATTACATCACCTAAATTTCTTAAAAGTGCGCCCTTTTTAAGTGCATTTCTGTAAATTTTAAAACCCAAACGCTCCTTCCAATTAAATGGCTCTTTGGTGATTTTGTCCTTAACAAGCTCAACAGCCGTTATAAAACCGATAGACCTTACCTCACCGCAGTATTTATAGTTTGAGAATTTCTCGATAACCCTATTTTTTAGGCGATCCTGTTTGGACCTGTTTTTATTTAGCAAATCATCCTCTTCAAATATATCTAACACCTCAGACGCCAAGGCACACCCAAGAGGATTTCCTGTATAACTATGTGAATGAAGAAATGCTTTTAACGACACATAATCTCCATAGAAGGTATCATAGATTTCATCATTTGTCAAAACCACAGATAATGGCATATAACCACCTGTCAAACCCTTTGAAAGGCACATAAAATCGGGCGTAATTCCTGCATGCTCACAGGCAAACATCTTTCCCGTTCTTCCAAATCCCACCGCTATTTCATCAGCTATAAGGTGTATGTCAAGCTCTTGTGTTAAATCCCTTAGTTTTTTTAGATAAATAGGAGGATATATTTTAAATCCACCAGCACAATTAACAATAGGCTCAATCAAAACAGCGCTTATCGTGTCTTTATTCCTAACTAAAGCCTCTTCCATAAAACTAAAGCATTCAACATTACAGTTCTCCCTTGTTTTGCCAAATGGACACCTAAAACAATCTGGTCCTTTCACTTTTATATTTTCTATCATTATCTCTTTATACATCTGACTGTAAAGTTCTTCACCGCACACAGATAATGCGCCCAAAGTTTCACCATGATATCCACAATCTAAATACACAAACTTGTTTTTTATCTTGCCCTTATTTTTAAAATAGCCAAAACTCATTTTCATCGCCACTTCTATAGCACTTGAACCATTATCGGCAAAAAACACCTTACTTAGGCCTTTTGGGGCAATCCTCAAAAGCTTATCAGTCAATTTTAATGCCGGCTCATGGACAAAGTTTGCAAATATCACATGCTCAAGCCTATCAACCTGCCTTTTCAATGCCTCGTTTAATCTCTCATTGGAATGACCCAGAATATTAACCCACCATGAGGATATTGCATCTATATACCTATTACCCTTATCGTCATATAGATAAACCCCTTCGCCTTTTACTATTTTTATCAATGGATATTCTTCATGGTCTTTCATCTGGGTGCATGGATGCCAAATAAGATAATTTCTTGGATTAAACTTCATTGTTAACCTCCATAAATTTTAAAGTTAACTTTTTCTTGCAAAATAACACAATTTAATTTAAAATTCAACAAAAGATGTTTAATTTTAGGAGCAATTATGATTAACAAGTTAATAGAGAAAGCAATAAAAAAAGAGAGTTTGTCCAAAGATGAGTTATTCTTCTTGATTAAATATCCAAACCTCAACGAGATCTGTAAAGCTGCCTTAAGAATAAAAAATCATTTTTTTAAATCAATTGTAGAGTTTTGCTCAATTATCAACGCAAAAAGCGGAAAGTGTTCGGAAAACTGCAAATTTTGCGCTCAATCTTCACATTATAGAACAAACATTAAAGAGTACGACTTCATAGAAGTAAAAAACATATATGAACAAGCAAAGAAATTAAAAGCAAAAGGCGTTAAAAGATTTTCCATTGTTACAAGCGGAAAATCACCCTCCAAAAGAGATTTAGAGAAACTAGAAGAAGCAATAAAAATAGTGAAAAAATTAAATCTTCTACCGGATGTATCTATTGGCATAGTAGATAGAGAAACACTTTTAAGGCTAAAAAAAGCTGGACTTGAAGGGCTTCATCACAATTTAGAAACTGCAGAAAGTTTCTTTAAAAATATCTGCACGACACACGATTACAAAGAGGACATAGAAAGTATAAAAACGGCCGTAGATATTGGGCTTTATGTTTGTAGCGGTGGTATATTCGGTGTAGGTGAGAACTGGGAGCATAGAATTGAACTTGCAATGACTTTAAAAGAACTCAATGTACCATCCATACCAATAAACTTTTTAAACCCTATAAAATCTACTCCTCTTGAGAGTCAACCTATCTTAACAGAAGAAGAAGCATTAAGAATAGTAGCGATTTACAGATTCATCTTGCCTGATAAGCACATTCGTATTTGCGGTGGAAGAAACACTGTATTTAAACCAAAAAGTAAAAAGCGGGTTTTAAACTGCGGCGCATCTGGATTGATGGTTGGAGACTACCTAACCACAAAGGGCTTCAATGTAGATTCAGATTTAGAAGATATAAACAGTATAGGGTTAAGCTTGGTATGAGTTATGAGTCTTTTTTTGAAAATAAACTAAAAGAGTTAAAAAAAGATAATCTTTTGCGCTCGATTCCGCAAATAGATGCCGGTGCAGAAAAATATATAACAATCAACGCAAAAAAGTGCCTAAACCTATCATCGAATAATTATTTAGGTTTATCAAAAAATAAAAGGTTAATAGAAAAAGCAAAAGAGGGAATTTCAATATTTGGATGTTCATCATCCGCATCAAGAATAGTCACGGGTAACTACTCCTTATACGATGAACTTGAACTAGAAATTGCCAACTTTAAAGGATACCAGAAATGTATTGTCTTCGGGTGTGGTTATGTGACAAATGTTTCTGTAATTCCTGCCCTTTGTGATAAAGAGTGGACAATTTTTTCAGACAAGCTAAACCATGCAAGTATAATAGATGGTGCAAGATTATCCTTAGCAAAACACATAAGATACAAACATAACGATATAGACCATTTAGAAAAACTCATAAAAAAATGCCAAACGCCCAAAAAATTAATTGTTACAGATACCGTTTTTAGTATGGACGGTGATATTGCAAACCTAAGACAGATAGCAGCTATAGCAGACAAGTATGGTGCTTTGGTGATGGTAGATGAGGCACATGCAACAGGTATTTTTGGTCATGGAAGAGGAGTTGTGCATGAATTGGGCTTAGTTAAGCAAATTCATATTAATATGGGTACATTCAGCAAGGCTTTAGGCTCATACGGGGCTTATGTTTGCTCCTCAAAACTCATAATAGACTACCTAATAAACAAAGCAAGGGGGTTTATCTATTCAACAAGCCTTCCACCTTCTGTTATTGCCTCAAATCTTGAAGCTTTAAAACTCATAAAGAAAAATGATAAACTATCGAAAAGATTGCTTTCTATGTCGGAGAAACTTAGAAAAAGCCTAAAAGCAATGGGCTACGATATTCTAAATTCGCAAAGCCAGATTATACCAGTTATAATACCAAACAGAGAAAAACTATTCAGATTAAGAAATTTTCTTATAAGCAACGGGATTTATGCACCTGCAATCAGACTACCGACTGTTCCAAAAAACACGGACAGGTTAAGAATATCACTCCGGGCTGATATAACAGATAACGAATTAGATAAAATCATTGAAGTTTTTGGGCAAATGAGGCAATACCTGTGATTTTTGTATCGGGTTGGGCTGGATTTGACTATCTCTACCCGAACATATCCAAAAATTTTCCCTTTTTGGTTCCGTTTAATGGAAAGTGGGATGAAGAAAATATTGTTAAATATCTAAGAAAAAACCAGGAAGAGATTATCATAGGATGGTCAACCGGTGGGCATATAATGCTGAAACACATCGATAAGATAAAAGATAATTTCAGTCATATAATTCTTATTTCTCCGTTTAGATGTTTTATGGATTTTACCAATAAAAAGATTTTAGACATAATGATTGAAAACTTTAGAGTAAACCCTCAAATAGTATTAGAAGCATTTTTGAAAAAAGCTGGTGCAATCTACAAACCAATAGAATTCAATAAAGAATCTTTGCTAAAAGGTCTAGAATTCTTGAAATATTCAAGGATTCAAGAAACTCACAATCCAAGCAACCTTCACGTAGTTCATGGAAAAAAAGATAGGATAGTGCCATTTAAAGAAGCCTTTAGAATTACAGAAAAACCAATAATCCTGGATAACAAACCGCATTATTTAGATGAAAACACAATAAACCAAATCTGTTATGAAATCACAACTAAAAAAATCGTTTGACAAGGCTGCAACTACATACTGTCAAAATGCAAATATCCAAAGAATAGCAGCATTAAAACTTGTGCGCCTTATAGAAAAAGACTACTACGAAAATATTCTTGAGCTTGGTATAGGTGTTGGGCTTTTCACCGATTATTTAATAAAAAAGGTAAAATTCAAAAACTACACCGCTATTGATTTGTCTTTAAAATCCCTTCAAAAGGCCAAAGAAAGACTGAAAAGGATAAATTTTGTAAACGCAGATATAGAGTCATTGCCACTAACAAAAACGTTTAGTTTTGATTTAATGGTAGGATCAAGTGTATTGCAATGGCTACAAAATCCGCAAATTTCAATTCCCAGGCTATTTAATGAAACAAAATCAGGTTGTGAGGTTTATTTTTCCATTTTCATAAAGGGCACTTTTGCAGAAATGGAGCACATATACTCCCTAACCAATTTCGGTCATACATATAGTCTTAAAAGTGAAAATTTCTATAAAGAACTATTTACATCAATAAGGGGCTTCAGATGGCAATTCGAAAGGAAAGATTATACATTTTATTATAATTCGGTTGTGGATTTTCTAAAACAACATAAAAATACCGGTGCTACATACTCAAAGCGCTATAAAAGAGTAACAAAACAGGCTTATGTTAACTTCTGTAATCTCTATGAAGAAATCTTCAGTTCATCTTCTGGAAAAATACCTTCAACTTATTCAATCTTGTACGTAAAGGGAATTAAAAACAGCTAATACTCCAAAATACATAAGCCATAAATATAATTGACAAAGTCAAGCTTTTCTATTAATTTTTAAACAGAGGGCGGTTAGCTCAGCGGAAGAGCGCTTGCTTCACACGCAAGAGGTCACAGGTTCGACACCTGTACCGCCCACCATCTTTTAAAACTTGACAAAAAGAGGTAAATATTATAGAAGTTGCCTGCCTGTTATGGCATCTGTGCCCCGATAGCTCAGTAGGATAGAGCACAGGATTCCTAATCCTGGTGCCGCAGGTTCGAATCCTGCTCGGGGCACCATGAAAAGATTGAAATGAAACCAATCTCAGGATTTTCTGAGGTTGGTTTCATTAAAAGCTCTAAATGGCTCCCCTATTTAAATAGCTATTTCGAACTTATCAAGTGTTCTTCATACTTATCCACAAAAGATAAAAATCAGGGCAAATAAACCTTTTTCTTTCTATTATTCTGGAATGATGTAATCAACTCGAACCTGCCACAAAGAGGAAAAATTTTTTGAAAATATCTTTGATTATTTATTTTTATTTGGTATATTTTAGTTAAAAAAAGATTAACCGATAATAGAAGATCTTAGAAAATCATTATTATTTGAGAATAAAACGAAATGTTTAAAAAAAGTAAAATATAGGTTGCAAATAGTAACCCCCCTTTCCGCACCCAAACCTCTATTTTATTTGACCAAACCCAAATGCACAGAGTAAAAGAATGAAAAGGGTCTTAGAATAAACGGAACAGAAAATGCTTACATCTCCCTCTAAAAAGAGGGGGTATTTAAATGTTACAACAAAAAGCAGTTATCAAGAACATGGATCACTTAGGACTAATAGCTGGTATGATAGACGAACTAAAGATAGCAGAAACCATAGATGATGAAATACCATCATCAAGCAAATCAAAGAACCTAAGCTATGGCGAAGCAACAAAGGCAATGATCCTTAACGGTCTTGGTTATGTCAACAAGCAACTCTACCTAACTCCTCTCTTCTTCAAAGACAAACCACTAAAGAGATTATTCGGAAGGGATGTTGACTTCCCTTGGTTCAACGATGATGCACTTGGTAGAACATTAGATAAGCTCTTTGAATACGGCGTAAGTGAACTGTATGAAAAGATAGCAAGCAGGGCACTCAAAATACTGAACCTTACACCCTCTACCATACACTTAGACAGCACAAGCTTTCATCTTGACGGTAAGTATCCAAACCAAAAGACGAAAGAAGAAAAAGAAAAAGAAAAAGGAAAAGTAAAAGAAAGAAATGGAAAAGAAGAAAAGGGAAATAACAGTGAAGGAAAATGGGGAAAAGGAGGAAAAGAAGAAGAGTATGAGCCAACCCCAGTCTTTATCACCCAGGGATACAGCAGAGACCACCATCCAGAGCTCAATCAGGTGGTTTTAAATCTTATAGTAGAACACAAAGCAGGCATTCCCATATGGATGAAGCCTGCAGATGGTAATAAAATAGATACACAGGCATTTGCCAATATAGTAAAGGAGCATATTAACTCTTTAAAGAATGCTAATAATACAAAGACAAAGGTGATAGCCGATGCAGCCCTCTTTAGTTCTAAAACAATGGAAGAGTTTAAGAAAAACAACATGCTTTTCATCTCAAGGGTTCCATCGAAACTAAAACAGGCAAAAGAGATACTCAAAAACCACAATGAAGAGGAATTTATTCAGCTTGATGAGAACTATCAGGCTATCCAGTACACAGTAGATTATGAAGGAATGAAACAACAGTGGGTTTTATACAAAAGCAGTTATGCTAAATCAAGAGGGGACAAAACGATAAAGAAAGAGTATCAAGAAAAAGAAAAACAGGAAACAAAACTCATTGAGAAATTACAAAAGAGAGCATTTTTCTGTGAAGCTGATGCAAGAAAAGCATTTGAAGAAAAAACAAAGAAGTTAGAATGCATAATGATATCAGAGGCTAAACTCATATCAAAGCCCAAATACAAAACAAGAGGACGACCAAAACCAAATGCTAAACCAGACCACTATGAATACTACTGGATTATAGAGACCAAGCCAAATGAAGAATACCTAAAACAAAAACAGAACCAAAAGAGTGGCCTTTTTATCCTTGCAACCAATGATATGACACTGTCTGCCAAGGAACTGCTTGATGAGTATAAATCTCAACAGAGAATAGAAAGGGGCTTTAGGTTCTTAAAATCACCAGAGTTTTTAAGCGATGCCATGTTTCTAAAGAACCCAAAACGCATTGAAGCAATGCTTATGATAATGACACTCTCTTTGCTTGTCTATTCTGCCTTGGAATACAGAATAAGAAGTGAGCTTAAAAATCAAAACAAATCCTTTCCCAATCAACTTGGCAAACCCATTCAGAATCCCACTGCAAGATGGGTGTTTGAGAACTTCTTTGCTATACATCTACTCTTACTTAATGGGCAAGAGCAGATTGTTGGGTTGGAAAACAAGCATAGGCTGATATTGGAACTATTGGGTAGTAATTATATGGGGTTTTATGGTATAAATGGAGAAAGAGGTGCGGAATGAGGGGTAAAAGATACAAACTTAAAATTAACAACGGATAAGACCCTTAGTGGTAAAAATTTATCTGCCGAATTAGATATGGTAAAAAGAAAACTTGCAATTAACTATGGTGAATACATGTTTCTTCCATTTGAAGAAACAGAAAAGACAAAACACTTTAAGAAGATTATCAATGATATAATTGATTTTTTCAAGGAGAGATGTTGATGCCGCCGAGCCGAACTCTCCGCTTCGCTTCGGTGCTGACGCACTCGGACAACAAGAGGGTATCTGGCTACGGCTTACGCCTTCGCCCCAATCCTCGCCTATCGGCTCGGACTTCAGATACCCGCAACACGTTAAGTGAAATGCCCGCCGTCGCCTTGGGAAGATTTAAAAAGAAAGTAATTTCAATAACTTTATGGAGAGGTTAAAAATGCAGAAAAAGAAGCATATTCAAGAAACATTATTTAAAGAGAAAAGTCGAGCATTCTCAAATCGAAGCATTATAATTAACAAATCAAAATTCTTAGAAATTTTAGATAATTTAATTAGAATACAAAATATTCAAGAATTGAAGATAAAACTAAAAGAACTGAAATCAAATCTAACTTCTACAAATAAAGATAAAATTGGTATTTTAAATATTGACAAGAATGGCGATACAATTGAAATAAAATATAACTATTTAATAAATGAATTAACGCAGATTGAGGAGACACTTACTTTAGAAAGGACAAGATATTATATAAATAGATTAAAAAAAGCATTGACAGAGATTAAAACGAATAAGATAAATGATATAAATCTCAATAGATGGAAAGAATATGATGAAATAATTACAGACAGCTTATGGATATTTGATAAAAGAGATACTTCTGGAGCACACCATGCCTGGTATTGGGGCAATTTTATTCCTCAGATACCACATCAATTAATGTTAAGATATACTAAAAAAGGAGATTGGGTTTTAGATCCACTTGTTGGTTCTGGGACGACATTAATAGAATGTCGCAGGTTAGGTAGGAATGGTATTGGAATAGAGATAAACCCAGATGTGGTAGAAAAAGCAAAAAAATTGATAGAAAAAGAGCCGAACAGGTTTAATGTGACTACTGATATTATTACAGGGGATAGCACACAAATTGACTTAAAAAAAATTCTGGAAGAAAAAAATGTAAAAAAGATTCAGCTTGTCATTATACACCCACCATACCATGACATAATAAAATTTAGTAATAATCCAGACGATTTGTCAAATGCGAAAACAGTAGATAAGTTTTTGGAAATGTTTGGTAAAGTTTTAGATAATGTTCTACCGGTATTGGAAGAAGGACGATATTTAGGTATTGTGATAGGCGATAAATATTCTAAAGGAGAATGGATCCCATTAGGGTTTTATGTAATGAATGAAGTTTTAAAAAGAGAAAAATTTGTATTAAAGAGCATAATAGTGAAAAACTTTGAAGAAACAAGAGCAAAAAGGAATCAGAAAGAACTTTGGAGATATCGTGCTTTAGTAGGAGGATTTTATGTGTTTAAGCATGAGTATGTATTAATTTTTAAAAAGAGGGGATAACCATGGCAACAACACATGTATTTATTGTAGATACAACTACATTTAAATATCATTTAGAATATATGTTTGCTGGCACCGGTGCAAAAGAGCATAAAATAGATTTTAACAATAAAAAAAGCAGCTCTCTTAATCCTCAAACTGAAAACAACTTAGTAGGAATGATTGCTGATAGTCAAAGGGTTAGGACTGGTGATTACGCAATATTTTACTTGCAACAAAATTTTAGGGAGGGAATTAGAGAAGGTAAATTTTATGGTGTTTTCAAAGTAAAAGAAGCACCTTCATTTTTAGATAATAATGATAATAAACAATTCTTAAAATCAAGTTTAGGTAAATCTTTAACTTTTAGAACAATAATTGAACCACATCAAGTATATCCAGAAGGTGTTACTGAGTGGGAGGCCCTAGATGAAATAAAATACATTCATTCACCTAACCAGATGTTATGGAGTTTAATTTATCGTAAACTAAAAGGTAATCGCGGTAATACCATGATAACAATCTATGAAAGTGAAAGGTTGATAAATTTAATACGTAATAAAAATAACAGAAAAAGTATAAAAGGTCAGAGTTACACTTTTAATAAAATTACACAGAAAATAGAAGTTAGCACTAAATTTTTCAGTTATAACGGAAGAAAAGAAATTATAAATATTTTACCAAGATTAATTGAGAAATACTGTACAAAAAAACAGTTTGAAGTTCATCTTCAAGCTTATATACTGCAAAATTTAGAAAAACTTCCTATGTTCCTTAATCAGACAATAGAATGGATAGGAAATGAAGTGTCTTGTGGTGTTGGGATGCAAAGAATTGACATAATGCTTTCAATCAACGATCAAAATAGGAAAGTTGTTCCTATTGAACTAAAATCAGTTGAAGCTTATCCCGAAATAGTAACACAATTGCAAAGATATGTTGATTGGATTGAACAATATTATTTACCAAATCGTCCATCTGATATTGAGCCTATGATAATTTCGAGAGAAATAAAAGATAAAACAACACAAAACTATAAAGAACTTATCAAAGCATTTAAGACTTTTAATAGCAAAAATAGCATTTTACCTTTAAGATATATAGAATTCAGTATTGATTGCAATAAACAGAAAATATTATTCAAGGAGATAAAATATTGAAAACCAAGAACATAAAGCAACATTTAAACTTGTTAATAAATTTAGAAATATTAGTTGAATATTATTAAATTCAGGCGACGGCGGGCACTCTGCGGTGCTTCGCACCTTGCCCCTAACGGTGTCACTTAACAAGCGGGTATCTGGCTCCGTGCCTTTGGCACTCCGCCCAAATCCTCGCCTATCGGCTCGGACTTCAGATACCCACAAAACGTTATACAGAAATAATAATGTGGCGGAGAAGCCCGCATCTTCATAAATACCAAAAAGTTCCCCCGCCCTCAAACTTTCGGCTTTTAAGAAAGAATGCAAAGAGAAAAAAATTTATTTTTCTTTGTTGGAAACAATTTCTTTATTTCTTATTTCCTGCAACCACCTATCAATATCTTCCTTTATAAACCTCCATTGATTAGCAATTTTCACGGCGGGATTTTTTCTTCCCTTCCCCATTTTATAAGACAAAGATTTTCCTATTGTTAAATATTTTGCTGTCTCCTGATGGGTCATTATTTCTTCAAACCCTTCTATCAAAGGTTTAACTCTTTTTTAACCTGTCAGAGTTTACTACCTTTTAATATTGCATGATAAGGTATAGCAAATAAAAGCAAAAAATCAAATCCATTTTTAAAAAATTTTTCCTTTTTAGATCGGGGAAGGTAGGTTTGAACATTAATCCAGAATAGGTGAAAGAGAGAGTTTTATTTTTCCTGCCTTCTCCCTTGTGCGGGAAAGATGGAAGGAGACATTGAATGAGTTTGAAACAGCCATCAAAATGGCTCCCCCGGAGGGACTCGAACCCCCGACCCGGTGGTTAACAGCCACCTGCTCTACCGGCTGAGCTACAGGGGAGCAATGCTTGCGAAACTAAGTATATTCAAACCGAACAATTTGTCAAATTTTTTTGCAACAAATGAACCAGATAGGCCACACATACTTATCACCCTTATGATATCTTCCAGTAGTAAGGTTGGAAACCTTACTATATTCAAGGATTCATCGTCTTTTCTGTGTGAGTTTTCAACTATAGCCTGGAGGTGTTTTGCACCTGGTGGTATGGGTTTTAACTCTACATTCAGTTTTGAAAAGAATTCGTTGTATTCATCCAATTTTCTTCTGCTTGAGGATGCAAATTCAGAACCGTTGTCCAACCTTATGTTTATTTTTCCCCTTACATTGTGCAGCTTTAACCACAGTACGACAAAAAGGATAAAAGCAAATCCAAAGGATGCAGAAAGAGTATGGGAGTAAGCTGTAAATCTCATTCTCGTTTTTACATCTATTGCGTTCCATTCATATTTTGGCAGGTCGTATTTCTCTATGTGTCTATACACGCTCTTTGGTAGAGATGTTTCATCCAGTATGTGTTTTGTGTCTATCTGAAGGTGGCTAAAGGGCGTCAGGTGTTCATAATCATAAAGATGCCTTCTGTTTTTGTTTAGAGTCCTTATTTTCTTTTTCCTCACCCTGTTTCTCTTTAAAACCTTCTTTATTGTGTTTTCGCTTATCTCTATGGAGTATTTGTTCTTTAGGTAATAGCTTAGAAGCCTGTATCTGTACCCTGTGCTTTTTGCCTCTTCAACAATGAGTTTTTCAAGAGAACAGCCTATCTTTTTTCTTATGTTCTTTGGTCTTCTTGATAAGTCATTTAGTTCTCCATCCCTTGCCCTTCTCACTGTAGCCCTTGATATGCCAAGTATTCTTGCTGTTTTTGAGACATTGCCGTTGTTTTTCTCTAAAACCTTTCTGACCAAAATTCTTGCACTTGCAGGGTTTGATTTTCTCAAAGTGTGGTATATACTATCCATGATGCAGCCTCCATCCCTTTAGGAATTTTATGGGTCTTCCTATTATATTCAAATCCAGTGATTTGAATATGCAAAAGAGGATGTGGGCTGCATCAGCCCTTGAGAAAGAGAAAGATTTAACGGGCAGAAAACCTACTTTCAGGTTTTCTGCCCCTACTATCTTTCTTATTCTCTTCACTTCCATGTTGGTGCCTCCACTCTCTTTTCTATCATTCTCATTCTCAGACATAGATATTACCTCTATTTGCTTTAGGTGGTAAGTATGTTTGGACCTATCTGGTTAAATTAAAGAAAATTGTCTTGACAAATGGAGGCGGCATAAGTATATTTTTAATAAAGGGTTAAGGACATTAAAAGGAGTAAAAATGAAAAAAGTTGTTTTATTTTTTTATTATTATCTGTTTTTTTTGCATGGAACATTTCACATGCCAAGACAGCGCACTCTGAAAATTTCATATCAAAATCACCGGTAATTATTGCAGGTAACTACTCTGTAAACAGAATACAACTACAGAAAAGCAGTAATAAAAAAGACGGAACAGCATGCTACAATAACAATGAACGAGGAAGTGGTGTTTGTGGAGGAAAAAGCTGCTGAATCTATTACGGAAATCCCTGAATTCCTTTTTCTCGTTGCTGCGGTCACCCTTAATAGGGGCTGCAGTAACGGGAAATGTCCGCAGCAAAACTTTTTTAGAAGGAGTTAAGTTATGAAAAAACTAATGCTTGTATTTTTTATGAGTTCCCTATTATTATTTACGTTTACCTCAATTAGTCATGCTGGCGGATCTTGGTATACAAACGGCCAAAGTGGCTCTGTCTCAGACTCCGATCTTCCTACGCCCACGCCAGCTCCTGCCAATCCGCCCTCAACATCAACAGATACATATCACCATACACCAAAATGTGTGAGCTATAGATGCACACATTGGGTTAACGAACAGTTTCAGTGCGGAAGCACAAGGAAATGCTGGAAATCAGACGCAGGTATAATATGCGAGGATGTCCCGAAGTATTGCACTAAAAAGGTGTGCGTCAGCCGTGAATGTGTTAACTGGGAATAGGCCATGACTGAACACATACTTAAAAAAATTACACTGCTATCTATTTTGTTCCTTTTAATAGTGAATATACCTGCTTATGCGGACATGGGAAGAATAGTGGCATATGGCGCAAAGGTTCAAGAAAACAGCCAAAAAGCAATTATTTTTTACAATCTCAATGAAGAGGTTTTGATCCTAGGAACAGATTTGCAGTCTGGCAGCAGCAGTCATATTCTAAGATTTATACCTTTTCCTTCTAAACCCAGAGTACAACTTGCGCCCAAAGATAGTTTCAAAAATATAATAAAAGTTGTAAAGAAACACAATTTGCAATTTATAATTCAATATAAAGGCGTCACACCAACAACTAAGAGTGTTGAAATTAAACTAAACAAAAAAATAGGGGCACACGATTTAACGGTAATTAAAATTAATAGTACAGAACATCTCAGAGAGTGGATTAATGATTTCTTTAAAAGCAAAGGATTGCCTGTAAAAAATAGCTATCCAGAAGTTGAAATGGTAGTAAACAGCTATCTAAATAAAGGAATAAACTATTTTGCCTTTGATTTGGTAAAGGTAAACAAAAAACAGCGCTTTGTTCAGCCTATAGAGTATAGATTTCACAGCAAGAAATTATACTATCCTTTAATAACGTCAAATACATTTGGTGGATCCGGTATAATTGATCTGATTCTTATATCACCAAGAACAGTCTGCAACCCGCTTGAATCTCTTTATGAAGGATGCCTGGGTGTAAAATATTTAAGAGCAACTACATCAGATAGTATCACTATAGATGAATTTAACCGTATTTTGCCGGACGCCAAGAATTTTTTCAAAAATAAAAGTATCTTCATTCAAATGCTAAGTTACGGGGGTAGTTATAAATTTAAGAATGATATTTTTGTTGATATAACGAATAAATACAAAAAAGCCATTGGATATACCTCTAACAATGATTCTTCCGTATATCATAGCTTTCCGTGGGAAGATGCAGTAGGCAACAAACCGCCTGTAAAAAAACCGGCCATCTACCTCTATCCAAAAACGAAATTAAATATAAACATCCTGCTTAATATTGATGGGAAGATTACAAAAACTGTGCCTCCATATTCACACATCTGGAAAATTACAGCGTATCCGAGCGGCAATATTTCAGGTGGGTATGACTATCTTATGTACGAAGCTCAGTTAAACTCTTTAACACTACCCAAAAGCGGATGGGTCGTAGAATACCAAAATCTAAAAAAATGGTTTGATACATACTTATTCAAAATTGGATTAAACAAAAAAGAAAAATTACAATTTGAAGAGTATTGGCTCAAGGAACTGCCAAAAGCAAAATACTATGAAATAAAACTATTGAGTGGTGATTTTCTAAACAAGCACATGAATATTGAAATTAAACCAAAACCGGATACTTTTTTAAGATTTATATTTTACTTCAAGCCGCTGTCTAAAAAGATAATACTTTCTGAGCAGAAAATCGTAACTCCTAAAAGAGTTGGCTTTACTGCGGTTGAATGGGGAGGCATACTGGATAAACGTAAAAATAAACGCTGTTTTTTATATTACGATAGAGGCCCGTGCGAAGCTCTATTTTGGAGATACTATTACAACAAACAAGAAAATATATGCAAACCGTTTATCTGGGGAGGTTGTGGGGGCAGTGTTCCTTTTAAAACAAAAGAGGAATGCTCCAAAGCGTGCATTTCTAAATTATTAGTGAAAGGAGGTAACTAAATTTATTTAAAAAGACCGTATTATTTTATGCAGCTGCAGTAATGTTGATCGCATTATCGGTTCCACCTGTCTTTACTTCTCAAGGAAAGTTTTACTGACAGTGCATATGAGCAAGCCCAGCAGGCAAATGATTTCGGAAGCAATACTTTAAATGCTTCTAATTTGGAGAATGTAAAACAAAATTCAGGCGTAGTTTTCAATATGCCAAGTGATTCAATTCTAAGCTATTTAAGCGGTGAGGGAAAACATTATACTCCGAAACTATTAAAAACCCGGCGATTTAATAAAAAATTACATCTAAATACAGTCTCATCGCCGTTAACAAATTAGGAGGTTTAAAATGAAGTTGTTAATAATAATAGTATTAGCAGCATTTATGTTAGTTATACCCTCTATTTCATATACAAAAAACTGCTATATGTTAAATTATTCTAATAGTACTGATATGTCTCTCAATGCTGCAAAAACTGATATTGGCATATTTTATGATATAGCAAATAGCTATAAAAAGCCGATCTCTGTGTTATCTGTAGCTTACAACAATCCATGCCCAGGTGCTTTGACTTGCATGACATATACCTGCGGAGGAACCGATAGAAATCCGTATGTATGCTGCCCTATAGGAGCACCTTATCTTAATAACTGTGATTGCAAATGCTACACAAACTCTAATTTTAATTGTATGTCTTATACATACTGCAGACAATATTAAAATGCTTTGTAAAAATTTATGGAAAAAATAACAGTAGTTTAATTTGCTTTTTGTACGTATTTATATTGGATTATAACAAATATCAGTAAAAAGTTGTTTTTAAAAAGGATGTAGCAGGTGTCAAAAAAAATTAAAATATCGGCAAAACCGGTAAAAACAATATTCACAGCCCAGTTAATTATGCTGCCTATTTTTATGATATTAGGAATTGTGCTGTTATTTATTGTGGATAGGGAAGTACGCCCTTATATGTCAATTTTTGTGTTTATATGGGAAATAGCATGTATAGCCCTTGTTGTGAATGCTATAAATACTTTGAGAAAAATAAAAAACGGCAAAATAGAGGTTGCAGAAGTTAATGGTTTGCAGGTTAACGGCGAATCGAATTTTGCATCCAAACTGCGAGATCTTGAGGCCCTTAAAAAAGACGGGCTTATCAGTTCAGACGAGTATAAGAAGAAAAGGAACGAAATAATAAAAGAAAAGTGGTAGTATAAAAAATACAAGCAGAAAATAATGCAATCTAAGTATAAAGTTAGAGGACAAAGCTCAAAGAAAGTATAGACGGAGTATTTCAGCAGCACACTTCCCTATAAAGAAGAGTATTGAGGGATTTGAATTCGGTAGGGTTAAAGGTATTGCAAAAAGCAAAATATCGCAACTGCTTGATTTTGCCTGGATTGATAAGAAGGAAAATATACTGTTCTTTGGTCCTCCAGGCCTTGGAAAGACCCACCTTGCAATAGCTCTTGGTTTTGAGGCTATTGGGAAGGGGTATTCTGTCTGCTTTGAGAGAATATCAAACCTGATGAAGATTCTAAAAACAGCAGATTTACAGAGAACATCAGGATTCAGGTTGAACAAAATACTAAAAAGCGACCTCTTAATCATTGATGAGATAGGCTATACCCCCATAGAGAGAAAAGAGGCAAACCTGTTTTTCAATCTTGTCAGTGAAATGTATGAGAAACAGTCAATTGTTATCACATCAAATAAGTCTTTTGCCGTATGGGCCAAGATGATGGGTGATGAGATTATGACAACAGCTATGCTTGATAGATTACTACACCATGCCCATATTTTTACACTTGATGGTGAATCTTACAGACTATCAAATAGAAAGGAGGTTGGAACCATCTGAATGTATGGGGATTCTATTTTCCAAAGGGGTGTGAATTCTGTTTTCCATAGGTATGGGAAAACTGCTTTCCAGCACTATGTGAAAAATACTTTCCGAAAGGGTGTGGATTTTAGTTGTTATTTCCACTGTTTCCCACTCAAGAACGTATTTGACAAAGTAATTGTTTCAATGCCTCATAGGTAGAGTAAAAACGGCTCTGTCTCACAAACTGTGTAAATCCTCCTAACTGACAGTTAATACCAGATAGTTTGATTATCTATCCGGTATTGGATAAAAATAAGGACAGAAGCCTTGCTTCTGTCAGAAAAAGGAGGATTTATTTATGCTTGTGAACAGGGAAGAGATAAGAAAGCTCATGAAACAGGGAAAGCTGTCAAATCAAGAAGATTTAAACGCCATCTTCAGAAGAATGATAAAGGATGCAATAGAAACGATCTATGAGGGAGAGCTAACAGAGCTTTTAGGGTATGAAAGATACGAGAGGAAAAACAGGAAAGGTGAAGAAAAGGAAGAGAAAAATGGTAATGCAAGAAACGGATACACCGAAAAGAAGGCAAAATCAACCTTTGGTGAGATAGATTTAACTGTCCCAAGGGACAGAAACGCACTCTATTAACCAAAGATAGTGCCAAAGAGACAAAAAGACATATCCGGTATTGAAGAGACAATCATATCCATGTATGCAAAGGGTATGACGACAACCGATATACAGAAGCATATGGAATCCATATACGGACTTGATTTTTTAAAGGAGTCAATAAGTAGAATAACAGATAAGGTTTTAGAAAAAGCAAGAGAGTGGCAAAATAGGCCATTATCTAAAATTTATTCAATCATCTTTCTTGACGCTCTCTTCTTTAAAGTAAAAAAGGATGGAATGGTAAGAAACACAGCTGTATATGCCATTATTGGAGTTGATTTAGAGGGTAAGAAAGACTGTCTTGGCATATGGATACAAGACACAGAATCTGCCAAATTCTGGCTTTCTGTATTGAATGAGATAAAAAACAGGGGTGTAGAGGATGTCCTCATATTTGCTATAGACGGACTATCTGGTCTCTCTGATGCTATAATGTTAAAGTCAACCAAATTTCCCCACCTTTGGGTCATTTAAATTCCCCACCCCTTGGATTGTTAATTTAAACTGTTTTGATTATCTTTTGCCTCCTTTAGGTGTTTAATTCTATAGCTCTCACCTGTTATCTTGAATATATGGCAGTGATGGACAAGTCTATCAACTATGGCAGAGGCCAAAACGGCATCTGAAAATATATTAGCCCACTCCTCAAATGGTCTATTAGTGGTGATTATAATTGAACCCTTTTCATATCTTCTCCTTATCACTTCAAAGAACTCATCCACATAGTTGGATGGGATCTTTTTAAAGCCTACTTCATCTATTATCAGAAGGTCAGATGATAGAATCTGGTTCAGTATTGAGGTGTAGGTTCCATCTCCCCTTGCAGATATGAGCTTTAGGATTAAATCGTTGGTATGGATGAACAAGACCTTATATCCCTGTTTTAGGGCCTCTAATCCTATCGCATTTGCAAGGTGGGTTTTACCAACTCCAGGATTGCCCATGAATATGATGTTTTTCTTCTCCTCTATGAACCTGCAGGATGCAATGTCTAAGAGTTCTTTCTTGTTTAGCTTTGGTTGGTATGTGAAATCATAGCTATCTAAAGTCTTTGTTGTGTCAAGCTTTGATTTTGTAAGTCTTTTTCTAAATGAGTTGCTCTGCCTGTTTATGTATTCATCCTCTAATAGGAGTTTTAAGAAGTCTATGTATGTCAGATTATTATCAATGGCATACCTGTTCCTTGCCTCAAGTGTCTTTGCAATGCCAGAGAGTTTAAACTCCTTTAGTCTTCTTTCTATGTTTTTCATATCTTTTACATTTTCCACCCCTTTCATTTCACTCACCACTCATAATGTCTGTTTTCATATCTGCTTTTATATCTGTCATTTCATCGTAAGCTCTTAGTGGGTTATAAAAACCTAAGGCTATGGGTGAGTCTGGTTTGTCGTAGGGAATGTTGTAGAGCTCATTCTTCAGTATGCTTTTTAAAGAGGAATAGCTTATGCAGTTGAAATCAATTGCCCTTTTGAATGCAAGCTCCATTGTCTCTTTGGGGTATCCCTTTGAAAGAGACATTACACCTCTCATTACCCTGTGATATGAGGCAGGTTTCTCTTTTCTTAGCCTTTTATAGAACAGGTAGGCGCTTTCACCTATATCAAGCGTCATGGTGGTGTATTCTGAATCTGTGGGATTTTTCTTCATCTTGGGTTTATGGCTTTCCTTTGTTATGAACTCACCCTTTGATTGAGAAAGCTCATGTGTGGCTATTAAGTTGAACGATGAATCATAGATCTCCATTATATTTCCATTTGACCTAATATTGAGCTTTTCTGATATGTATTTTTCAGGCACAGAGTAGTAGTTGTACCTGTAATAGATGTGGGAGTAGGTGTTTACAGTTCTTTTTGCAATATCGTAGGTCTCATATCTTGGGACTTAAAATATTTTTGTGTCTCCCCCACAAACCTACTAAAATGGAGTGGGGTTTAATGAACTGTTCTAATGAACTCTGAAATTAGGCTAAGTATGGAGGAGCTTTAAGAGATGAACAGAAAGATGCTTAAGGAGATAATCTCAAACATGGATATGGATGTAGTAAAGGAGTTGGATGAATACGGAAAGAATAAACTGGCCACCCTAATGGAAGGACTACTTATTGAGATAATGGGTAAGGAAAGATACGAGTACTTACTTGAGAACCCAGAAGACAAAGGCAATGGAACCTACAAAAGGAGCCTAAACACAGGCCTTGGTAAACTGAATTTGGATGTCCCAAGAACAAGGAGCGGAAACTTCCGCTCTCATCTTCTCCCTCCCAAATATCAAAGGTATGATGAAAGCTTTGAGGATTTAATCTTCTCCTTCCTAATCAATGGAGACTCAAAACAGGAAATCGTGCACAAGATGAAATTGAGAGGACTGGATTTTAGTGAAAAAGCATACGATGAGATATTTGAATACATAAAGACACAGATGCTTGAATTTAAATCCAAAGAACTTCAGGAAAACTACTATTTTCTATACATAGACGCCTATCACTGTATGGTAAAGGATGAAAAGGATAAAAGGGTAAAGAGAGCTGTCGTTTACACTGTTGTAGGGATAGACACAAATGCTCAAAAAACACTCCTTGGATATTACTCATTCTTTGGTAGTGAGAACAGATCCACCTGGATGGAAGTATTCCAGGATTTAATCAACAGGGGAATGAAAAGGGTCTTAATGTTCATCTGTGATGATTTCAACGGAATCTCAGAGGCAATAAGAGCCTTCTTTCCTTACTCGGATATTCAGAAATGCACAGTTCATGCATCAAGAAACGTATACAAGCATATGAAAAAGGAGGATGCCTCATATGTGAACAAAAAGCTCAAGGAGATTAAATACTCCTGTGATACCTTTGAAAAAGGGATAGAGATTTTCAAAACAGAGATAATTGACAGATTCAAAGACCAATACAAGACCTACACCAAATATTTAGACTCAAGAAAAGAAGAACTCCTTGCCTTCTTAAAGTACCCTGAGGTAATAAGAAAGTACATCAATTCAACAAACACTGTTGAATCTGTACATTCATCCTTTGAAAAACAAAGGCTAAAGAAAGGAGGGTTCTTCCAGTCCATGGATATCCTAAATGTTGCCCTTTTCATTGCAACAGATAAATTACACAAAACCTGGAATGTTAATCCTCTGATTAAGGCTAAAAGATATGAACTGAATCAGATGTTTGTTGCTAAGTTTGGGAAGGGAGTTGAAGAGTGAGGAGGGATTTGGTATGATGAGAGAGACACAAAAATTAGGGGATGTCTCCATATCTTCTATCTGGCAATCTGTTGAGTTTTTCCTTTTCTACATTGAGAAACTCATCCTTCGGTATTTTTCTTGTTGTGCCGTGTAGCTTTGCATTACAGATGTTGTCCTGCCAGAATAAAAGCTTCTCTTTGACTGTGTCTATGTCTTCTATTCCTTCCGCTCTTATGCTTTTTAGAAAGTTGTTCTTTATGTATTTTATGCTGGATTCTACCTTGCCCTTCTCATTTGGTTTTCTCACCCTACAGGCAACAGCAGAGGAGTTGTAATACTCAAGCATCCTTGCATATTCATGCTGAATTTCAGGCTCATAGAAGTTAACATGCAATACACCGCTTTTTAGGTTGTCTATCTTTATAGCCTTTGGTGCACCAGAGAAATATTCAAATGCATTGATATGGCAGTTTATGAATGTCGGTATACTTTGGTTATCCACAAGCTCATAGTATCTGTACCTCGAATAGGACAAAACCATTGAGAATATCCAGTACTTTACTTTCTTTTTTCTTCTGCTATTATAGAAATAACCGGCATAGCCGAAATCTACTTGGGCTTCTTGGCCAGGTGGGCTTATTAAGGGGATGAAGGGCTCACCTGGCTTTAGCTTCCTGATGTAGCGTTTCACAGAGCTATAGCTTACATTTAGACTATGCTTTTCTTTTAACTTCTGGTGGATTAAAACAGCGGAGAGACCACTTTTTAAATACTCAATGATTTCATCCTTGTATGGATCAAGGATACTTTTCCTTTTGATGGTGGGTGTTTCAATCTCCCCACTTTCTACCTTTTTCTTAATCTTTCTGACTGTTTTCCTGTCAATCTTTAGCTCTCTTGCAATCTGTGAGACATTTTTCCCAATACTCAGTAGTGCTTTTACCGAGTAATACATACAAACCCCCAACAATTTTATTTACCCTCCATCTTTTAAAAAGATTAGGGCATGCTACCAAAAGGGTGGGGAATTTATAAGCCCTTTTGGTGGGGAGTTTATTGTAGCTTTAGCAGGTTTTGGATTATGAATTTTAGATTACTTCAATCCTACAACTAATCCAAATCGCCAATTACCAACGACCAACCATCCAATTCATAATTCAAAATATCTGAGTCGCTTCTACTTGTACCGAGTTGATAACGTTGCAAGAACAATGCATATGGATTTTTAAAGCTTTTTCTTCTTTTAATTTTTTTAAACTTCTCAGCTCTGCTGATGCCGGGGGTAGTTTTTCAGGGCATAGTTTTTTAATTCCTCAAAAATACCCTCTCTTCTTAAATCTTCTTTAAATTCTTCATAATCAATTTATATGATGTTTTCTTCTTCAAAAATCTCTTCTATTTTTTCATCTCTATCAAATGATAGAATAAATAAAAAACGTAATAAGTATATCAAACATTGTCCCTTTTGAATTTCCATCTGCCTAACATTAATTCTACTCCTTTAATATTAAGTGTGTTTCTAATCTAATATAAAACCACTCTCTTATCAAGAAAAGCAAGTTTTAAGATCCCCTTTAAACTTGCATAATCCCCAAAACAATGGTATAAAATCCAACTGTTGCCATGCCTGAAAAGGCATGAGAAAACTTTTAAAAGAAAAAAGGAGGGCACATGAGTGAAGGCACTCGGAAGACACGTTTTGGCTGAGTACTTTGGATGTGAAAAGGAACTTTTAAACGACCCAAAGGCTTTAGAGAATCACCTCATTGAGGCTGCTAAAGCAGCTAATGCCACCGTTATTTCTTCCTCATTTAGAACCTTCGAACCCTTCGGAGTTAGCGGCGTTGTAATCGTCGCAGAATCCCACTTAGCTATCCATACATGGCCTGAATACGGCTTTGCAGCAGTTGACTTTTTTACCTGTGGTGATTCATCCAATCCATGGAAAGCCCACGAGTATTTAAAAACCGTTCTAAAACCCTCAAAAACAGAGGAAAAAGAGGTATTAAGAGGGGTTTTAGATATAGAGAACTTGAGTTTCAAGCCGTTTTTAATAGAACAACAAAAAAGAGAAAACAATAGCGCTGCTTTTGTTTGATTTTTTAATTTTAGGAGGAAACCATACATGTTCAATAGGGCTCCCAACATTTATGCAATTAAAGCAGCAGAAGCTGAAGGCTTCAGCCCCTTGAATGCATTTGATGTAGCCTTATTAGAAAGCGGCGTTGGAAATACAAACTTAGTAAAGATGAGTTCCATTCTTCCCCCATCCTGTAAGAAAAAGGAATACATAGAACTACCACCGGGGGATTTAGTGCCTGTTGCCTATGCAGCGCTAACATCCAGTAAAAAAGGACAAAGAATAGCAGCAGCAGTGGCAATAGCCATACCGAAAGATCCCACAAAGAATGGCCTGATTATGGAGTTTGAGGATTACGACATAACAAAAGAGGAAGCCGAAAAGCAGGTAAGAAAAATGGCCGAGTGGGGTATGAAATACAGAGGTTTTGAGATAGACAGAATTGAAAGCATAGCAGTCGACCATGTAGTTGAAGAACACGGTGCAGTATTTGCCTGTGTAGTACTATGGTGGGAATAGATGAAGTTCTACTGCTCAATTCATGAGATTAAGAAGACAAAGACAGTCTTGGTGGGTGTGCCTTATGATGGCACATCCACCCAGACAAATATTCAAAAGTCGGTCATCTTTAAGCTATTTCTGACTTTCCAACCCTTCTTTTCTTCATTTGTTCTAAAAACTTTCCCATCATAAACTTTTGCGCAGCCCTCATGTTCAATAGGGAAACCGCAGGAAATGGATGCTGCGTCATAGCAACTTCATCCAAAGTTATATTAAACTGCAAAGCCATTGCCCACTCTGTAATTAATTCACTTGCTGCATCCCCAACAATGCTAACTCCTAAAATTGTTCCTTTAGGCGTTGCAATGATTTTTATAAAGCCATCATCTTTGCCATCTATCAAGACTCTGCCGTAGTCTCTGTAGTATTCCTTTATCACTCTAAATTCTATGTTCTTTTCTTTTGCTTCTTTTTCAGTTAACCCAACATGGGCAATCTCAGGATCTGTAAATATGGAAAACGGAACAACATATCCGCTTCTTTTCAATGAACATGGGGAAGTTGATTTTATCATGTGCATAGCTGAGAGCATGCCCTGATGCATGGCTGCATGGGAAAACAAACTCTTGCCGTTACAATCGCCAATAGCATATATATGTTTAATATTAGTTCTATTAAATTCATCAACATCAATGCCATATTTTGTATATTTTATGCCAATTCTATCCAATCCTAGTTTATCTATTGCCGGCTTTCTTCCTGCTGCTATTAAAACCCTATCACAAACTAACTTTTTGTTCGAAAAACTTACTTCTATTTTATTCAACGTTTTTTGAAATTCATCCACTGTTGTGCCGTTAAAGATATCTATACCTTCATTCCTTAGTTTTTCATCTAAAACAGAAGCCACATCTTTGTCAATTGAAGGTATGATATGATCGTCCATATTTATTAAGGAAACTTTCGCGCCTAATCTCCTAAAAGCTTGTCCCATCTCACAAGCTATTGCACCTCCACCGATAATAACCAGGCTCTCTGGTATATTTTCGAGTTTAAACAGATTTTTATTCGTCAAATAGTCTATTTCACTTAAACCATTAATATTGGGTATTGAAGGCTCAGAGCCAACTGCTATAAATATAAACTTACCCTTATACAAATTGTCTTTAACCCTAATTGTATGTTCATCCACAAATGTAGCCTCGCCTTGACTTACTATACTATCTACATTCTCAAACATTTTTGTAGCTTTCGCTTTTCCTATAGTATCTATTTTACGCCTTATTAATTCTAATGCACTTGTTATTTTTGCATTCCCAGATAACTCAAGACCGAACTTTTCAAGATTTTCAATATCATTTTTAATCTGCGCTGTTTTTAAAATGGCTTTACTCGGTATGCAGCCACAATTCAAGCATTCACCGCCCACCTTGTTTTTCTCCACCGTTAACACACTCATACCTGCAGCGTGTGCAATATTTGCTACAGCCATACCTGCAGGACCCATGCCAATAACAATAACATCATACTTTTTCATTTATTACCTCCGTAAAATTTCTTCTTTTTTCACAATGGCCTTTATTCTGTTTACAAAATCAATAAAAATAGGAAAAAGTTCTTCTCTCTTATTTCCTGCAACTATTACATACATAACATCATCACCAACTCTCAGCATTCCCCTATTAATCCAGACCCACACCTTTTCAACAGATTTTAATTTTTCAAATTCATTAATAACTGTTTTCAATTCACTATCATCATAATCTATGGAAATTTTAGATATTTTATCCCCATTTGCTGAAGTAGCCCTCACAACGCCATTATGAACAAGAATCATACCAAGATTATCTGCGCTTGCTTGTTTCTTAATGTTCTGAATTTGCTCAGAAAGATTTACCACGAGCACACCTCCAATGTACTTTAAAAGTTAGCATTTTTCTAACTATATAGAAACAACCTGTGATTGTCAAGCCCCAAACTGTTTCCAATGAAAAAATCGCCGTTTGACAAAATTTCATCCCCAATGTATGATTTGCCTATGAAATTTCCGACAAAGGTTCGCTACAGCCTGAGATTATTGATAGAAATAAAAAATAGTAACAAACCAATAACTCTAAGAGAGGTATCAGAAAAAACTCACATATCTGAAAACTACCTAAAACAGCTCGCGGCTAAATTGGAAAAAGAGAAAGTAATTAAAGGCAAAAAAGGTCCGAATGGTGGATATACCATACTAAACCCCGATTTTACTTTAAAAGAGCTCATAGATATTTTCACAGGGGGCGTTAAACTTGCCCCCTGCATGGATGATGATTACAGGTGTGAATTGATGGATATTTGCAAGGCACGGGATATTTGGTCCCAATTAAATAAAGATATAGATAAGCTTTTTCTTTCTGTAAAACTTAAAGATTTTTGATCAAATTTGAACAACCTTTATTTTATCAGTCTCTAATTTTTCGTTCAGCGTTTGTTCTATCATATGCATGGTAAGAGCTGCAGCATTACATACAGAGCAAGTACCGAGATATTTTATTAAAACCTTAACTTCTTCATTTTCCTTTTCTCTTACATCCACAAGCTCAACACTGCCACCGTCCATAGCCAAAATTGAACTTATATCTTCCCTTAACACCCTTTCGATGTTTTTAATTTTATTCAACAATGTCATCTCGTCAAAATTACTGGTTTCTGCCTTTTTAATTAATTCTTCCTCTTTCATTTTATCATTAACCTCTTTTATTATATCAACGAGATAAACAGATCTTTCCTCATGCCCACCTGGTTTTACACAGCTTTTACAGTATTTACCGGCATCTGTGTATTTTTGGAGTTCCTCAACCGTTTTTACTTTGTATTTTCTAACGATTTCTTCTATTTCTCCCTTTGTTACCCTTGCACACTCGCAAACTATCTCGCTGTTTTTGATTTTCTTTGGGTCTACACCTTTATATTTTGAGGCGGCTTCGATTATAACATCATAAGCCATTACAGAGCAGTGCATTTTCTGAGGTGGAAATGCTGGTTTATTTGGGTCATCCCTTAGAGCTTTTTCTACATCAAGATTTGTGATTTTCATCGCCTCATCTATTGTTTTTCCTATTGTAAGTTCTGCCATAACATCACTGCTTGCAATTGCCGTTCCGCACCCAAACGATTTAAACCTTGCATCTAAGATCTTGTCTGTTTTTGAGTCAACAAGCCAGTATAATCTTACTGCATCGCCACAGGCTTCACTGCCGAAATCCGCAACCACAAGTTTTGCGTTTCTCTTTTTTGCATCCTCTTCTGAGAATTCCCCTAAAAATCTCGGATTACTCATTCTATCTATAACTTTACTGGAGTATTCCTCCCAAATATTTCCTGTAATTAAATCTTCTCTTGCCATACACCCTCCTTATTAACTCGATTTTACTTTGGCATAGGTCATCGAGATATTTCTGAGTTTATCTACGATTTTGGGTAGTTTATCTATTACATAATCAATTTCGTCTTCCTTTGTAAATCTGCTTAATGAGAAAATTATACCTGTGTGTGCTATTTCTGGATCCTCACCCAAAGCTTCAAGCACTTCGCTTCCCTGAAGCCTCTCAGACGAACAACTACTGCCTGTTGCAGCATAAATTCCCGACTGATTCAACTCCCAGAGCATTGCTTCTCCTTCTATACCTCTAAACGAGGCAATAACCGTGTTTGGCAATCTGAATTTTTTGTCAACATAGCTCTTTGTGTCTGGTATTTTTAATATAGCATCCTCAAGCTTATCCCTTAGTTTAGCAACCTCAAAGTACATCTTATTTAAATTTTTATTGGCAAGCTCCATAGCTTTCGCCATAGCCACGATGCCTGCAGTATTTATACTACCTCCCCTCTTGCCGCCCATCTGGTTGCCGCCGTGAATCAAAGGAATAAAAGGGGATCCATTCCTTACATAGAGCCCACCAATACCCTTTGGTCCATGAAATTTATGGGCTGAAAATGTAAAATAGTCCACACCTAACTCTTTAACATCTACTTTGGCTTTTGATATAGCCTGAGCACCATCGCAGTGAAAAGGTATTTCATATTTTTTAGAGATTTCACCTATCTCTTTTATAGGCTGTATAGCGCCACTTTCGTTGCTTGCAAAAAGAACAGAGATTAGGGCTGTATCGTTTCTGATAGAGTCTTCTAATTCCTGCAGATCTATTCTGCCGTTTTCATCCGTGTAGAGGTAAGTTACCTCCATGCCAAATTTTTTCACAAATGCACAAGGTGCCTTTATGGAGCTGTGCTCAGCAACCGTGGTTATTATGTGTTTCTTTTCGCTACCCTGAAGAAAATTGTAGAGGAATGTTTTTATGACGGCATTATTGCCCTCTGTTGTTGATGATGTGATTATAATGTCATCTTCATCCCTTGCACCAATAGCTGGATATATCACATCGTAGGCTTTGCTCAATAGTTTTCTTGTCTCTATTCCCTTTTGATAAATTGAGTTCACATTGCCATAGAATTTTTCGTGTTCATGATAAACCTCTCTGACCTCTTCATTCATTGGCGTGGTACTGTTGTTGTCAAGATAAACTTCCATCCCCCACCTCCTTAAAAAAAGTTAGTAATAATATAACTAATTGGCTTAAAATGTCAAGGCTAATTGATAATTTTTTTTCCAACACTATAAAAATGGTGAAATAAATCTACAGATTACACCTATTTAGATAAACTACCAAAGACCTTCTTAAGAAGCTTCGTACTCCTTTCAAGAGGGTCTTTCCTTATCTTTATTTCTTCTTCGGCTATCATTTTAAATATGCCGTCAACTGTTTTTTGGGCTATGTAATCATCCAAATCTTCAGGAGGTTGGCTTCTCCTTTGATAGTCTCTTCCCTTTAAAATACTGGAGTATTTTTGCATTTTACTAAAAGGGGTTTTGTACTTTTTATAAACCTCAACCATACGCTTGTAATACATCGTAGTCTTGGTTTTAGATGTGCTTTCTTTTATTATAGGTTTTACAATCTCCACAAGCTCAGCATAAGTTTTACTCTTAAAATACTCAGTTGCTGCCGTGTCTTTACCTTTTAGTATTTGGGTAGCATCGCTTATTGTCATTTGCCTTAATGCATGTGAAAAAACTTTAAATGTTTTTGGTGTGGCTTTTTCCGCTGCATGATTCATTTGCTCTACAAAGTTATCCACTAACCTACCTTGATGGGCCTTTCTCAAAAAACTGGCAACACCCTTTAATTTATCTGGAACGGGTATCCTAACCTTTGGATTAGCTAAAAAACCATTGGGCTTGGATAGGTTATTAATCGCATACTTAATTCCGAAACTTAAAGCTTGTTTCAACGCCCCTACCTTTTCTGGATATGTTGGTCTGCCTGCAAATGTGGATTGAGCTTGTTGTTCCTGTTCTACTTTCTTATTCATAAAATTACCCAAAACACTTTTCCAATCTGCCATTGACTGGACAGGAAAAGTCAAGATAAATATAAACAATATTAAGACTAATCTCATAAACACCTCTTATTTTTGATGTATATCGAGCTGGGGGTAAGGTATAGATATCCTCTCTTGGTCAAATGTCAGCTTTACTTTCTCTATGATATCAAAGTACACATCCCAATAATCCTGAGTCCTTACCCATCCCCTTACAGTAAAATTAACACTACTATCTGCAAGCTCAGATACGGCAATCAAAGGTTTAGGGTCTTTTAATATCTTTTCATGAGACTGAATGATATTTTCAAGTACACTCTTTGCCTTTCTCAAATCATCTTCATAGCCTATACCAAATACCCAGTCAACCCTCCTGAGTGGCTTTGCCGAATAATTTATTATCTTTGAACCAACTATGGCTGAATTGGGCAAAATTATGATTTTATTATCTGGCGATCTTAGGATTGTTGAAAACATATTTATCTCCTCTACACTACCCGATGCGCCACCAGCATCGACAAAATCTCCAACCCTAAAAGGTTTAAATATTATTATCAAAACCGCCGCCCCCACATTGGCCAAACTTCCCTGCAAAGCCAAACCAACAGCCAAACCTAATGCTCCCAATATAGCTATGAAAGAAGTTGTATTTATTCCAAGCTTGCTAAGCGAAGCAAGCACAACAAAGACCATTAGTAAGGCATATATAAGATTCCCTAAGAAGATTATTAAGGTTTGCTCAACTTTAGCCTTAACCATCAACTTTTTACTAATATCAACAAGCCATTTAGAAACCCATTTACCTATAATGAATATGGCAATGGCAAAGATTAACTTTATTCCATAAGCAATAGACAAATTTAGCCAATAGTCAAAGTTAATATTCATATAAACCTCCACACAAGAAATATATAAAATTTTATACTATTTTCTAAAATGTTTCAAAATTTATTTTATTTTATTCATTGTAGCGTTTGATAAGAATTTTCCATAAAGATTTTTGAACACAATAGTGTAAAATATTTCAGCTACAATACCAATCAAAATAGCAGTAGAAAATGTTCTTTGATTTACCAAACCTTCAGCCCTTGCCAAAGTCATAATTAAAACCACCATACTCACGCCTTTTGAAAGATTTAAAGACAATATCAAAGACCTAGGTAGGGGAAATTTATTAAAATAAAAAACAATTACACTACCTAAATGAGACAAAAACATCAAAACAACAACGATCCCTACAAAGGGTAAATCTTGAAAATTTATCTTTACATTTACACCAGTATAGACAAAAAACAGCGGTATAAAAAAACCTAAACCTATAGTTCCAACATCTTCTTTTATCATCTCTAAATCAGCAAAAGAAATAGATATGACAAGTCCGGCAATAAATGCACCTACCACAGGGTCTATATTGAAGTAAAAAGCAAAGGAAACAGACAAAAGCATTACAGCTAATACGAATCGTATCCTTAAACTTAATGGATCTTTGGAGGAGGCAAAATAGTTAAAATATTCCGGATACCACCAATGAAGAAGCTTTACAACCCTAAAGAAAAGAATAGTCAAAACTATACTCAATATTATCAGCGCATACTTAATTAAGGAGTAGTTCTCTGACTTGTAAATCTCATACGAAGTTACTATTAAAAGAATTATAAACTCCTGCATTATCCCGCTATAAAGGGTTAACTTGCCAACCTTACTATCAAGAAGGTTCATCTCCCTTAAAACACCTATAACAACACCAACGCTCGCAGAAACAAACACAGCCATCCAAATAAAATCCACATTTAAAAATCTGACAATAAAATAAGAAAATATAGCGTTTATAATAAATGCCGCTATATTTAAAATAATAAGCTTTGGATTCATTTCTTTTATCTCTATCTCAAGTCCTACATAGAACATCAAAAGCAAAAATCCGAATTCAGACAAAAAATGGAGAAATGCACTATGAGAAACAATATTAAGAATCGTTGGACCAAGTATTATACCGGCCAATATTTCAGCCACCACCACAGGTATTCTTAAAATTTTGGCCAGCATTGGAGCACTAAATGTTGCCAAAACAACTAAAAAAAGAGAAATAGATTGATTTACGTTCATTTCAATATACTAAAAACGGATATGCCAGATGAGTTTGCTATATAGCAAATAGGATTAGGTTTAAATAGTGTATTTTTCCTCCTAAACCCTCCAACAACAGCTAAATCGTATCCTCTTTTTAACTTCTCAAAAACCTTTACAGGATTACCCTTTAGCGTGTTTAAAGTGTGTTTCATCTTATATACAGAAAAAATTCTCTGAGCAATGGAATTTACCTTCTTTGTTAGAGAGTCATTTGATTTTAAATCTTGCTCGCATACAAATATATCAAATTCTATACCCAAGGTATATTTTATACTAACCGAGGTATGAATAGACTTTCTTATAAGCTCCTCGTCATCCTCAAATATATACAAAAACATTTTTTTGTAATCTGCTTTGCCGCTTAATACAAAGACTGGTATATGCTCAGGTATACCCTTGAGTACAAAATAGAAATCACAAACCTTAAGGCCCATCTTGGTTAAAAAATCCATATTACACTTTTCGATCATAATCATACCGAATATATCATTTGATATCTTCTCTAAAAATTCATCTTTACTTTGCAGGTACTCCACTTCATCTACAAAAGAACTCTTTTCTGTAGTTTTAATAGTCGTCATTAGTTTTACATACTGAATAGCTGTTTTATTTTTTAAAAGTTCAATCTCACTCAAATATGCTTTATTTTTAAAAATTAGCCCTAAAACCGTATTGCCGTACTGCATGGGAAATTTTACTCTGGCAGAGAGTATTACACCTAAAGCATATTTTAGGTTTTTCGGATATCCTATGAGCAAAAGCTTATCGCCAGGCTTTACAAGAGTAGTACCCACAGGCACAATCAAGTCATTTTCCCTGTATATAGCGCCTATCCTTATACCTTTAAGATGAATCTGAGAAAGTCTCCTATTTGCTAAAGGGGAATATTCATCAATAACAATCTCTACTATCTCACCTATGCCAAGACCCACCCCAATGGCTTTTTTTGTATGTGCTATTTTATTGTAAACAAATTGAGCTATATCCTTAGGCCCACCGACTATAAGAACCCCAAGCTCAGAAAATTTATCAAGATATTTATATGTTGGAACATAGGATATGACATTGGCAACCCCATGCCTCTTTCCCAATATGGATATTTCATAATTTACCTCTTCGCTGTCAGTAAAAGCTATAAGGTAGCCCGCCTCATCTATACGAGCTTTTCTTAACATATAGTCGCTTGTAGCATCACCCTCTATAGCATGAATGTTTGGATAGCTTGGTAATTTCTCAAGCACATCTTTGTTCAGGTCTATAACAAATATCTCAAATGAATCCTTTATTAAATCTATGAGATACCTAACCTTATGGCCGCCACCAGCTATAATGATTATAGGTTTAATAGCCAAGTCACCTCTTTTTTGTTAATATTACATTACGAAGCTTAGGTTTTCAATACAAACAACGGCGTGGCAGCTCCTTTTCGTTAATTGACAAAATTTCATTTTTTTCTTATTATTCTAAATAGCTAAATTTAATTTAAATGTGAGTTAAATGTTTGGGAGGTTTTAGATATGAGTAGTCTGTTTGATGTTGTAAGGTTGGGTAACTTAGAGTTGAAAAACAGGTTTGTCATGGCACCTGTTAAAACAGCCTACGGCAATCCTAAGGGTGAAGTGAACGAACTCCATCTGAAATTCTACGAAAAGCTTGCAAAAGGTGGGTTATCTCTAATAATCACAGAGCCTGTAGCAGTTTTGAAAAGCGGAAGGGAACACCCAAAACAGCTATGCATAGATGAAGAACATTGCGTTTCTGAACTCAGGAAAATAACCGATGTAATACATAAAAATGGTTCTTTGGCATGTCTAAATATAAATCATGCCGGAAGGGCTGCAAACCCCAAAGCAAGCGGTCAGCCTCCACTTGCTCCAAGTGCTATTACCTGCCCAGCTACAGCTCAAACGCCTCAAGAGCTTACTAAAGACCAGATAAAAGAGATAATAAAAGCCTTTGGGCAAGCAACAAGAAAAGCAAAAGAGGCCGGTTTTGATGCCGTAGAACTTCAGGCTGGAATGGGCTATCTAATTGCTCAGTTCTTAAAAGATAGAACAAACAAAAGAAACGATGAGTATGGTAAAGACAAGAGTCTATTTGCCAAAGAGGTATTTGAGGAGGTCTTTAGCAACGCCTCTGGCATGTCTATTATTGTTAGAATATCGGCAAATGAATTTGTTGATGGTGGTATCACACCAGAGGATAATAAGGTGATATTCGAGCTAGCAGAGAACTACGGTGCAGTTGCTATACATGCAGGTCTTGGTAATGCATGTGATACGCCCCCGTGGTATTATTCAGCAACATTTACACCAGAAGATAAACAGATAGAGATGTTCAAAAAGGTTAAGTCCCTAACTAAACTACCGCTTATAGTCGATGGCAGAATGGCAAATAAACAAAAAATGGAAGCCGCCCTAAAAGATGGCTGGGCTGATCTGATAGGCCTTGGAAAATCGTTGGCATGCGATCAGGAGATAGTTAAAAAGCTTCAAGAAGGTAAGGATGATGAGGTTTATTATTGCGGGGGATGCTTGCAGGGCTGTCTGTTAAAGGTTAAAGCAGGTGTTGGTCTGGGCTGCATAATTAATCCGTTTGTTAATAGAGATAGGTTTGAGAAATCAGATAAAAAACTTAAATTTGTTGTTGTAGGTGGAGGCCCAGCGGGGATGGCTGCTGCAACCTATGCCGCCATGAAGGGGTATGATACTGTCTTGTTTGAGAAGAAAAAACTGGGAGGCCAATTCAATCTTGCAGTAAAACCACCATTTAAAGAAAGCATGCAGAGACCCCTTGATTCAATGATAAAAGAACTCAATAGGTATGGGGTTAAGGTTAGATACGAAGAAGCTAACTACGATAAAATCAAGGAAGAGAACCCTGATGTTGTTGTAATAGCCACAGGTGCAACATCATCTATCCCAAACATAGACGGCATAGAAAATGAATATGTTATAGATGCCTTCTCCTACTTTGAGAATACAAAGCCGCCAAAAGGAAAAAGGGCCTTGGTGCTCGGAGTTGGACTAATAGGAAGAGAAGCTATGGAAGACCTTCTGGTTAAAAAAGGTTTCGAAGAGGTTGTGGGTATTGATATACTTAAAGAGCTTCCAGCCGATTTCACTCTTGCAAGATTGAGTAGTAATCCCAAGGTTAAAATCATAACAGGAGCAAAGCTTGAGAGATTTACCGAAAACGGTGCTATTATTAATAAAGACACAAAAGAGGAAAATATAGGTAAATTTGACACAATCATAACAAGTATAGGAACAAAGCCAAACAAAGACCTTTATGAATTTTTAAAGGATAAATTTGATAATATCAAATTAATAGGAGATGCTAATAATATTGGTGATATTTACCAAGCAACACACGATGCATACGATGTCATTGCAAAATATTAAGGGAGGGTATCCTCCCTTTTTTGGAGAATAATATGCCACGTAGGAGAAAAAGAGGAAGAGTTAGATTTAGATTTGGTAGAGTTTGTTTTAAACCCTGCGGCATACCGGCAAACACACTTGATAGGGTAACACTCAGTTATGACGAGCTTGAAGCCATAAGATTGGCAGATTTCGAGGGTCTATATCAACAACAGGCAAGTGAACTCATGCAAGTCTCAAGGCCTACGTTTTCACGTATCATCGAAAGAGCTCATCAGAAGATAGCAGACGCTTTAATTCATTCTAAAGCTATAGAGATAGAGGAAGAGGGTGAATTCCCAGAATAGGTGTGTATTTTGCGATACCAAAAACCTTGAAATAATTTTAAAGAACCATTTGTGTTATGCTGTTTTTGATAAATATCCGGTTAACAGGGGACATATACTTATTGTTCCCTATAGACATTTTGCCAGTTTCTTTGATGCCAACAGAGAAGAAGTGCTTGCAATTCACGATTTAATAAACGATGCAAGGGTTTTTTTAGACAGAGAATTTTCACCAGCCGCTTACAATATAGGTGTTAATGTTGGAGAGGTAGCAGGCCAAACAATAATGCATATGCATATCCACCTTATACCCAGATATGAAGGCGATATAAGAAACCCTCGTGGCGGTGTCAGGGGTGTTATTCCATCCAGAAGAATATACCCATTCTAAACCCAGAATTAATATAAATCTAATAATTAATTGACAGATTATTTGAAATTATATAAAAGATTTATAACTGCTTAAATGTTTAAGTTGGGGGTGTGGTGTTTTGATAGAAGATTGTAAAAAAATATATTCAAATGATGAGTTGCAGGCTATAATTCGAAGATTTGAGATAACCCAAAATAACATAAAAGAGCTAAGTAATTTTGCAATTATTATAGAAAAACATGGATATGAAATTGCAGATAGGTTTTTAGACTATCTGGCAAGAGAACCCTCAACCAGCGGCATACTTGAAAAGCTAAACAACAATATTCTTTTGTCTATCAAAGAAAGACTCTGGGTTTACTTGAAAGAGATGTTTAAGGGCGAATTTAACCCTGAATATGTAAATAAACGGCTTTCTATAGGTATGCTTCATCATAAAAGTGGAGTAAATGAGGAACTCTATGTTAGCTCCTACTGGAAAATATTTGACATAATTAGCATGTATGCTGAGAAGACTCTTACCAAAGAAGAGATCAACAAGTTTTACAAACTAATGTCAAAAGTCATTCTTATGGACATTACCATGACCCTCAGATTTTACTTCTGCGTTAAATCAAAAAGCATTAATCATTTTAAGGAACTATCAGAAAAAGATTATCTGACAAAAATTTATAACAGAAAGAAGTTTGAAGAGATTTTGGAACAAGCTATCTGTAATTCCGATAGGTATGTAAGAAATGTTTCTTTTATTATGTTCGATATAGACGATTTTAAAAGTATAAACGATGAATTTGGACATAAAATGGGAGATGTTATTCTTAAATAGATTGCGGAAATTGTAAATAAAAACATAAGGCAGTGCGATCATTTCATAAGATGGGGCGGTGATGAGTTTATAATAATTTTGCCGGAAACCGACATAGATGGTGCATATAAGGTGGGTGAGAAGTTAAGAAAAATTATTGAAAACCACTGTTTTCCTATAAACAAAAGGGTCACTATAAGTGTTGGCATCATTCAACATACACCAGGTGAGAGCTGTAATGAGTTGTTTAAAAGATTGGATGATGTATTATACTACTCAAAAAACAAAGGTAAGAACATAACTGTAGTAAGAAAAACTTCTTAATTATTTAACCTTAAACATATTGGACAATACATTCTTCTGAATCTTACCCATCGCGTTTTTTGGTAGTTCCTCTAAGATGTGAATCTGTTTTGGGCACTTGTAGTGAGCAAGATTTTTTTTGCAAAAATCTATAAGCTCGCCTGGAGCTATATCTTTTTGATTTAAAACAACAGCAGCCTCAACTCTCTCCCCAAAATCACTATCTTCTACCCCAAATACAGCGCTCTCTTTTACAGCTGGATGGCTATCTATAATGTTTTCAACTTCTTTGGGATAAACATTTAAGCCACCTGTTATTATGAGCTCTTTAGCCCTTCCAACTAAAAACAACCTTCCAGATTCATCAACATAACCTAAATCACCACTTTTGAACCAGCCATCCTCGAAGGATTCACGGGTTTTATCTGACATTTGCCAATAACCCTTAAACACATTTGAGCCTTTTATGTAAACCTCTCCTACCTCAAACGGTTTTGCTTTTATACCGTCTTTAACTATTTTTATAGAGCAACCCTCAAGCGGGTATCCTACGCTCAGCGGAATTCTTTCCTGGGGGTTGTAAGGATTTGACGTTATCATACCCGCCTCACTCATGCCATACCTTTCTAGTATCCTATGTCCTGTTAGCTTGTAGAACCTCTCAAACAAAACCTTTGTTAGTGGGGCTGAACCGGATATAAACAGTCTCATTGAAGATATATCAGGTTTCTTCTCTAATTTATCAAGTGCATCCACAAGCCTGGAGTATATAGTTGGCACCCCCATGAACAGCGTAATTTCCTCTTTTTCTATAGCTTTCAATGTGGTCATTGGGTCAAATTTTTCATGCATTACTATATCCATCTTGGAATTCAGACCCCCCTGGAGAGCCACAACAAGGCCGTGTACATGAAAAATGGGCAAAACATGGAGTAACTTGTCCTTATCGCTTAGACGCCATAGTTTTCTTAATGCTTCCATGTTTGTTATAAGGTTTTTGTGTGTGATCATAGCACCTTTACTTCTCCCTGTTGTACCAGAGGTGTAGGCTATTATCGCAACATCATCCGGTTGGGTTTTTGGTTTTTCTTTGTAAATTTCAACTTTGTCTAGCTTATCTAACTCCTCGTCTATCAAAAATGTTTTTATATTTAGTTTGCTTATTACATCCTTCAACCTATCTCTGTTTTCTTTTGTTGTAATAAACAAACAACTACCTGAGTCGCTTAGAAAATACTCCGTCTCGTTTTTTGAATAGGTAGGGTTCAAGGGTAATGTTATTGCACCTATGAGCATATTGGCAAAATGGAAGTAGATAAATTCCATAGATTTTGGCAATTGCAGCGCTACTCTATCTGAAAAACCAACACCAAGTTCTTTCAAAAGAGTGGCTGCCTTTCTTATGTTTTGGGCAATCTGAGAGTATGTGTAAATTTTATCTTCAAATTTCAGGGTTTTATCTTTAGCCTCATCCAAAGAGTTTAAGATCTTCTCAGTTAGATTCACCTAAATCCTCCTTCATCACCTTTCTCTGTAATCAAGCTCGTCAGTTAAATCATCACCTCTTGTAGCTATAACATCCAAAGCAACTTTAGCATCTTTTGGCATAGCTGCCTGAACAACCAACGAACGGGCAGGTTTATTTGCAAAATATTCGGCATAAACCTCATTTACTGCTGCAAAGTCATTTAAATCTGTTATATAGAGCGTTGCCTTCACAACATCTTTCAGAGAAAGTTCACACTTTTTCAGAATTGCTTCCACGTTTTTTATGGCTTGGCGTGTTTGCTCTTTTGCCTCTCTGCTTACTATCTCACCTGTTGACGGATTTAGACCAAGCTGCATAGATACAAAGCATAAATTATCTTTTTTTATAGCCTGAGAATATGGACCCAATGCCGCAGGAGCATTTTCTGTATTTATACGCATCAAAACCTCCCTTTAATTTGTAATTTTTAGCCTGAAAACTCTATCAAACGGTGCTGTTCTTAGCCTTGTTATTAGGTCTGCAACACTTAGATTTGATATGTTTTCTATGTTAATTTTAATTTTATCCTTTTTTGCCAATGCAAAGTTTTCTATTTTATCTTTGTATGCGCTGATCGGGGTGTTTATAAGCGATTTTTCGATTTCATTTTTTATCTGCTCTTCTGTTGTTTGAGAATTTTTTAGAGCAAACTCCAATGCCCTATTGATTAATCCTTCATTTTCTATCTCTACATATAAGTTTAGTGGTTTTAACGTGTAGAGTTTAGACAAAAGGCTTAATAGTACTATCGGGCTGTTTCTGTCTTTTTTTATTTGTCTGGATAGTTCCTCAAAACCTGCATAATCAATATTGGACACAACCAAAGAATATTTCAGCTTAAGGTTGTTTTTAAAGTTTAATTCGTAATCATCTATTTTTAATATTCCCTCCTTTTTATTGAGTTTGTATTTGGCTTTTATATCTATAGGATTTTCTAATTTTATAACCTTTGTGAATATTTCTTCAGACTCTTTTTCTTTTTTTATTGCGGAATTGATTATTTCCTTGTTTATCTTTATGCCGTTTATTTCAAATCCTATTTTTACAATGCCAACTTCTTTAGACATATCCCATTGCCCTTGTTTGATTTTAGCTATATCTTTCCCAATGGTGCCGTAAGGAGAGTTGGGGTTCAGGTTTACTAGGTTAGCCTCATAAAACTTTACGACATAACTTTTATCTAAATTACCCTCAAGGACAAGCCTTTTAATATTCAACTCACCGACCGTCTCACCCTGTTTTTTTATAAACCATTCCACGCCAAACAGTTTTATATTCTTTGAAAAAAGTGAGGCTTTTAGGTCTTTATAATGCACATCCCCTTCTAAATTACTTTCTTTTATGAGTCTATTTACTTCAATCCTTGCCCTTTTCTGGGCATACGAGTTTGCAAAGAAATACCCTCCAATTATAGCCACGGTTAAAACTACTACCAGTATAACACCTACACTTTTTTTCATTTTGACCCCCTACATTTTTTAGAATTTTAAGATATCTCATTTGTCAAAGCAAGAAAAATAGAGTAACTAAACACGCCAAAAGAAAGAGATGCCTTTATATTTAACTCTCACTGTGCTTTTTCTTTTTTTTCATGCAGCCATAAATTAAATCTTCGGTGTTTTTAAACTCATCAGGATACACTCCATAGAATATATGAAATTCTATAGAACTATAAAGTTTTCTTTTTGTTGTTTTATCTATCTCCTCATCTTTTTCAAACAACTCAACAACTTTATTCTTTAAGGTATTCCTCAAAAACTCATCCATACTACTGCATTCTTTTTTGTAATCTTTACTTTTTAGTTTAAATATAAACAAAAACGCATCATTGTAAGCTCTGGATAGGGTTTCGCAATTTGAACAACCCTTAATCACATCCGATAACGCTATAGCTGTATAGATTATGAGCTTATCCCCTATATAGGTAGAAAAGGTATAATTGATGTATGAAAGGTTTTTTATGTCTATAAAAAATATAGCGAAGGGCTTTTTCTCTTCTATAAATTTATTTGTCTTATCTATCAATACCCTTCTGCGCTTTAGACCTGTAATATAGTCTATATCAAACAGCTCTTTTCTTATCTTTTCCACTTCTTCTATCATATCTGTTCTATATTCAACACTTTCTTCTTCTGTATACAATTGCATAAGCTTATCCTTGATTTTTGCGAGTATTTCTTGATCCAACGGCTCCTTTTCCATTATTTTTATAGCTTCTTCGGCGTTGAGCTGTTTTCTATAGGCTCTTTTGCTCGTTATTGCATCAAATACATCAGCTATAGCAAGTATCCTTGTCTCTAAGCTTATCTGTTCGCACTTTAGCTTGTCAGGATAGCCACTGCCATCACATCGTTCATGGTGATGTCGTATATGTTTGGCAAGTGGTTTAAATTGTTCTATTTGGGATACTATTTCGTATGAAAAAATTGGATGATATTGAATGATTTTATACTCAGTTGGCGTTAATTTTCCAGGTTTTAGAAGTATATTATCTGGTATGCCTATTTTGCCTATATCGTGTAGAAGTCCTGCTTTGTATAATTCACTCTCCTTTTCTTCACCAAGACCAAGTTCTTTTGCTATCAGACTTGCATATCGCGCAACCCTCTGTGAATGACCCTTTGTATATGGGTCTTTGGATTCCATTGCATATACAAGAGCCTCTAAAAACTCATTTTCATAATCCTTGAATTTTTCTATAAAGTTGTTTATGTAACGTGCAATATTTCTAAGTTCTAATAAAGAATATTTCGATTCATCTATTCTGTTTTGTTCCTTAAACGATTTCTCGAAAACTTTAAATGTATCTCTAAGTTTAGTATTTAGATACAAGAATAGTATATAACTAAACAATAAAATTCCAGCTCCTAACAGCAGTATATAAAGATACAAATACTTTATTATCGGACTAATGCCTTCTTTTATGCCATTTCGAACTCTATCTATTGCAAAATCAACTTCATCTTCATAAAAACCTTCTCCTATTATCCAACCCCATGGCTTATAAGCACATATAAAGGATATTTTTTGGCCGTATTTCTTTAGTTTCGGCTCATACCACATGTATTTGATAAACTTACCACCTCTTGTATAGTAAGCTTTTAATTCCTTCTGAAACACATCCCTTATGAGTTTCTCATCTTCTTTGTTTTTAGCGATCTCCCATAGTTTCCTGTTTTTGTTTAGCATCACATTTGTATATATAAGCACCATGTTGCCCTTTGTATCGTTTATAAAAATATATCTATTTTTGTTCATTGATAAATTCCTATTGGCTATAGTATCCGCTACCATATATTGTATTTTTTGCCTTAGGTCTTCTTGAGGTATGCATGCTGCTATGTATGAAGCTATCGGGGAAAAATACTTTATATAACATGCAACATCATTGCTTATCTGATTGGGTAGCTGTAAGTTTATAAAACCTTCTTGAAAATCAACAGGAATTGGTCTGGTTAGTTTTATTTTATCCTGATTTTTTTGACCAAACACAAACTCACCATGTGATATTAAGCCATAAAAGCCCTCACCTCCCAAAAATGTTGCTCCTTGAAGTGCTTGATAGACGATATTTTCTATGTTTTTTGCTAAGACCGAATCTGACTTGTAAGTGGAGTAGATAAAATAAGACAATGAAAACATATTTCCACATTTTAACTTTATTGTGTTTTTTAAAGAACGTTCACTCTTTAGTGCAAGATAAGGAATGTATTCTTTAATGTCTATTACATCACCCTTAACTTGTTCTTTTAGCAGATTTACATATTCATTCTTTACTACATCTATGTTCTTGCTAAATATATAGCCATTTATCTTTATTAGAACAAACGATAAGATTGATATTAATACAAAGCTTATCAGAACAAATCCAAATGATGCCAAAAAAGATAGAGATACAGTTTTTTTTCTTTTTCACGATCTCTCCCAAGAAATGGAAAAGGATGACATAAAATTACCTTAAAACAATATCAAAGGATTAAGTATTAGTCAAAAAATTAGTTATCTATATTTAGCAATACATAACTTACTCTTAGATATTTTGCATGGAGATTATGAAGATTTTGACAAAATCGGCTCTGTAGTTTAGTAATTAGTATCAACAGGAGGTGAATTATGGCATTAGAGATAGAAAGAAGGTATCTACTTTTACCTTTACGCGTTGAGTATTTTTTAAAGATGTTTGGTATGAACTTTGAAAAGTACGAAATAGTTCAAAGTTATCTATTGAGAGACGGCAAGCTTGGCAGAATAAGGAAGCTGAATGATAAATACTTTCTCACAATAAAGAAAGGCGAAGGACTTGTCAGAGAAGAATATGAAGATGAAATCACCGAAGACATTTACAAAAACATATTAAATTCATCGGATGATGTAAAAACACTTTATAAGACAAGATACGTGGTAAACATAGATAGTTATGATTATGAATTTGATGAATTTGAGGATAAACTCAAGGGACTTGTTCTTTTAGAGGTTGAGTTCAAAAACGAAAAAGAGGCGCTTAATTTCAATCTAAATAATTCATTGAAAAATGTTATAGTTAAAGAGGTCACTGATGATAGGCGTTTCGATAACTCCAATTTGGCAATTTCTCAAACACTACCCTATCTATAATCACAATCAAGTAATCGTGATGGCTTTAATAAATTCGCTATTTTTATTTGCTTTTCTTGAAAGGAGTTAAAAGTTATGAAGTTTTTAAAAAGGATTTTAATTGCATTAATTTGCGTTTTCCTCTTTTCACTTACGCTTGAAGCATGCGCAGAAAATATTATAATATCGCCGAAAAAGGGAAACGTATGGCACGAGGGAAAAACCTATACAATAAAGTGGAAAAGCTTAGATGAAGGTGTTATTTGTATAGCAATTTTAATAGGCGGGCATTATGCCGGTGTAATCAACGATTGCGACAGTTGTGCATCACAAGGCAAATTTAAATGGAGAATACCTAACGGTTTTGTAAGTGGTTTTGGAAAAAATAGTGACAACTACGTAAGAGTTGTACTGTACTACAAAGATAACGAAACCAAGAGCTTTTATAGCGATTATTTCACTATCTCAAAATAAAGCCTCAATCTTTACAAACTCAGCAACAACTATAACAAAAGATAAACCTATAACTACGCCGCTATAGTTGTACCTTAAGTCCTTGCCAACAAAATTCCCTACATTCTACATATTGCCCCCCCTTTAAACTTGCATAATCCCCAAAACAATGGTATAAAATCCAACTGTTGCCATGCCTGAAAAGGCATGAGAAAACTTTTAAAAGAAAAAAGGAGGGCACATGAGTGAAGGCACTCGGAAGACACGTTTTGGCTGAGTACTTTGGATGTGAAAAGGAACTTTTAAACGACCCAAAGGCTTTAGAGAATCACCTCATTGAGGCTGCTAAAGCAGCTAATGCCACCGTTATTTCTTCCTCATTTAGAACCTTCGAACCCTTCGGAGTTAGCGGCGTTGTAATCGTCGCAGAATCCCACTTAGCTATCCATACATGGCCTGAATACGGCTTTGCAGCAGTTGACTTTTTTACCTGTGGTGATTCATCCAATCCATGGAAAGCCCACGAGTATTTAAAAACCGTTCTAAAACCCTCAAAAACAGAGGAAAAAGAGGTATTAAGAGGGGTTTTAGATATAGAGAACTTGAGTTTCAAGCCGTTTTTAATAGAACAACAAAAAAGAGAAAACAATAGCGCTGCTTTTGTTTGATTTTTTAATTTTAGGAGGAAACCATACATGTTCAATAGGGCTCCCAACATTTATGCAATTAAAGCAGCAGAAGCTGAAGGCTTCAGCCCCTTGAATGCATTTGATGTAGCCTTATTAGAAAGCGGCGTTGGAAATACAAACTTAGTAAAGATGAGTTCCATTCTTCCCCCATCCTGTAAGAAAAAGGAATACATAGAACTACCACCGGGGGATTTAGTGCCTGTTGCCTATGCAGCGCTAACATCCAGTAAAAAAGGACAAAGAATAGCAGCAGCAGTGGCAATAGCCATACCGAAAGATCCCACAAAGAATGGCCTGATTATGGAGTTTGAGGATTACGACATAACAAAAGAGGAAGCCGAAAAGCAGGTAAGAAAAATGGCCGAGTGGGGTATGAAATACAGAGGTTTTGAGATAGACAGAATTGAAAGCATAGCAGTCGACCATGTAGTTGAAGAACACGGTGCAGTATTTGCCTGTGTAGTACTATGGTGGGAATAGATGAAGTTCTACTGCTCAATTCATGAGATTAAGAAGACAAAGACAGTCTTGGTGGGTGTGCCTTATGATGGCACATCCACCTATAGACCCGGTTCACGGTTTGCACCGCAGGCTATAAGAGAAGCATCATACGGTATAGAATCATATAGCCCCTATCAGGATAAAGACCTGCGGGATATAAGGTTTTACGATATAGGTGATATACCTCTAAGTTACGGGGATAAAGAACTCAACCTAAAGCTAATTGAGGCTTTCATAATAAAACTAATAATGAAAGGTAAAAAGACTTTAGCCTTAGGCGGTGAACACCTGATTACCTATCCGTTAATAAAAGCCTATGCAAAAAAGTACAAGGAGTTTGCCATAGTCCAATTAGACGCCCACAGTGACCTTATAGACTCATACAGAGGGGAAAGCCTATCTCATGCTACCGTTATGAGACGCTGTTCAGAAATTGTAGGTTTTGAGAACCTCTATCAGCTCGGCATAAGAAGCATGGTAGAAGAAGACAAGCTCCTACCCCATAGAGATGTAAACATGGGTCTTTTTGACCTATCAAAGGCAGAAGAATTCTTAAAAAGAATAGGTGATAAACCAATCTACCTTACAGTTGATTTGGATGTATTAGACCCATCGATCTTCCCAGGTACAGGAACACCCGAACCAGGCGGCATTACCTACAAAGAGATATTAAGCTTTCTTAAACTTTTAAGACAGAAGAAAATAATTGGCGCAGATGTAGTAGAACTATCACCACATTACGATCCAACAGGCGTCTCTTCGGTAGTTGCTGCAAGTATTGTTAGAGAAATTCTACTGATTATGGGTAATTGATAATCTCCAAAGGTATTTTCTCAAAAGATTCCACATTTATATGACCCTTTGAGGCCTGTTTTCCTACGTGTATGCTAAAAATGCCTAACGACTTTGCTGTTTCTATATTTCTTTCAAAATCATCTGCCATAATGTATTCTTCTGCTTTTGTTTGATTAATTATCTTAACATATGGATATTTATGCGGTTTGCCTATAAAATCTGCACTAATGATGTCAAATATATCTATAAACAAATCCTCAACTCCAAGCAAGGAGAGCACTTTTTCTGCATGTTTCAAAGGGGCATTTGTAAAAGCTATCTTAACGGCCTCCATCTGTTTTAATTTTTGCCTTAGATTTGGGTTGGGTTTTATAAGGCCCTTTAAGTCTATATCATGGGTATATTCCAAAAAATGGTGGGGGTTTATATTGTAGTGTCTCATTAGACCAGCCATGGTTGTTCCATAGGTATGCCAATACTCTATTCTTTTTCTTGGAACCTCTTTCTCATCCATGCCCAAAAATTCAATCATATAGCGGTTGATCCTCTTATCAACCAGGTCAAAAACCCCGCTTTCAGGTGGGTAAAGCGTGTTATCCACATCAATCAAAAACACTTTCATATTTAAATTCTACACCAACACTCAACAAATATCTACCCAAAAGCATACCTCTTTTGTATAATTTTATTATGTTAATAGAAAAATTAAAAAAGGCTCTGCCAAAGGAATATCCCAAAAAGGAAACCAATGCTAAGGAATCAGCAGTACTTATACCTTTTCTTAATCTTAATGGTGAGTGGGTTTTAATTTTTGAGAAAAAACCATCATACGATAGGCTGCACCCCTCACAGATCTCATTTCCTGGAGGCTCAAGGGAAGAATCAGACAAAAGTTTTCTTGATACAGCCATAAGGGAAACATGTGAAGAGTTAGGCATAAATAAAGATGATATTCAAATAATTGGTGCTGTTGAACCAACAAAAACACTAACCACAAATTTTATGATTTATCCATTTGTCGGCGTTGTAAATAGACGGCCACCATTTAAGATAAACAAAAAAGAGGTTGAAAAGTTATTATTTATTCCACTTGTATATCTAATCGACAATTCACCTATAAAATACAAAGAATACAAATACCGGGACAGAAAAAGAAAAACACCTCTACTTGAATACAACAACGAAATAATATGGGGAGCAACAGCCCGCATCTTAAATAATTTTATACCCATTATAAAAAAGCTTTTATGATTGATTCTTTAACACTTATTGTGATTTTGAGCTTTCTAATACCCATACTAACTACAAGGATAACAAAAGAACTTGTACCATCTGTCGCCTTTGAGATATTTGTAGGTTTTATAATAGGTAAAAGCGGTTTAAATCTCATACATACAGGCTCTGAGACCATGGAATTTTTATCCAACTTTGGCCTTGCCTTTTTGATGTTTTTAGGAGGACTGGAAACGCAAATAAATACTAAGAAACACGCTGGAGGCCTTATAAGTTCGCCGTATTCCTTGGCTGGAATGATTTTTATCTTAACAGCAATAATGTCGTGGTTGTTTTCATCATTCCTTACAAAAACATTCAACTGTTCAAAAAGTATACTTTACATGACTCTGATATTTTCAACAACCTCCGTAGCTATAGTCTTTCCCACATTAAAATCGCGAAATGATTTAAAGAATACCTACAAACAGACACTTTTATATGCCGCGTTTTTTGCTGATTTTTTAACGCTTATAGCCATAACAATTTTTTCTGCTTATGAGGATAAAAACAGAATAACTGCAGAAATTTTAATATTTTTCTTATTTATAGCCGTAGTTTTTCTTTTTGTAAAATTCATAAAAAAAGTTCCAAAAAATGAAAACTTAGCAAAATCAATACAAATGGTCCAATACAAACCGCACATACAGATAGGTATAAGGGGGTCGTTTGCTATTCTATTCCTGTTTATGTTTTTGTCTGAAAAATTGGGCATAGAAATTATTCTTGGCAGCTTTATTGCTGGCATAATCATATCGACCATAAATCAAAATAGGGTAAAAGTCCTAAGGGCAAAGCTTGATGCTATAGGATATGGATTCTTTATACCTCTGTTTTTTATATACCAAGGAGCAAAATCAACCATACCTTTAAAATCAGAGACTGGCTTGCACTTCATAATTATAACAATTGTAGGGGCGATAGCTATAAAAACCATAGCAAGCCTACCTCTCATATTAAGATTCTCATTAAAAGAAACTCTAGCAGGGGGAGTTTTGTTAAGCGGAAGATTGAGTTTGATAATTGCAGCAAGCATTATAGGAACTAAATTAAAAATAATCAGCAAGGAGATAAATTCGGCAATAATCATACTTGCAGCTATAAGCTGTATATTGTCACCTTTTATATTTAATCTGATATTAAGACCAAAAAAGCAGACACTTTTTAAAGACTAAAATACTCAATGCCTCGTTATTAATGCAATAATCAGATAAGCAACAGGTGAGAGCCAAACGATAAATGAAAGTTTACTTAAAAGATTTTTATCCTTAATCAAAAGTATCATAAAAAGCGGTACAAAAACAGCAGAACCCCTAATACCCATAGACAAATAACTCCAGTCCAAAATCCTCGAATCCAATCCCAAAAGTACAATAGCCATAGAGGAAGCAAGCACAATAAATGCTATCAACTTTAATTTAAGTACTTCTTTAACCTTAAATCTTTTTAAAAGACCATCTTTTAAAATATCGATGTACATATTTGTTGTAACCCCCAAAGTCAAACCAGATGCCGTTCCAACTATTATTATCGTAAGACCAGCCATAAAAATAGCAGCTATGATAGGGTGAAAATATGTCTTTATAAAATAAGGAAAAACCAGGGTTGTGTTATGGGCAAGCTCAGGATAATGTATGCGCATGTAAATTCCTATAATTATACCAAAAATACCTATGGGTGGTATCAGGGCTGCACTCAAAAAAGCCCCCTTTTTCGCAGTTTTTACATCCTTAGCTGAAAAAATAGCCTGTAGGTAGGTCTGGGTGGACAAAACCCCTATTACCATGGAAAACATATCTCCTATAGCTTTGGATTTGCCATAAGAAAACAAGCTAAGCATATTTTTGTTTGGTATTAATTCAATTAAACTAACAAGGCCATGCTGCTTTAGTAAAGCTATAAAAGCGCCCAATAACATTAAACTATAAAGTAGATACACCTTTATTCTTCCTACATACGATGAACTGACTATGCCACCACTTACTACAAATATTAAAATCAAAACGAAAACGGCAAACATGGAGGTGAATCTGCCAAAACTAAACACCGTCTGAATAATAGACATAGCTGCAAGAAACTGGGCAACAATATGTATATACACACCAAAAGAACCCAGAAAACTGGAATATTTTTGCACCTTATTCCCAAATCTGTTGCCTATAAGCTCAGATACGGTTATAACTTCTTCCTCTCTTAAAAGTTTAGAAAAGAAAAGGCCTAAAACAAGACATGCTATGCCGCTGAAAAGTGTAAATATCCAGGCAGCAAGTCCAAAGGTGTAGGCAAGTTGCACAGTTCCTATAGTCGATGCCCCGCCAACCAGCGTTCCGATTATCACAAATGACACACCCGAGGCAGAAAGACCCCTGCCTGCAACTGTAAATTCTTTTTCACTCTTTACATTTTTATGAGAAACCAAAAGAAACCCTGAAAATAGAATTAATGTAACAATAAATAAAATCTGCATACTCGCACCTTTCTCAGGTAAATGTATTTTACTAATCAATAAAATAAATGTAAAGATGAAGATAAATGATAATATAAAATTACTAAGTAATATAAATGAAAAAAATATAATCCATATATGACTAATAGTTTTTTCAAAATGAATAAACACATTTGCACCTTGGCATATTTCTTTATGGCAGCACTTGCTATGTTATATCCAATAGAAGAAGTAGAAGTTTTTTACATAGACATTGTGTTAATTTATTGACTTTTACTTGGATATGTGATATATCAGATATCAAGGAAGGTGCTAAAAATGAAAGGGTTAATCTTTGATATCAAACGATACTCGATCCATGATGGGCCTGGTGTTAGAACAACCGTATTCTTTAAGGGTTGCCCTCTGAGATGCTTGTGGTGTCATAATCCGGAAAGCCAGAAACCGTATCAGCAGATAATCTATTATGAGCAGAAATGTATCAGGTGTCTTACATGCAAAGCGGTTTGTAAAGAGGATGCTATATCGTTTACCAACAACAAGATAGAGATAAACACAAAACGCTGCACAATGTGTGGCAAATGCTGGCAAAGCTGTCCCACAAACGCTTTAGAGGTTGTAGGGCAATATTACAAGACAGATGAACTGATTGAGGAGCTAACAAAGGATTCTGCATTCTTTGAGGGTGGTGGTATCACCATATCCGGTGGAGAGGCGTTTGTTCAATATGAGTTTTTAATGGAATTAATAAAGGGTTTAAAGGCAAAACATCTGCACTTAGCCCTTGATACAACAGGCTATACAGACAAGGAAAAGCTCTTATCAACGGTTGAGTTTATAGATTTGTATCTATATGATTTAAAAGTTATGGATCCAGCCAAACACAAGCAATACACAGGCGTTGATAACACAATAATACTCAAAAACCTAAAAGCACTGGATGAAAAAGGTGCACAAATTGCAATAAGAATACCCATCATACCAACAATAAACGACGATCAGGAAAACATAAAGGCAACAATAGAATTTCTAAAACAGCTAAACAATGTTGTCTCGGTTGACCTTCTGCCGTATCATTCCATGATGGTGGATAAATACAAAAGGCTGAAGATGCCGTTTTTGCTTGGGGATATTAAAAAACCAAGCGATGAGGAAATGGAGGAACTTAAAGAAACCTTTCAAAAAGAAGGCTTTAAAGTAAACATAGGGGGTTAGATATGAAAGATGTAGCCTGTAAAATTATAGATTATACCAAGGTAGTAAAAGAAGAAAGGGGCATGAACGATAGGATAAAAAAACTCAGAAGGCAATCTATTGAAGCGGTTGAAAAGATATCGGTTGAAAGGGCAAAGCTTTTAACGGAGTTTTACAAAAACTGCAAGGAAACCTCAATCCCCATAAAGAGAGCAAAGGCATTTGAATACATATTAAAAAACAAAACGGTCGTCATAAACGACGGTGAGTTGATCGTTGGGGAGCGAGGAGAAGAACCCAAGGCTACACCCACATATCCAGAGATCAACCTTCACAAAGAGGAAGATTTAAGAGCGCTAAACGACAGGCCAAAGGTCTCATACAAGGTTTCAGATGAGGTTATAAGGATATACAACGAGGAGATAATCCCATTCTGGGAAGGTAAGACCATAAGGGATATGATGTTTGAAAGCCTGCCACAAAGATGGAAGGATGCTTTTGAAGCTGGTGTATTCACAGAATTTATGGAGCAAAGAGCACCGGGTCATACGGTTCTTGATGGAAAGATCTATAAAAAGGGTATGCTGGATTTCATAAAAGAGATAGATGAACAGCTAAAAAAACTAAACCCCGAAGCTGATAAAGAGGCTCTGGATAAAAAGGAAGAGCTTGAAGCCATGAAGATAGCGGCAAATGCCATCATAGAGTTTGCAAAAAGATACGCCAAAAAGGCCGAAGAACTCGCAGAAAATGAAAGCGACCCCCAAAGGAAAAAGGAGCTTTTAGAGATCGCAAGGATCTGCAACAAGGTTCCAGCGCACAAACCGGATACATTCCACGAAGCCTTGCAGTATTACTGGTTTGTCCATCTTGGCGTGATCACAGAACTAAACGGCTGGGATGCCTTCAGTCCCGGCAAACTAGATAAGCATCTGTATCCATTTTACAAAAAAGACATAGAAGAGGGCAGATTAACAAAGGAAAAGGCCAAAGAGCTTTTAGAATGCCTCTGGGTTAAGTTCCACAACCACCCTGCCCCGCCAAAGGTAGGCGTAACGGCTGAGGAAAGCTCAACCTACACAGACTTTGCCCAGATAAACATAGGAGGCATAAAGGAGGATGGCTCTGATAATGTCAACGAGCTAAGCTATATGCTTTTAGATGTAGTGGAGGAGATGAGGCTTGTTCAACCAAACGCATCCATCCATGTAAGTAAAAAAAACCCGGACGCTTTCATCAAAAGAGCTATCGATATTATAAAAACCGGCTTTGGTCAGCCCTCTGTTTTTAACTCCGATGCTGTTGTTCAAGAACTTCTAAGGCAGGGTAAGGATATTGTCGATGCCAGATGCGGAGGCACAAGCGGTTGTGTGGAAAGCGGGGCGTTCGGCAAGGAAAACTATACACTAACGGGATACTTTAATATACCAAAGGTCTTGGAGATCACGCTAAATAACGGCATTGACCCCTTAACGGGCAAGAAGATAGGCTTAGAAACAGGAAGATTTGAAGACTTTAAAAGCTTCGAAGACCTCATGAATGCCTTTAAAAAGCAGCTAAAATACTTCATCGACATAAAGATAGAGGGCAACTTAATAATTGAGAGGCTTTACGCAAAGCACATGCCGGCTCCGTTTTTATCAATCTTAATCGATGATTGCATCAAGAAAGGCAAGGATTATTACAACGGCGGTGCAAGGTATAATTCATCATACATTCAAGGCGTAGGCACAGGCACAATCACAGATTCACTTGCTGCAATAAAACAGATGGTGTTTGAGGACAAGATATTTACAAAAAAGGAACTGAAGGAGATGCTTGATAAAAACTTCGAGGGATTTGAGATCCAAAGGCAAATCCTCATAAACAAAACCCACAAATATGGAAACGACGATGATTATGCGGATAGCATAATGAAAGAGGTATTTGAGGAGTTCTTCAAAAACATAGACGGAAGGCCAACATACAAGGGTGGGCAGTTCAGAATAAACATGCTTCCAACAACCGTTCATGTCTATTTTGGTTCAAAGATAGGCGCAACACCGGATGGAAGATTGGCTTTTGAGCCGATATCGGAGGGCATATCGCCTGTTCAAGGCATGGATAAAAACGGTCCAACCGCTGTGTTGAAATCAGCAGCCAAAATGGATCACATAAAAACCGGCGGAACGCTTTTAAACATAAAATTCACACCAGACTTACTAAAAGACCAAAAGGGCATTGATGGCATGGTTAGGCTGATAAGGACATACTTCAAGCTTGATGGACACCATGTGCAGTTTAATGTTGCTAGCGCAGAGACACTAAAGGATGCTAAAAAACACCCGGAAAAATACGGAGACCTGATTGTCAGGGTTGCAGGATACAGCGATTACTTCTGCCATCTAAACGAAAAACTGCAGGATGAGATTATAAGAAGAACAGAACATGAGTCTTTTTAGGATTTAGAAACAGAGCATTGAGTGGGTAAAGTATAGGGTTAGATAACTCATTTTTCAAAAGAATCAATAAAGCGGTTGAGTTTGAATGAAGCTCCTTGGGTGGTAAGTATGTTTGGACCTATCTGGTGAATATTATCTTTTAAGATTGACAAAGAATGGCTTCATTTTGTATAAATTTCACATGTATGCTTTTAGAATCCTTCTGATTCTATTACTTTTGCAAGTCTCTGCGTTTGCAAATCAGATATACATAATTAAAAAAGGTGATTCTTTAATAAAGATATCACACAAATTTAATATCAAATCCTATCTAATTAAACAGGCCAACCCCAAAGTTGACTGGCTAAAGATAAAACCCAATGAAAAAATAATCATTCCCATTAATGGAAATAAGGTGTTCTATACTGTAGAAAAGGGCGATAGCTTAATAAAGATAGCTAAAAAATTGGGCTACACCTATAGTGAGCTAAAAAAGGCAAATCCAGGCGTTGATTGGCTAAAGATAAAACCCAAAGACAAAATTGCCCTACCTGATAAAACCATAACAGCATACGTTAAGGCTCCGCTTCAAACAGAAGAACAAATACTACATAATGAAGAACAAAAACAAATCCAAAAAGTTCAAGCTAAAGAGAAATTAACAAAAACACAAACACCCCGTAAAGTAGCCTCCGAACAATTTTACACAATAAAACCAGGGGATAGCCTAATAAAAATAGCAAAAAAACTTAATTATACGTACGGGCAACTAAAAAAGGCAAACCCCAATATTGATTGGCTAAAAATTAGGCCAGGACAAAGAATAAGGCTACCGTCTAAGCATATGCAAGTGAAAAGGACACCTAATCCTGGAGAGGTCGGCGATGGATACTACATAGTTGCAAGGGGGGATACACTAAGAAGCATAGCAAATAGGTTTGGCTTGGCGCTTGAAAGATTAAGAGAATTGAATCCAAAATTGGGAAATATAATAAAGCCGGGAGACCTTGTTGTTATACCAAAGGATTTAACAGAAAAGATAATTCTAAGCAGAAAACAAAATCTATTTATCCCGCCAAAATACCTTGTTTACTCTCAGGTTTACAAGGTCAAATCAGGTGATACTCTATGGAAAATAGCAAAAAAATTTAATACAAGCGTAGGCATAATAAGAACCATAAATGATATTACAGGCAGAAATATACGCATAGGCCAGGTATTGTTTGTGCCAAGCCTAAATCTAAAAGAAAGTGAGAAATTAAAATTAAGATACTCCATCCTAAATGAGGAAAGACACGCACTCATAAAATATGCAGAAAGATTCATAGGAGCGCCTTATAAATTTGGGGGAAACAGCCTAAGACATGGTATTGATTGCTCTGGTTTTGTTCAAAAGATATACTCAAAATTCAATGTAAAACTACCAAGGACAGCTGAGGAGCAATATAGAATCGCGGGTGTGCCCATATCTGTAAAGAGGCTCCAACCTGGTGATTTGCTTTTCTTTCATACCATGAACTACGCAAGAGTAACCCACGTTGCTATATACATAGGAAAAGGAAGATTTATCCATGCCGCCGGAAGAAGGAGCGGAGTAAAAGTATCGCGCTTTGATAGATATTATTGGAAAAGGTTCGTAGGAGCCAAAAGAATACTCGGAGTTGATACCCGTTATGCTTATATTAGGGGTGGATCCGGGTAGTTCTATTACCGCATGCGGTTTTATTGACCCAACCACCAAGAAAACAGATTTTGATTTTATAAAATTCAAGCAAAAAACATCCCAGGAGGAGAAAATATTTGGAGTTTTTGAGTTTTTAGACAATGCAATTAAAAACTTTAAACCCAATGAAGTTGTTGTGGAAAGCCCGTTTTATTCAGTGAACATAAAATCTGCAATGGTATTAAGCGAGATAAAAGCGGCAGTAATCATTGCTGCAAAACAGAATAACCTTAAAGTATTTCAATATACACCCAGACAAATAAAACAAGCTATATGCGGTTATGGCGCTGCAGATAAAAATCAGGTAAGGTTTGTCTTGGAAAAAACATTGAACATAAATCTAAAAGATGAACCGCTTGATGTATCTGATGCATTAGCTGTAGCACTAACCCATATCTACACCAAAGGGCTATGAGGCTTTAGTAGCAAGCATGCCGCAAGCTGCATTTATACTTGAACCCTTTGATTTTCTAATCGTAACAAACATACCTTTATTTCTCAAATAATCTGCAAATTCCTCTATCCTATCCATAGGTGTAGGCTCAAATTTAGTTCCAAGTAAATCGTGCTTATTTAAAGGAATTATATTGAGTTTGCATTTAAAGTTAGACATAACTTTCAATAGAGCCTTTAAATCATCTTTTGTATCGTTTATGCCTTTTATCATAACATACTCAAACGTTATTCTTTTCCTTCTTGGCATTGGAAAATCCTTAAGCTCATTTAATACTTCATCTATAGGATATGTGTCATTTATCGGCATAATCATACTTCTTTTTTTCGATATAATACTATGCAATGACAAAGCCATATTTATGTTGGGTAAATCTTTCTTAAGTTTATTTACACCCGGCGTAATACCAGCTGTTGAGAGTGTAATCCTGCGCTTGGATATAGATAAACCTCTATCGTCTGATAGAATCTTTATGGATTTAACGGTATTTTCATAGTTATCCAGCGGCTCTCCCATCCCCATATAAACTACATTAGCTGTTTTTAGATTATTAACCTTTAGTATATAAACAACCTGAGAAACAATCTCAGAAGTTGATAAATTTCTCTTAAACCCCATTCTACCTGTAGCACAAAACTTACAACCCATTCTACACCCTGCTTGAGTTGACACACAGATTGTAAACCTATTCGCCTCCATAGGTATAAGCACACTTTCTATTAGCATACCATCATTGAGTTTGAATAGATACTTCTTTGTGCCATCATCTGCCGCATAGGAGGTCTTTTCTTCTATCTTGTATATAAAAAATTGTTCTTTAAGTTGCCGTCTAACTTCCTTTTTTAGAACAGTTATATCATCAAACCCCTCAATTCTTTGCTTGTATAAAAATGAAAATATTTGCTCAGCCCTATATTTTTCGTACCCAAGCCCTATCAATATACTTTTAAGTTCGTCGTATTCCAAAGACATTATATCAATCATATAAAAAACACCTTACCTTATGACCTTTATCTATTTCTAAAAGTTCAGGTTTTTGATCACAACACTTATTTCTTCTATATGGACAAAGATGATAAAAAGAACACCCATTTCTACATGTGTCAAACTTTACAATCCCATCATCAGTGAACCTACCATTCAAAAGAAACTCCGAATAAGGATGAGTAACATGAGATAAATCATCGACCTTTTCAACCACTTCGCCTCTATAGATAACATATATTTTATCGGATAGAAAGCCGACGAGTTTTACATCGTGCGAGACAAACACAAAGGAATACTTTCTATCTTTATTTAGCTCACACAATAAATTAACAATCCTCGCTTGAGTTGAAACATCCAATGCACTACTAAACTCATCGAACACTATGTATTTAGCATCGGACAATAAAGCCCTTGCTATTGCCACCCTCTGTTGTTGACCTCCGCTTAATTGATGGGGATATTTATCCAAAAGACTTACATCTAAATTCACCTCAGCACAAATATCCTTTATCTTATTCTCATTACTTGATGCTTCCTTAAGCGTGTTTATAATCTTCATTTTGGGGTCTAAAGAGGTGATCGGATCTTGAAAAACCATCCCGACCACCCCGCGCTTACGTTTGATGTTTTTGCGGTCTATCTTGTCTCCATCTACAAATACATTACCTTTATCTGGAAGTTCAAGAAGGCTCATAATTCTACATAGAGTAGATTTACCCGCCCCTGATTCTCCAATTATTCCTGTGTGTATTCCATCATTTATTTCAATCGAGACATCTCTTAATACTTCCACATACTCTTTTTTAAAGTATGAGCCCTTTTTGTACCTTCTGTAAACACCCTTAAGCTCTATCACTTAATCCTTTAAACCCAATACAGCCTCTATTTTTTCTTTCAACACCTGGGGAGTAAACGGTTTAACAATGTAGTTGTTTACCCCAGCTTTTAATGCGGTAATAATATCCTCCTTGGCCGCCTCGGTCGTTACCATTATTATTGGAATATCATCATATTTATGATCAGACCTAATTTTTTTAACAAATGTAAGCCCATCCATTACAGGCATGTTCCAATCCGTAATAATTAAATCCACGTCGTTGCTTGCAAGAATATCCAAGGCTTCTTTACCGTTTTCAGCCTCCAATATCTCATCTCCATATCCAATTCTTTTTAATGTATTCTTTATTATCCTCCTCATAGTTGAAGAATCATCAATGGTTATAACCTTCATTTCACCTCACCCCTTTGCATTTGCTTTATTATTTCTTCAACCTCTTGGTCAACCTTTTCCTTTTCAGTTTCATCTACGATGGTATGAGCAACCCTTGCCCTTTGAACATCTTCATAAGACGATGCAAACCAGTTATTGAGATAGTCGTGCAAGGCCTTAATAACCGAAATAACCCTTTCAATCTTCTGTCTTGTAATGTCTTGAAACTGCAATATATCCATAGCTTCGTAAGTGTTATCCCTAACGCTGTTAACCTTATTTTCTATGTCATTTAATATATTTATGATATTTTTGAAGTATTCATAATTGTTCTTTACAACGGTTCTTGGAAAGTGCTCTACAAAGAAATCCATAAATTCTTTATGCTTATTCACATAGGGTTTGATTTCTTCTATCATGCCTTCAACTTCATCCACCTCTGCACAAATAGCCTCAAGTTTCTCAAAAAGCTTATTGACTTTCTCTTCACTTTCCTTGTTTATTTCATCCAGTCTATCAATTACCCTGTGCTCCTTGGGCGGGAGCCTGACTCCCCTTAACTTCTCCGACTCCTCACTCTCACTTGCAACAGCTGCATCTTTTTCAGCTTTAGGCTTCATTGCCTTCTCTGTAATTTCATCTTCACTCTTTTCCACAAACTCATCAATTACGGAATCAACTTCCTTTTTATCAGTTTTATTAAACTCAGCAATCAATGCATCAATATCATCTTGATGACCCATAGCACTACTCCTCCGATGGATTAGGAACTAACGATACCTGTATGGCAAACTCACCTTCCTCAGATTCAAAAGGTATAACTATAGTAGGTGTTCCCTTTGGTGATGCAATAGTATGGTTTTTCCCAATTACAACATTTGGTACAGATATCTTTAGTTTTATACCCTTATCGGAAAATATTTTTTTAGCTCTGCCAGCTATCATATTTGTCAATTCACCAATAGCATCTGCTGTATCATTATCTACACCCAACACTTCTTCTCCGGTAAAATTACTCACAACCTTTATAGCTGTTTTTTTGGGGAATGAAAGCGCTATAGAACCAATAGCCTCACCAGTAATACCAATAATACCGCTCACATCGTACTCAACTGTACTTTCCTTTTTTAAAGCCAACTGTCCCCTTTTGGGTGTAATCATAGCAACCGTTTCCAATATTTCCTCTGTTGCTTCAATAAAGGGGTTTATCCATTCAACACTCAACTTAGCCGACATACCTTAAGCTCCTTTCTCTTATATATGTTTCAACACAGCCTGGGTAAACTCCTCGGCTATAAATTTGGTGCAGAAATCATCAACACCAACCTCTTTTGCCTTCTGAAGGTTAGCATTACCAGAAAGCGATGTATTCATGATCACAGGGATCTTTTTGAACCGCTCATCCTCTTTCACTAACTTTGCAAACCTATAGCCATCCATATTGGGCATCTCAACATCCGTTATGATTATATTTACAGCCTTTTCTATATCCCCATTTGTCTCTTCATAAAGCCTATTAAGCATATCCCAAGCCTCCTGGCCATCTTTGGCCTCTATGATCTTTTCTGCCAAAGGCTCAACCGCTGTTTTAATGATCTTCCTGGCTGTGGCGGAATCATCCGCAATGAGTATTTTAACCTTCTTCTGCTTATCCTTTGAACCCTCAAGGGCTGTGTCTCTGATCCTTTTGATATCATCCTCTGAGAATATACCTAACTCCTCACAGATGCTTTCAAAGTCAAGTATTATCATAACATGCTCTTCGTCTAAATTTATTGTACCAACTATCTTGTTGCCGTATTGATGAATAAGAACTTCACTCGGCGGCTTTACAAAACGCCACGATACACGCCTGATTCTTTTGGCGTCATGCACAATAAATCCCACCGTTATATTATTAAAGATCGTTATTATAACCTTCTTTGTCTTAATATCCGCAGGTTCATTGATTCCAAGCCATTTAGCCAAACTTACTATAGGTATAACCTCTCCTCTTAAATTATATATTCCTTCAATCAGTGAATCTTTACTCGGAATTTTTATTAGGTTTGGGTATTTTATAATCTCCTTTACCTTTGCTATGTTTATGCCGTAGATACCCTCATATATTTTACCGTCTTCTTTTAATTCAAACATTCTGAAATCAACAAGCTCCATCTGGTTGGTTCCAACCTGCAAGATGTCTATCTTATCTTCGTATTTCTTATCAGCCATTTTCTACCTCCGCAGGCTTGCTTAAGGATTTTGAATACAAGCTCCCACCTTCGTGCAATAGCTCTTCAATATTTAAAAGCGTTATTATGTTTTTAGGCATCTTCCCAACGCCTTTTACATATTTTTCTATACTCGGGGGTATATTTGGTGGTGTTGGCTCTATATTCTTCTTCTCTATATAATAAACCTTCTCTATCTTATCTACAACAAAGCCAACATTATACTCTTCGTGGGATATAATAATAATCCTTGTATCGGCACTTATTGGCTTTATTTTGAAGCTGAATTTTACTCTAAGATCTACTATAGGTATTATTTTTCCCCTTAAATTTATAACACCCAAAACAAACGGCTTTGTGTTGGGAACAAACGTATAATCAACAGGTTTTATAATTTCCTCCACATCCAAAATATCAACACCGAAGAGCTCCTGGTTTAATATAAAACCCACAACCTGCTCATACTCATCTTTCATAATTATAGCGTTGGATTTCTGGCTCTTTTTTGCTATTTCTTCTTCTAAATCTTCATTTAACGCAAGGCTTTTATCGAATAAATCAACATTTTGTGCAGTCATTTATACCTCCTTAAGCCACAAGTATATTCTTTTTAGAAGCAGCTTCTATTGCTGTAGTTAACTCATCATCCGTAAACGGAGCAAATATAAGTTTATTGATCTTAGCCTCTTTGAGTTTTTCCTTATCGAATGTTCCATCTGTTGAAATCCCGATAATCGGAGTGCTTTTATATGCAGGCATACCCCTTAAGGTTTTGGCTAAATTATATCCATCGCTTATATAAATACCCAAATCAACCATTACTAAATCTGCTATATGTTCACAGGCCAAATCTAAAGCTTCCTTATCCGTATGGGCAGATACAACCTCATAGCCCCTATCTTTTAGGTATTTCTTGAGCTCTTTATTCATATCGGATTCACGTGCTGCAATTAATACTACAGGCTTTTCTTTTTCATATAGCTCAATTAAATGATCCTCTATGTTTGTAGTGATAATAGACGCTTCATTAACCACATTTGCAACATCAAGAATCAATGTAACAGAGCCATCACCCATTATAGTTGCTCCTGAGATGCCTTTTATGTTTGTTAGATAATTACCCAACGATTTAATAACTATCTCTTCCCTTCCAATAAGCTCATCTACTATCAAGCCTATTCTCTTCTCCGCAACTGCAACCACAACAACATAAATCTCTTTCCCGTCTAAAGTACGTTTATTCTCTCCTATGCCAAGTGTATCACCAAGATATACAAGTGGTATTATATTGTCCCTTAATCTAAGCACATCCTTGTTTTCAACTTTATCTATATCATTTTTGGAGATTCTAACCGTCTCAACAACACTAACCAATGGAACAGCAAAGAACTCTTTGGCCACCTTTACAAGCAAAGCTTGTATAATAGCAAGGGTCAATGGAATCTTAAGGATTATCGTGGTACCTTTGCCAACTTCAGATTTAACCTCTATAATTCCATTTAATTTTTCAACATTGGTTTTTACAACATCCATACCTACGCCACGGCCAGATATATTCGTAACAGATGACGCAGTTGAAAAGCCAGGTTTAAATATCAAGGCATAGGCTTCTTCTTTGCTCATTTGTCTTGCTTCTGTCTCGGTTATGAGACCTTTTTCCAGGGCTTTCTGTTTGAGTTTCTCTGGATCCATTCCTTTGCCGTCATCACTTGTCTCAATAACTATGTAGTTACCTTCATGATATGCAGATAAAACAACCTTACCTTTAGATGGCTTACCAATTTTTTTCCTCTCATCTGGAGGTTCTATACCATGATCTATTGCATTTCTCACGATATGAACAAGCGGATCATTTATTTCCTCAACAACACTCTTATCAAGTTCCGTTTCAGCACCTTTTATAACAAGCTCGACCTCTTTATTGAGTTCCCTTGCTATATCCCTAACGACTCTGGGGAATTTATTGAAAACCTTACCAATCTGAACCATTCTGGTTTTCATAACACCCATCTGGAGATCTGTCGTCACAAGCGTTATTTGACTTGCTACCTCACTCAATTCTTCAACTATTTCATCCCCACCAAACTTCTCTTCAGCTCTCTGAGTTACACTAACAAGCCTGTTTTTACCCAAAACAAGCTCACCAACCAGATTCATCAGATCGTCAAGCCTTTCAACATCTACCCTTATAGTTTGTTCTATAACAGGCTTGGTTTTCTTAAGCACTGCTGTTTTTGTTCTTTGTTTAACCTGATTTTCCTTGAGGGCCTCCTCTTTATCCTTTTTATCTTCGTCTTCTTTTTTATCTTTCTCTATCTCCTTAGGTAGCTCACCCTCTTGTTGCTGTTTCTTTTGCATCCTCCTTTTTTTATCTTCTTCCATCCTCCAAGCAAGGAGCCTTTCAATTTCAGCGTCTATATCATCCGAACTTTTACCTTCCCCTTCCTCAGGGCTTATACCCTCTTCTTCTATCATTTCTTGCTCTTGGGCTTTTATAAGTTCCTCTTCAGTTAATTCCTCTCCTTGTTCTTCCTCTACATCTTCTTTTGGTTGTCTTACCTTTTCATGAGAATAGTTTTCATCCAAAAATCTTTTAAGCTGTTCAATGTTTTCGACTATATCTATTGCCTCGGGATCTTCACCATTCTTTATAGCATCAATTATTATTTTGGCTTTATCTACTCCAGCAAGGATGGCATCCATCATATCGGTGTCAAGATGTATTTCAAACTTCCTAAGCCTGTTCAAAACATCTTCAAGTTTATGGGTAAGCTCCGTTAGCTTCTCAAAACCCAAAAAGCTCGCAGACCCCTTTATCGTATGGAAAGCTCTAAATATCTTATTTAGCAGATCCTCATCATCGCTTTCGTTTTCAAGTCTAACCAAATCTTCATCAAGTTCTTCAAGTAACTCATCCGCCTCAACTAAAAAATCCTGTATTATTTCCTGCATCTCCTCCATATTTTCACTCATTCCTTGCCCTCCCCTTCATTATTTTCTCTGTTACTAAAGTAGTCCAAAAGCCTATTGACTACCTCTGATAGCTTATCTATCTCTTCAGTTCCTGAAGGTTTTAGCCTTCTTGAGTAATCTCCCTTTAAAATAGCCTCAACGGCATTTGCTGTCTCATTTATAGGAACAGTGATGCGTTTACTTATAAAGAAAGCAAGAACTATAGTAGAAAGTATCATTATAACACTAAACAAACCAAATAAAGCGAGTGTATATATAGTTTTTGAGTCTATGTCTTTTGATATGTCCTTTATAGGCTTATAGAATATTTCTGTTGGCAGCGTTAAACCCAACCCCCAACCATACTTATCAACATATGTATATCCAACAAACTTATCCACCCCTCTGAATATATACCTTGCAACGCCTGTATCCCCTTTTAAAATCTTTTTCTTAACCACATCTGCCAATAACTTGCCGTTTTTTGGATCGGTTAAATCTACATGGTCTGTTAAAGTTATCAAAGGGTGCTGCTTTGAAGGAGGATCATAGATCAATACGCCTTTTTTGTTTATAACCCATAGGTACTTCTGAGAGTATGGGTACAACTGGGCTGTTCTTATAAGTGAATACATATCGTATGGTTTATAATCAAAAACTATATAAATGGGTTTTTTAGAGGCATCTTTACCAAAATATACAAATGAAAACGAAACGCTATCATCTTTATTTATGTGAAAATCCACATACTTTATCTTTCTTATAGATTCAGAAGTTAGAAAGGCATTTAAATGCTTTCTTAAAACATCAACGCATTCAAAACTAGGATATTTATTTATAAGTTTACCATTTGCATCAAAAATAGCTATAACTCTCATATCCAAAACATTATTCATCTCATTAAATACATTTTCCAACAAATCTGAAGGATTGTGCTTATTGTAAAGTATTTCCTTTTCTATTGCCTCACCAAACATATAAGATATACTTTCCTTTGCATCCATAGCCCCTTTCAATATTTTGGCATATGAAACAACCTCTTTCTCTAAGTTTTCATCAGCATTTTGCCTGAATATCGCCTCTGTTTTGTGAAGTGCATATTTCTTTAGGGCCATTATGGTAAATATAGAACTCATGCTAAATATAAAAAGCGTTATCAATACAAGAGTAGTAGTATATACAACAACTTTCGTTGAAAGCCTTTTAATCATACAACTGCTTTATCCTTATATCGTCTCTTTTTTCCACAGGAATCACTATAGTAACCTTCGTACCTTTGGCAGGCTTTGATTCAATCGTTAACCCCCCCATGGTATCCCTCTATTAAAAACTTGGCCAATGATAACCCTATACCCATATTGGACGGCTTTGTCGAATAAAAAGGAATAGTTGTCAGGGGCAGTTCATTCTCTTCAATACCTTTACCGTTATCTTTCACTTCTATAAAAGCATTTTTGCCTTTTTTAAATACTTTTATTTCTATTTTTGGTTTTTCAACTGTTTGAGTAGCATCTATGGCGTTTTTTATTATTTCATCTATAATAAAACCCAAATGCATCCTGTTTGTATACACAAATACACCCGTTTTACTATCGCCTGCAACCTCAACGCCTTTGTCTTGATATTTCAGCGATAATTCTTTAACCAATTCCAATAAATCTATTTTCTCAAGACTAACCGGGAAAGAATTGCTCACAACCTCTATATTAGCTATTATACTAATAATTCTGAATAGACTTTTTTCAACTATTTCAATGTAGTTTATAAGCTTATCATCTTCCTGCTGCGACAGCTTTGCCTTTATACGAGACAACATGCCTCCAGCAGACATTATAGGATTTCTTATAGAATGAGCTATACCTTGACTCATATATTTTAACACCTTGGCATAAGCAGAATCACCAATAGCAGAAGCCCTCCTTTCCATCGGCGTTAAGTCAAAGATTTCGAAAACATAATAATCATTGTATTTAAAAACATTTAGCCAGCAAAAAATTAGGTCTCCATCCTTGTTTAAAAATCTCATGAAATTTGAATAACCTTTATCCTTTTTGGCCAAACTCAAGATGTTCTCAAAAAAAATCTTCTTATCGTCGTCTTTTAAAATAGAACGAACATCAGTTGAAACCTCAAGACCAAATTTGTCTTTTGCTGATTTATTTAAGTCAGCAACAACACCATTTTCATTGAATATTATTATACTATCATTTAATTTATTTAGGAACTCTAACGTCAAACTGGTCATAAATTCCTTCTTAAGAACATCAAAATAAAAAAATTCAAAACTTATAAATTTTACTAAAAATAAAACTATTCGTCAAAAACTCTTGAGAATATATTATCCATTCTGCGTATGTAGTAGTTGGGATTAAAGCACTCCTCTGTCTCTTCTTTGGTTAAATATTTTTTAATAAAGCCATCACTAAGCACAAGTTCTTTGAAGTTCTTTTCATTCTCCCATGAGTCCATGGCATTTCTCTGAACAGCCTCATAAGCCTCTATCTTATCTGCACCCTTTTCAACGAGCCTCAACATCAATCTCTGAGAGTATATAACACCTCTGGTAAGATTTAAATTTTTAATCATATTCTCCTCATAAACTGTTAAATTCTCAATGACATTATTAAGCCTATAAAGCATAAAGTCCATGGCTATATTAGAATCAGGCAAAATTATTCTCTCATTTGATGAATGGCTTATATCCCTCTCATGCCAAAGTGCAACATTTTCTAAAGCTGCAATAGAGTTTGATCTAACAAGCCTTGCCAAACCGCAAAGGTTCTCACTCAATACAGGATTTCTTTTGTGTGGCATAGAAGATGAACCCTTTTGACCCTTGTGAAAAAATTCTTCAGCCTCCCTTACCTCTGTTCTCTGATAGTGCCTTATCTGGGTCGCTATCTTTTCTATTGTAGATGCCACAATGGCAAGCGTTGTCATATACTGGGCATATCTATCCCTTTGGATAATCTGGCTGGAAATAGGAGCAGGTTTCAAACCGAGTTTTTTACAAGCATACTCCTCCACCTCAAGTGGGACATTGGCAAACGTTCCCATAGAGCCAGAAATCTTACCATATGATATAGCTTCCTTTGCATCTTCCATTCTCTTTAGGTTTCTTTTCATCTCTGCATACCACAAAGCAAGCACAAAGCCAAAACTTATGGGTTCACCATGAATGCCATGAGATCTACCTATCATAAGTGTATCCTTAAACTCAAAAGCCCTTTTTTTTAATGTATCCATTACCATTTTTATGTCTTCTATAATTATTTCAGCAGAGCGTTTCAAGGCCAAAGCCATAGCTGTATCAATTGTATCCGAACTTGTTATGCCAAAATGCAGAAAATCACCCTCATCTCCTAAACTCTCCTTAACATTCTCTAAAAATGCCACCACATCATGCCGTGTTACCCTCTCTATTTCCTCAATCCTCTTTATGCTGAATTTAGCATTCTGCTTTATCCTTTCTGCTGTACCTTTAGGAATCTCACCAATACTTTCCCAACCCTCAACAACGGCAATCTCAACCTCGAGCCACCTTGAAAACTTGGCCTCTTCTGTCCACAACTGACCCATCTCTTTCCTTGTATACCTTTCTATCATCCCAACACCTCTAACACGTATTCTTCAGCATTACAACTACCACTTATTTTATAATCTATTTTTTTATCTTCAAACTGCACATACTTTCTAAGCTGCTCAATCACACCAGGGGTTGCCTTTAATCTAAATTTTTTCTTTTTTGAATACTTAATCTTCTGATATATCTCAGAACATATAAAAGAGGTACTTTTTACAAGCCCACCATTGTAGCAATCCGGGCATTTTTCAAACATCTCATCAAATATATCTGTATTGTTCTTTCTCCGCGATATCTCAACAACACCCAATTCACTCATCTTGCTAACATAGGTCTTTCGTTTATCATCCTTTGCCAGTTTATACAAAACATCTTCTATCTTTTTTTTATGTTCCTGACTGTTCATATCTATAAAATCCACAATGATTAGCCCGCCTAAATCTCTCAGGTTTATTTGATTAAATACCTCATATGCTGCTTCGAGGTTTACCTTAAAAATTGCATCCTCGGCATTGTAATCACGATAGTGGTAGCTGCCAGCGTTGACATCTATGGCAAAAAAAGCCTCTGTTTTTTCTATTATCAAATAACCCCCACTTTTTAAGTGAACTACATTATTTTGAAGTTGCCTTATTTCATCTTCTATACCAAAAAATTCAAAAATAGGTTTATCTCCATTATAAAACTTTACCTTGTTTTTGCATGCATTATACATCTCTTGAAGATAAGAAGTTGTTTTTTTGAATGTTTCTATATCGTCAAAGATTATCTCATCGGTATTGTCATCGCAATACTCTCTAATAACTTTTAGCGGCAACTGAGGTTCTTCATATATCAAAGACGGTGCCTTAGCCGTTTCATACCTTTTATCTATCTGCCTTGCTATTTTTTTTAGATGATGAGCTTCAAACTCAAGCTCTTCTAAAGAGGCAAAACGAGACGCTGTCCTTGCAATAAAACCTATATCATCTTCTTTGAGAGATGAAAGCATATCTCTAAGCTCTTTATTCTTTTGCTTATCACTTATGTGTTTTGAAACACCTACAAAATCTACACCTTTAAGTAAAACCAAATAGTTACCAGGTATTGTTATATTTAGACTAACTTTAGGGCCTTTTGCAGAAACTGTAGGCTTTAGAACCTGAACCATTACCTCTTGATTCTCTCTTATCTCTATTCCTAAGGACCTTATGGATTCAAGACAATGCTTATCCAAACATAGAAAGGCATTTTTATCCAGTCCTATATTGACAAACGCAGCTCCAAGTTGAATAGCTACATTTTCAATTATCCCCTTGTATACATTACCAACAATAGAAGATGCAGACTTATCCTTTCGCTTCATCACAAATACGGTCAGATTATCTTGTTCTATTTTCGCAGCCTTCAATATAAAAGGATCCGATGATATCAAAAGCCTTGTCATGTCTTACTCCTTAAACCCACAGACAATAAAACCCCCACAGCAAAAAACGCCGTTATAGTGGAGCTTCCACCATAACTAAAGAACACAAGCGGTATTCCAACAACTGGCAACAAACCAAGTGTCATGCCCATATTAAAAACAATAGATATCCACAGGTACGTAATTATACCAACACAAACAAGTCTATCAAAATCATTTTCAGCCGATTTTGCTATAACAAATGCTCGATAGAGCAAAACAAGATATAATCCAATAACAAAAAAACAGCCTACAAACCCCCATTGTTCACTGAAAACAGAAAATATAAAATCGGTATGGCTTTCTGGTAAGAAACTCAACTGTGTCTGAGTAGCATGGTGTAGCCCCTTGCCCCACAATCCCCCAGAGCCTATCGCTATCTCAGACTGTATTGTATTGTAGCCGTAGGTTGTCGGCGCACTGTATGGGTCTAAAAACCCCATAATCCTATCTTTTTGATAGGGTTTGAGTTTACTCCACATAAATGGCATAAAAACAAGGGCAGCTATTGTAGCCTTGACTACTAAAGATTTTTTAACCCCACTAATAAGAATCATACTTAAGGCTATGACTAAAACCGCAATCGCAGTGCCTAAATCTGGCTGCTTTATTATTAAAACAACAGGCAAAAGTACAACAACCATAGGATAAAGCAATTCTTTCATCGTATAGGGTTCAGTTTTGGGATTTTCATCGAAATAGGCCGCAAGCAAAAATACCACAGCTATTTTAACAAACTCTGATGGCTGTATATGGATAAATGAAATTGCAATCCACCTTTTGGCACCATGACTCAACATCCCTCTTGCAAAAACGAAAATAAGTAGTACCAAAACCACTAAGTAAAATATCCAAGCGTTTCTTTTTATGTGCCTTGGGTCTATATTTGCAACAATTAACATACCTACTATACCTAATATAACCCATACAACTTGCCTTTTTGCAAATATAGCACCGTTTGCTGTAGAATAGATGGTGATAATACCCAAAATAGAAATAGCAATGGCACTCAAAAAGAGCGTATAGTCAAAATACCTTAATTTCTTTCTATCTATTTGAAACATTATCTTTTAAGTTTCTCGCCTAATATCGTAAACGATATAACAGTTAAAAATATAACAACTCCTGGAAAAAAGCTCATCCACCAGGCAACCTCAATAACATCTTTACCCTCAGAAAGTAAACTTCCCCAACTGGCTGTAGGGGGTTGAACCCCAAGGCCTAAAAAACTCAGCGCAGACTCGGCAAGTATAGCAGAACCCACACCCAAAGTCGCATACACTACAACAGGTGATAAACAATTTGGTATTATGTGCCTAATCAAAATATAGGCATCGCTTTTTTTTAAAAGCTTGGCAGCCTGAATATAACCCAGCTCCCTTAACTTTAAACTCTCGGCTCTTACAATCCTTGCAATACCCATCCAACCTGTTAAACCTATTACAACCATCACATTTAAAATGTTGGGCCCTAAGACAACCACTATGGCCAGAATTAAAAAAAATACAGGAAACGTGAGCATAACATCAACAAATCTCATCATTAAGGTATCCACAATACCACCAAAATAACCACTAACAGCACCGTATGCTACACCTATCAGTGTAGATATTCCCACAGCAATCAAAGAAACCTCAATGGATATTCTTCCAGCATAAATAACCCGACAAAATAGATCCCTGCCTAATCTATCGGTTCCAAACAGATGATGGAGACTCGGCGGTGATAATATATTGTTTGGGTCTATAGCATAAGGGTCATAGGGGGCTATATAGTTTGCAAAGACAGCACTTACAACTACAATAATTATGTAACCTACGGATAGCCAAAACAACAAATCCCTTCTCACAGCTAAAAACTATCAAAACCAAAGTTTTTTTTCAAGCTGGGATATTCCAGTTTTTTGTTCAAATTGTTCTTTATATTGAAATTACAGTAGTCTCATATAAAAAATCGAGAAAAAGTAAAAACTTTTATATCAAAAAAACTTGCTTTTATTAGACATTAGAGACTGTATAAAAAATTTTTGTTATTTTTTTTTAAGATTTTTCTTGACTTCTCTGTTCTTTTTATTAAACTTACCTGCCGAGTGTGGGGGTGGTAGCCTTCCTGCAAGAAGAACCCGCAAGGGTTCACACATCTCTTCATTTTTTCCTCTCTTTTTGCCCTCCAATGTATCCGCTCTAATTAAGACCCACTTCTAAAGAGAGGCACACACTCCTTTTTTGTTTGTATTGATAAACGACTTCCATAATGATAACATTTAATGATAAAAAACCTATCCTTGGGAGGCGTAAGATGTCTGAGGCTGTAAGTTTGAGTAGATTTATACTACAACAGCAGAGAAAATACCCTGAGGCTGCTGGTGATTTTACACTAATATTGGAACAGATAGCATTTGCCGCTAAAATAATTTCAAGAGAAGTAAACAAAGCTGGACTTGTAAACATCTTGGGGAGTGTTGAAAGTAAAAACGTACATGGTGAAACTCAGCAAAAACTCGATGTATATTCAAATGAACAGATGGTAAAAGCACTGGACCCTACAGGTAAGGTTTGCGCAATGGCGTCTGAGGAAATAGAAGAAATGCTACCTGTAAGTGATAAGAGCCTAGAAGGTAAATACGCTGTGGTTTTTGACCCACTTGATGGCTCAAGCAATATTGATGTAAACGTGAGTATAGGTACAATATTTGGCATATATAAACGCTTAGACGACAATGATTGTGAAAAATCCCTACTTCAAGCTGGTCAGAGTCTTGTTTGTGCAGGGTATGTAATCTACGGTTCAAGCACTATGTTCGTTTATACCACAGGTCAGGGTGTAAATGGGTTTACACTCGATCCAAGCATAGGTGAGTTTTTACTTTCCCATCCAGATATAAAGATACCAGAATATGGCAAAATATACAGCATAAACGAATCCAATTACTTTAGATGGCCTAAGGGAATTCAAGAGTATGTAAACTTCATAAAACAACACCCAGACAGACAATATACACTAAGATGGATAGGCTCACTTGTTGCAGATTTTCATAGAAACCTACTAAAAGGCGGGGTTTTCTTATACCCTGAAGACTCCAAAAATAAAAACGGTAAACTCAGGCTGGTTTATGAGGCAAATCCCATGGCCTTTATAGTGGAAAATGCTGGCGGAATGGCAACAGACGGCAGACAGAGAATATTAGACATTAAACCAGAAAGTCTGCATCAGAGGGTACCTCTAATTATAGGATCAAAATATGAAGTTGAGAAATATTTAGAATTCAGGGAAAAATACGGCTAATGAATATAGTAATAGCTGGAGCTGGCGGGGTTGGCTTTCACATAGCAAAACATCTAAGTGAGGAAAAAAAGGATGTAGCTATAATAGAAAAAGATGTAGATAAAGCCAACTTCGCAAGCGAAAGGCTCGACTGTCTTGTAGTACAGGGTGAGGCAACTGATGTTAATGTATTAAAAGAAGCTGGCTGCGATAAAGCAGACATGTTCATAGCTGTTACGGACTCAGATGAGGTTAATATGGTTTCATGCTTTGTAGCGGCCAACAATTTTAATATAGAAAAGAAAATAGTAAGACTAAGAAATATACAATACACCCAGAGTTTTTCGTCGTTTAAAAATATAGGAATAGATTTCATCATAAATCCAGAGATAGAGGCAGCAAAAACTATAATAAATACCGTAAACCTGGGTGCATCAACAGATGTTATAACCTTTGATATCGATATACAAATGAGAGGTATACATATCGATGAGGATTCACTTTTTAAAAATAAAACTATCTCCGAGATAAAAACCAGAGTAAATAAGAATTTCATAATTTCTGCTATAAAAAGGGAAGAAGGAGAGCTTATAATACCAAGTGGTTTTATTGAGGTAAAAGAAGGTGATTATCTATATGTTGTAGCAAAAAGTGATACTATAAATGATATAGTTGAACTTGCAGGTAAAACCAAAATAAGGATAAAAGACATAGCCATATTTGGTGCTGGCAATATTGGTCTAACTATAGCTAAAGGTCTTTCTGGCAGAAAGAGAAACATAAAACTCATAGACAAAGATTATGAGCGATGTAAAAAGGTTGCCAGTATATGCAAAAAAGCCATTGTAATCCATGGTGATGCAGATGATGCAGAGTTGTTTGAAGAAGAAAATATAGGAGATTTTGATGTGGCAATAACAGCAACTGACAATGAAGAAATAAATCTACTATCTGCCATATATGCAAAAAATCTGGGTGTTAAAAGGTCTATAGCTTTGGCCGATAAGGCAAATTATATAGCCATGTCTAACAAACTCAACATAGATATAGTAATAAGCCCTAAACTCGCTACAGTAAACAGCATACTGCGCTTTATTAGAAAGGGCAAGATAGTAGGGGTCTACTCAATATTTGGAGGTGAAGCAGAAGCGCTCGAATTTGTCGTCTCAAATAATTCAAAGATAAAAAACAAAAAACTAAAAGAGTTGGACTTACCAAAAGGGAGTCTTGTAGTTGCGATAAACAGAAACGGTGAAAGTATAATACCGGATGGAAACTTCACAATAAAGGAAAACGACAGAGCTGTCATATTCACCAAAAAGGAACATATAACACAAATAGAACAAATAATATAGATGTAAATGAAACTGAAACTCATTGGCAGATTCATAAGTATACTTTTGATTATTACGACTTTATTTCTATGTGTGCCTTTAGTTTTTTCGATTTACTACAAAGACGGTGCAAGTTTGGGCTTTCTTATTACAATCACACTTAACGCATCGTTCGGCTCTGCTGGACTTCTTCTAACAAAAAATCCACCCAAAAGCCTATCAAGAAAAGAGGGGTTTATCCTGGTTGTACTAAGCTGGGTGGTAATATCGGTATTTGGGAGCATACCTTATGTAATCATAGGTAATTTGAGCTTCACAGATGCATTCTTTGAAACCATGTCAGGATTTACAACAACGGGGGCATCAATTTTAAAAAACATAGAAGCCATGCCAAAATCCCTACTATTCTGGCGTTCTCTGACACATTGGCTAGGCGGAATGGGTATAGTTGTTCTGGCTGTTGCAATACTGCCTATGTTGGGGATTGGAGGCATAAAACTCATAAAGGCCGAAGCCCCTGGCCCAAGCATAGAAAAAATCTCGCCACGTATAACAGAAACAGCCAAATATCTGTGGTTTGCATATATCCTGCTAAGTGCGTTTGAAACTGTGCTTTTGCTTGTTGGCGGTATGGATTTATTCGATGCCCTAACACACACCTTTGGCACAATGGCAACGGGTGGCTTTTCACCTAAAAACAGCTCAGTAGCCTACTTCCATTCTGCTTATATTGATTGGGTCATTACCATATTCATGTTCATTGCCGGAGCAAATTTTTCTATACACTTTAAGGTGTTAACAGGTAAGTTTTCCTCATTAAAAGACGAAGAGTTTTTAGCCTATTCTGCTATAGTTATTATAGCAGTATTATTGGTCAGTCTGGACAATTTAGCCATATACAAAGATTTCCTAAACTCGCTGAGGTTTAGCGCTTTTCAGGTTGTTTCAATTGTAACGACCACAGGTTATGCCACCGCTGACTATGAAAAATGGCATTCACTTTCTAAAGTTATACTATTCACCTTTATGTTTGTTGGCGGATGTGCAGGTTCAACCGGCGGAAGCATAAAGGTTATAAGGATTTATACGCTTCTAAAACAGGCAGTAAATGAGTTAAAATACAACATACATCCCAAAGGCGTATTCACACTAACCATAAACAAACAAACTATTAGAAAGAATATAGTCTATTCCATAGCGGGATTTTTCTTTTTATACATAGCCACATTCTTTGTTGTTGCCTTGGTGGTATCGGCATTTGGCGTTGACCTTTTAACTTCACTTTCAGCCTCAGCCGCAACCTTGGGAAATATAGGGCCAGGCTTTGGTGGCGTAGGGCCAACTGACAACTACGCTTGGCTACCAAGCCCGGCCAAATGGGTTTTGAGTTTTGCGATGCTCTCCGGTAGGTTGGAAATTTACACCGTCTTTGTTCTATTTACACCAGCGTTCTGGAAAAAATAACTATTCTTCCTTCTTATCCCTCATAAGCGGAAAGAGTATAACATCCCTTATTGAACTATTACCAGTTAGAAGCATGACCAACCTATCTATCCCTATACCCTCACCAGCTGTAGGAGGTAAACCATACTCCAATGCCTTTATATAATCCTCATCATACATAGATGCCTCTTCATCGCCCTTCTTCCTTTCCTCAAGTTGGTTTAAAAACCTCTCTTTTTGATCAAATGGGTCATTTAGCTCAGAAAAGGCATTTGCTATTTCCATTGTTCCTATGTAAAGCTCGAACCTATCTGTAATATTTGGATTGTCTCTATTTCTTTTGGCAAGCGGCGATATAGCAACAGGATAACCCACAACAAATGTAGGATTTATAAGCTTTGGCTCAACAAGGGCATCAAAGATTTCAGCCAATATCTTCTCATGGCTAAAACTATCATCCACACTCTTTTCAAGCTTTAAAGCATATTCTAAAGCTTTTTTCTTATCGTTCAATATATCATCACCCACACCCGCTATCTCCTTTAGGCCCTCATAAAAGTCAAGCCTTCTCCAGGGTCTGGAAAAATCTATAGTATTTCCATCAAACTCAATCTTTCTATCATCTATACCTAGCTTATCTAAAATATACTCAAACAGCTCCTCGGTAAAGTCCATCAAGAAATTGTAATCCTTATAAGCTATGTAAAACTCCATCATAGTGAATTCTGGATTGTGCTTTAAATCCATTCCTTCGTTTCTAAAGTTTCTGTTTATCTCAAATATACGCTCAAGGCCACCAACTACCAACCTTTTTAGGTAAAGCTCTGGTGCAATTCTCAAATAGAGAGTCATATCCAACGCATTAAGATGGGTTACAAATGGCTTTGCAGCAGCACCTGTAACAAGCTTGTGCAACATAGGGGTCTCAACTTCAATAAACCTACTCTTTATCATAAACTCCCTAACGGCATTTATAATTAGAGAGCGTTCAATCACCATTTGCCTTGTTTGATCATTAACAATCAAATCCACATAACGTTGCCTGTATCTTAGCTCTTTATCCTTAAGTCCATGCCACTTCTCAGGGAGAGGTCTTAAGGACTTGGTTAGCATAACAATTCTTTTTGCCTTAACAGTTAACTCCCCTGTCTTCGTCTTAAACAACTCGCCCTCAACACCTATGATATCACCTATATCCAGCTTCTTATAAAGCTTAAAGTCATCCTCAGATAAACTCTTCTTTTCTGCATAAACTTGTATTGTACCTGTAAAGTCCTTTAGTTTTAAAAAACCAGCCTTGCCAAAACTGCGATAGGCCATAACCCTGCCTGCAACCTTTACATACTTACACAAATCCTCAAGTTCCTCTTTATTCTTTCCATCAAAATCATTGTGTAAATCGGCTGCGAAACTATCTGGCTCAAATCCATTAAAATACGGATCTATACCATTTTTTTTCAACTCCTCAAGCTTTTCTATCCTACGTGCTATGAGCTTATTTTCAGCATCTTGCACGTTAACCTTATCACTCATAATTTCTTCAACGCCTCCCTTATAAAGTCATCTATCTCTCCGTTTAAAACCGCTAAAGCAGCAACATCTTTTTTCTCAACACCTGTCCGGTGGTCTTTTACCATCTTATAAGGATGCAAAACATAAGAACGAATCTGACTGCCCCATTCTATCTTCTTCTTTTCGCCCTCAAGTTTCTCAAGCTCTTTCTTCTTTTTTTCTTCTTCCAACTGATACAGCTTGGCTTTCAATATCTTTAGGGCAAAAGCCTTATTTTTATGTTGACTTCTTTCGTTCTGACAACTAACAACGATACCCGTAGGTATATGGGTTATCCTAATGGCTGAATCCGTTTTATTGACATGTTGACCACCAGCACCTGATGCCCTAAAGGTATCTATCTTTAAATCTTTTGGGTCTATATCAATTTCTGTATCATCATTTATTTCAGGCAAAACAGAAACAGAAGCAAAGCTTGTATGCCTACGCTTATTGGCATCAAAAGGCGAAATTCTCACAAGTCTATGAACACCGTTTTCGTTTTTTAGATACCCGTATGCCTTCTCTCCACTTACTAAAAATGTTATAGACTTATACCCGGCTTCATCCCCGGGCTGCAAATCCATAACCTCTATTTTATATTCATTATTATCGCACCACATAGAATACATCCTAAATAGCATCGAAACCCAATCGCAGGATTCAGTACCCCCAGCCCCAGAATGTATAGTTACTATTGCATTGCTAAAATCATGCTCACCACTTAAAAATGTTTCCGTTTCGGCCTTTTCCACCTTTTTTGTCAGTTCTTTTATGTTATCTTCCAATTCCTGTTTATAACTCTCATCATCTTCAACAAATTCACTCAATTCAAGCAGGGTATCTACATCGTTCTCTAATTCCTCTACGGTCTTTAATTTTTGTTCTATAGAACTTTGCTTTCTTTTTAGATTTTGCAAAAGCTGATAATCGTTCCAGACAGAGCTATCTTCAAGCTGTTTTTGTATATCATCTAACTCTTTTTTTCTTTTGGGCGGGTCAAAGATACTCCTTTATCTTGTTTATTTTATCAGCAAGTTGAATAATTTCTTCTTTCACTTCTGCACCTCCTTAGAGCTCAAGTAGCTTTCTTAAAATATCTTTGGCTTTTTCTATGTCTTCCTCGTTCAATCTATCCATCTTTTTCTTAATATCCTTTCTGTTAAGTGTAGCTATCTTTGAAAGTCTAACATAGCTTTGTCTTAAAAGCCCTTTATCTCGCCAATTATTTATATACAGATCGGTATCTACATCTCTTTTTTGGGAGGTTATTTTACAGACGATAACATCTTCATCTCCTATATCTACCAACACCATAGCTGGTCTCATAACAGCATTGTTCATATTTGTAAAGGGAAAACCTATGATAACGATATCACCGAAAGAATATCTCGTCATTTAAAAAATCTTCTTCTTGCTCCCTGTCATAAAAAAAACGGTTGTAAACAATAACATCCCAGCAATTGCTATTCTCATTTATCACTACCTCAGCATCACCACCAAGCTGTTTAAGTTTATACACAAAAGCTTCCTTTTCTTCCTGACTACCACAAAAATGAAATCCAATCTTGCACTCAATACCCTTATTCATAGCACCTCTTTTTAAGGCTTAACGCCTGTGTGTATGAAGGAAACGCCAAATGTTAAAGCAAAATAGTTAACATCAACAAACCCTACCCTTTCCATCATACCCTTCAAAAACTCAACATCAGGAAACCGCCTAATCGAATTGGGCAAATAAGTGTAGGCATGAACATTACCCGAAATAATTTTACCCAAAAGAGGCATAACAGTAAAGGAATAAAATTCATAAAGCCGTCCAAAAAATTTATTAACGGGGGTATTAAACTCAAGTACAACGAGTCTACCACCTTTCTTTAGAACTCGTTTAAACTCATATAAAGCAGTAACTCTGTCAACTACATTTCTTATACCGAAGGCTATGATAGCCCCATCAAAGGTATTATCTTTAAAAGGCAGATATTCTGCCGGCGCACACACAAGTTCTATGTTTCTGTTTTTAACCTTTTTCTTGCCAACTTTTAGCATTTCTAAGCTTAAATCCACGCCAATAACAGATGAATCTTTCTTATCTTTTGTAATTTGAATAGCAACATCCCCTGTACCTGTAGCAACATCCAAAAATAAATTACCTTCAAGTAGAGAAACAGCTCTCTTGCGCCACATTTTGTCTATATTGAAACTCAGCAGGTGGTTTAGCAGGTCGTATGTCGGAGCTATAGATGAAAACATGGAGGCAATCTCTTTATTCTTTGCGCTCAACATGTTAGAGTTTCTAACAAAAATAACACAACAAAGCAAGAAAAATAGCATTCCTTTAAAAAAAATAGTATAAAAAAGTGAGATTAAATAAGGAGGTAGAGGATGCAGACAAGTATTCCGGTTTTGCTTTATCACCACATAAATTACGATGATGATGTATTATCTATACCACCTGAGTTATTTGAGGAACAACTAAAATTTTTAAAGGCAGAAGGATATGAAAGTATTACAAAAGAACAGCTCGGGGAATATCTGCAAAATGGCAAAAAGAGCTGGAAAGATAAAGCCATTTTAATAACCTTCGATGATGGGTATTTAGACACATGGGTATATGCCTATCCGCTGCTTAAAAAATACGGCTTTAAGGCGATGGCCTTCATCGTTACATGGACGATTGAGGAAGATGAGTATTGCGGTTTCAACCTTGAGGATTACTGGAACGGTAAGATAAAAAAAGAAAATATACCCAACTGCTCATCCACCTATTCTATAGATAATGGGTACAAAATAAAAACAGTAAGAAGGTTATGCTGGGAAGAAGTAAGGGAGATGGAAAGAAGTGGAATTATAGATATGCAACCCCATAGCAAAACCCACAGGAAAATATACGCATCAGACAAAATCATAGACTTTAACCACCCAAAAGATAAACTTTCAGCTTGGACAATGGTAAAAGGCGATGAAAGATTTGGAACGCCAGACTTTGAAAGAAAACCTGAGCTTGCGGGCAGAGAGTTTACAGCAGACGAAGAGCTAAGAAACAGATTATATCAGCACGTTATGGACAACGGTTTCATAAGCTTCTTTAAAAAAACTAATTGGAAGAATGAACTTTTTAAGATTGTCGATGAATATAAAAAAGAAAAAGGCACAGATAAAATTGGTGAATTTGAATCAGAAGAAGAACAAAGAAGAAGGATAAAAGCAGAATTGGAAGTAGCCAAGGGAGAGGTTGGATATGAAGTAAGAAAAAGATGTACGGCATTTTCATGGCCCTGGGGAGCTTATATTCCATTATCTTTAGAGATAGCAAAAGAGGTTGGGTTTCAATATTTATTCACAACAAAGCCCGGCTCAAATTCACCAGGCGATTCACCCTTTGAGATTAAACGCTTCGGCGTATGGAAAAAAGACCTGGATTGGTTTAAATCACGCGTTAGACTCTACTCAAAGAAACTTTTATCAAAAGCCTATGGAGCGGTTTATAGGAAGATATGAAAGTCTTGCATGTTGACACAGAAAAGGGTTTTAGAGGGGGTGAACAACAACTTTTATGGTTAGCTGAAGGACTAGCCCAGAAAGGTATAGATACGGCCGTAGCATGCATTGAAGATAAACTATACCTAAGATGTAGCGAAGCTGGAATAAAAACCATAAAACTCTCAAAGAGCAGAGTCAAAAACATAAAAAAACTAATAAAAATCTCAGATGATTTTGATATTATTCACGCCCACACTTCTAACGCCCATACAATTTGTGCACTTGCAAAGATATTTAAAAATAAGCCGTTAATCTACACCAGGCGAGTCGACTACAAACCCAAAGGGGACCCAATTACAAAGTTTAAGTATAAAATCACAGATAAAATAATCTGTGTTGCCCGTTATGTCTGTGAGGTTTTAAGGCACACTATAGGCATTGAGGAGCTTGTTGTAATCCACTCCTCGACCAATCCACTTTTAGAAAAAATGGTTGATCCAGAAAAGGTAAGAAACATAAAGAATCAATTTAAACCATTAAAAATCATTGGTACAGCAACGGCTTTGACAACCCAAAAAAACATACCAAACCTAATTGAAGCGGCAGAGATTGTCTTAAAAAGACGCAGCGATGTTGTGTTCTTGGTTGTGGGCGAAGGTGCCTTAAAGGATAAAATTCGAGAATTAATCGAAAGAAAAAAAATGGCCGAAAAATTTAAGCTCATAGGTTTTAAAAAAGATATAGAAAACTACATAAAAGCGTTTGACCTATTCGTTTTGCCGTCTGATTTTGAGGGCTTAAGTGGGGCAGTATTGAATGCTATGCTTCTAAAAATACCCGTTGTGTCCACAGATGCAGGCGGATTGAGCGAGGTGGTGTTTGATAAAGAAACAGGCATCTTGGTTCAAAGGAATAACCCAGAGATATTGGCAAAAGCTATAGAAACCGTACTTGAGGATAAAGATTTAAGAAAAAAGATAGTGGAAAATGCATATAGATTGGTCAAAGAAAACTTTTCCGTTGATAAAATGGTTGAAAAATATATAAAATTATATAAAGAATTATTGGAGGAAAAGCAATGAAATTTCCTATAACAAGACCAAGAAGGTTGAGAAAAAATCAAATAATAAGGGATATGGTTGCAGAAACTACTCTATCCATTGACGATTTTGTATATCCTATATTCGTGATAGAGGGTAAAGATATAAAAAACCCCGTTAAGTCAATGCCAGGCATTTATCAGTTATCTCTTGAACATGCAGTTGAAGAGGCAAAAGAAGCCTATGATTTAGGCATAAAATCCATAATACTTTTTGGCATACCAGAAAAAAAGGACGAAGTCGGTAGCCAAGCATATGCAGAAGACGGTATTATTGCAAAGGCAATTAACAAGATAAAATCAAAACTACCCGATTTGATAGTCATAGCCGATGCCTGCCTTTGCGAATACACATCGCATGGCCACTGCGGCATTTTAGATAAAGATGGTAATGTGTTGAACGACCCGACGCTTGAGCTTCTAAAAAAAGAAGCATATGTCTATGCCAAAATGGGCGCCGACATTATAGCGCCAAGTGGCATGATGGATGGCATGGTTAAAGCCATAAGGGAATCGTTAGATGAAAACGGATTTGAAGATGTGGCTATTATGTCATACTCTGCAAAATACTCATCAAGCTTTTACGGTCCTTTCAGGGATGCAGCAGAATCCGCTCCAGCATTTGGCGATAGAAAATCATACCAGATGGACTTTAGAAATGCCAATGAAGCTATCAAAGAAATAATGCTCGACATAGAAGAAGGTGCAGATTTTGTAATGGTTAAACCGGCTTTGGCATATTTAGATGTGATTAGAATAGCTAAAGAGCAATTTCCATATATGCCCATTGCTGCTTACAATGTAAGTGGTGAGTACTCTATGGTAAAAGCAGCAGGTAAAATGGGATGGGTGGACGAAAATTCTATAACCATAGAAATCTTAACAGCTATAAAAAGGGCTGGGGCAGATTTGATTATAACCTATTTTGCAAAGGATATGGCCAAACTAATAAGGGGGCAATCATGAAAAGAGTTCTGGTTTGCGATGATAGTACATTTACTCAAAAGATGATAAAAAGGGAGCTTGAAAGCTCTTTTGAGGTTGTTATCTTTTCAGATGGAAAAGAAGCATATGAATATTTAAAGAAGGATCCAAATTTCGACTTCGCCATAATAGATGGCGAAATGCCAGAGATGAACGGATGGGAGTTGATAAAAAAGATAAAAGGTGAGTTGGGTCTTATCGATCTGCCGGTCGTTATGCTCACAGCCAGCGACGGTGATTACTTTAAAAATCAGGCGTTTGATCTGGGCGCCTTTGATTATTTGAAAAAACCGTTCAAACAGGGCGAACTTTACGATTACATAAAGATGTTTTTTAAATCTGATGGGTTTTCAGCTGGCAGGGTATTGGTCGTTGAGGATTCAAAACTCCAAAACAAGACCATATCCCATCAGCTAAAGGAGAAAAACATACTGCCCATAAGCGCTTACAGTGGCGAGGAGGCCTTAAGATTACTGCTTGAAGGAGCAAATGTCGATACAATACTGTTAGATATCAACCTGCCCGGAGCCAGCGGTTTTGAAGTGGCCAAAGCCCTAAAAGAGGATTCAAGGTTTAACTGGATCCCGATCATAGGCATCACAGCAACTAAGGATGAAGAAGGTATAGAAATAATGAAAAATGCATTTGACAGCGGCGTTGACGATTTCTTAACAAAACCATACTCAATTGTGGAGTTCTATGCAAGGATCAAAGCCAACATACACAGGGCTAAACTCATTGAACAGCTAAAAGAAGAGGCAGAGCTGGATTTTCTAACAAAGCTATACAACAGAAGGTTGATGTTCAGATTTCTTCAGCACCACGCACAGCTAAGCAAAAGAAACGGCGAAGCCTTATCGTTTCTAATGATAGATATAGACAAATTTAAGACGGTTAACGATACCTACGGACACCAAAGCGGAGATGAGGTTTTAAAAGAGATGGCTAACATCATAAAGGAAAACATAAGAAAGAGCGATATAGCCTGCAGGTTTGGAGGTGAGGAGTTTTCTGTGCTTTTAATAAACATATCACCTCAGGATGCCTGCAGTGTCGCAGAAAAGATAAGAAATGCAACAGAAAAAACAGCAATAAGCATAAATGGTCAGGATATCCACATAACCATATCGATCGGCGTTTCGTCTCTAACAGATAAAGACGACATAAACAGCTTTATAAAAAAAGCTGACGATGCGCTGTATAAGGCAAAGGAGGCAGGCCGAAACAGAATATTCTTAAACGACGGTTTATCTGTTTCAGCCTGTTAAGGGGAATTACTCCCTTACACTCCTTATAGCTTCGTTTATTCTATCTATAACATCAGAAGGTGTTAAACTTTCGTATGTAATTCCACCCTCAATGGCTAAATCCGCTGCCAAACCATGTAGATAAACACCATTTAAGGCTGCCTGCAGCGCATCATAACCCTCTGCTAAAAATGCGCCAATCATACCACTTAACACATCGCCGCTGCCACCTGTTGCAAGGCCCTGATTGCCGGTTGTGTTGATATAGAGCTTACCATCTGGCGTTGCAATTAGCGTATCTGCCATTTTTAGAACAAGATATACGCCATATTCTTGTGCAAATTCAACAGCCAAATTCAACCTATCCTTAAGCACATCCTTTGTCTGAATGCCCCTTAAGCGTGAAAACTCCTTTGGATGCGGTGTTAGAATAGTCGGCAACTTCCTTGCCTTTAGTTTCTCAACACAAAAAGACAGACAATTCAAACCATCGGCATCTATTACCATAGGTTTGTTGATTTGAAGTAACTCCTCAGTAAGTTTTTTTGTAGATTCAGTTATACCAAGTCCCATGCCAAAACATATGGACGATTTATCTGACACAAACTCAACAACGCTATCTATGGAGTTTTCTGAGAAAAAGCCCGACTCATCATCCGCAGGGTAGCTCATAGCCTCAAGAAGCCTTGATTCAAAGGCTGTATTTATAGATTTTGGCACAACAGCGCTTACAAGACCCACGCCGGTCTTTAATGCAGCCTTAGAAGCCATTATAACGGCCCCTGATTTACCCAAAGAGCCACCAACTACAGCCAAATGTCCAAAATTACCCTTATGCGCTGTTGGGCTTCTAAAATCTAAATATATCTCATCCTTATCCAGGGCTATAAAGTTAGGGTCAAATTCATCTATTACATGCCTCGGCGTTGAAATATCCACAACCTCAACATCACCTGAATACTCCCTGCCCGGATATAGAAAATGACCCGGTTTTGCAAGTGCAAATGTAGGGGTTAGATCGGCTTCAACGGCTACGCCCATAACCTCGCCTGTATCGGCTTTTATTCCACTTGGAATATCAACACTGACAATAAACGCTGGTGAGGTATTTATGAGCTCTATAGCTCTTTTGAACCTGCCCTCAACGGGTCTAGATAGGCCTGTGCCGAATATACCATCTATGATAATATCGCACTCCCTGATAAGCTCCTCATTGAAATCATCGTCATTCTGCACAAATTTATAGTCTATGCCCATGTTTTTTACTATATCAAAGTTGGTTTTGGGTGAGGGGTTGAGTTTGTCCTCATCAATCAGCATATAAACAAAAACATTGGCACCGTTGTTATATAGATGCCTTGAAATAGCCAAAGCATCACCGCCATTATTACCGGCACCAACAAAAGCAGCAACCAATGCCCCTTCAATACTGCCGTAATATTCCAGTATTTTATAAAAAGATTTGATAGAAGCATTCTCCATTAAAACTATATCAGGTATGCCGGTTTCAATGGCTTTTTTATCCATCTCCCTCATTTGAGCAGCAGTAGATAGTTTCATTTTAACCTCCTAAAGGAACATTTTTTGCTAATTAACCATCAGCACAAAAGTGCGAGGTGAAAAATGCTAAAGGTAGCTTTAATTGAAAGTATAACATCAAAACAGACAACATCAAGACAAAAAGAAGAAAAACCATCGAGCAATTTTAAAGAAACATTAGAAAAAACCCTAAAAACCCAGACAAAGAAAGAGGGAAAGATATTAGAAAAAACAACACCTAAAGAAAAAAAATCGGACAAAAAAGATAAAAAAGAAACAGAAAAAAACCAAGAGAAAAACCTATCAGTTTTGACTGCAACTTTAGAAAAAACTGCCAATCAGAGAAATAAAATAGCAAAAGAAAAAATAAATAAACCACATAATACAATGCCAAAGCTTCTTGGAGTAGAACACCAAAATAGAAAGCATATAAATACTCAAGCAAAGACAAAAACCTCAATAAAGCCTAAACATATAGGAGATAAGCAAAAAATCCAAAACAATTTTAAAGAAGCTATAAATCAGCAAGCAAAAAACCAACACATTGAAGAAAAAGCAACAACGGAAACCAACAAAGTCAAAGAAAACTCAAAAGGCAAGATAGTTTTGAAAAATAAAGTCCAGAAAAAGCAACAACTATCCAAAGAAAAGTATCAAAAAACCAAAGTTGCTAATGTCAAAGAAGAAACCGCCAAAAAGCAAATAAAACAAAAAGATGGACAAAAAAACCAAATAATGAGGGAAAATACACCCAAAATAGTAACCCATTCCAATAAAAAAGAACAAACAGCAACATTCAACAATCCAAAAACAGCAACCCATATACATAAAGAAGGCAAAATGCAAAAAAACATCCAAGTAGAAGAAAAAACACAAAAAGAAAGTAAAACCAAGAAAAGTCCAAAGATAGCCACCAAAGAGTATAAAAAAACGGCTATTAAAACAGATAAAACAGAAAAATTAACAAAAGTATCACAAAAAGAAAAAATAAAAACACCTACAGCCCAGAAAGAAGAGGTTTTAAACAAAACTCAACAAGAAATTAAAACAGAAAACAAACCAAAAGGCGTAAAAGGTATACTGCAACATGAAACAGAACAACCTCAGACAGTAATCAATCAAAAACAGACACAGCCAAAGGCAAAAAACATCCAGCTTGATACAGAAAATATAGACCAGATAAAGCAACAAAAACAGATACCAGATAAATTAAGCACAAAAGATAAAACAGAAAAAGAGATTAAGAAAAAATTGCCGAAAACAGAAATTAAAGAGAAACAGAACTTAACAGAAGCCCGGAATGATATCCAACAAAAAAGCCAATTTAATCAAATCAAAAAAGGGTTCTCGAATACAACAGAATTAGAAAATAAACAAAGCCAAAAAGTTTATGTGTATAAAGATGTAAAAATAGAGCAACCAACAAGAGTGGAAAAAACCACAAATGATACAACAATTTCAACCATTAATATACAGCACCAAAGTCAGCAATTGCAGGATTTTCAAACTCAAAAAACAATTTATCCAATGGATAAAGTTATAGAGCACATAGATAAACTAATAAAAATGAAACCACCATTTACAAGGAGTTTAAGCATAACACTAAATCCACCTCAATTAGGAAAAATAGAATTAAAAGTGGCTTTAGATAAGGCAAAATCCATAACGGCTACAATAAGCGTTCACAATAAAGATATATACAAAACAATAACCACGCACATAGACAATCTAAAGGAATATTTAACATCACAGGGATTAAAAATAAACAACATAGATGTCCACAACTCATTTAATGAAAACTTAAACAATCAATTCTCAAATAGCTCTGGAGGATTTGGACAGCAAAACCAACACAATGCTCAACAGGAATTTAGTTTCTCTCAATACTATCCATTTGAAACTCAACAAGAGGATCCAAATTTTGCAAGGAATATAAATATAGGTGTTCAAAAAAAAGGCTTAGATATAAGTGTATGAGGTGAAGATATGGATATAGCAAGCATAGCAAATCAAGCTAATATTGCAGAAAGCATGAATTCGGATAAGGTTGCAAACCCTAAGGCAACAATTGATAAAGAAGGTTTTTTAAAATTACTTGTTGCGCAACTACGTTATCAAGACCCACTAAACCCTATGAATAATGACCAATTCATTCAGGAAAATACAATGTTTTCCCAACTTGAACAGCTGATGAATATGTCTAAGTCGATGAATAAATTCATGGGAGATTTAAAGGGTAATCCAAAAGAGTATGCAGCAAGCTATCTAGGCAAATACATCTCAACAGGAGAAAATAAAATAAATGTAAGTTCAAATTATATAGATAGAGTGAATTTTACCTTAAGCAAAGATGCTAAGGTAACCATACATATATCAAACAGCAAGGGTGAGGATATAGCAGATATAGATTTAGGAAAGGTTAAAGCGGGGGCTCATTCATACACATGGAATGGAAAAGACAACAAAGGCAACAGCGTAGCAAACGGCGTATACAGCGTAAGGATAGATGCAGATTACGGGGATGGTGTACCTGTGCCATTGGATAGAAGCGTGGGAAAAGTGGTATCTGTAAAATTCGATGCAGATAAAACAATACTCATAACAGATACAGGGAAAATCATCCCACTCTCTGAGGTTCAAAGTATATCAGAGGGAGGTAGCCGATGATAAGAGCACTCTATACATCAAGCAATGGTTTGTTTGAGCAACAATTGGGTGTGGATAGCATAACGAACAATATAGCAAACGTAAACACAATAGGTTATAAGAAAACAAGGCCAACATTTGCTTCACTGCTATACCAAACACAAAAATTAGGCATGCCGGGCGAAAATCCAATGCAAATAGGATTGGGTGTAAAACTCCAATCAACAGACACCATAATGAGCGAAGGCACATTAATAACAGGAAACAAAGATACAGATTTAGCCATAGAAGGAAAAGGTTTCTTTACTCTTCTTGACCCATCAAGTAAAGATAGCGCTTCTTATTTATTTACACGTGCTGGTGATTTTTCATTCGACGCTGATGGAAATTTGGTTAACCCTAATGGATATATGGTTGTTGGATGGTTAGCAGAACAATCTCAGCAAGGCACCGGCTATTATATTCCAGAAGACCCCACAACAGGCCTACCCACGGGGACTATTCAACCTATAAATATATCAAGCTATGAAGATGTTCCAGCCGTTGCTTCAACTTACATTCGATTCAAGGCAAATTTAAATTCATCAAGCAAAGTAGACGAATACTCACCTCTAAAAACTTCAAACGACCCAACTTTAAGGGTTAATTTTAACTCGGTTTTCAATAGCAACGGCGAACTACTAAATGCACAGGATGGGGATAATTTTCAAATAAGCTATGACGGCGGAACTACATGGCATACATATGAATACGACAACGATGGAAATGTAAGTGCTGGAGCTGAGGGATTCACAACCATAGATGACCTTTTGAGCAATATGCAATCTGATGTAGTGGCAGACGGTATAACAGCAGAAGTTAGTTTTGAGGATGGACAGGTAAAAATAAAAAATACAGGGAACAATGATATAAGCATAAGAGTAAGGCCAACAACTGAAGACCCAACGTTCCCTACACCCCAAGAAAATCAGAAATTAACCACAGTATTCGAAAATTTAAATCAAGTAGTAGAGCCAGGAGAAACCATATCAAGCCAAAATATGGAAACCGCCACCCACATCGTCCACTCATTCTTTTACGATTCAACAGGAGACAAACACAAAATAGATGTAACCTTCTACAGAATAAATCAAAATCAATGGGCATATGAAGTTAGTCTACCCAACAACGACGGCACTGTGGCCAATAACACAGGAGTTGTAAGTTTCGACAAAAATGGAGGGCTTGATGTAAACACACAATCACCAACCGTAAATGTAACATTAAATAGCGGTGCTCCACCCACACAACTGCTTATAAACCTCTGGAATACAGACAGTGGGGGCTATGAAGGCAATCAATTTACAGGTTTAACACAGTTTGCCATGGACTCAGATACAAGTTTTCAGGATCAGGATGGCTCACATTCCGGAATCCTACAAAAGGTTTTTGTAGATAGAGATGGAAACATAATGGGAACATATTCAAATGGAAACTCATACTCAATAGCCAAGTTGGCAATATCTAAGTTTATGAACCCTCAAGGTTTAAAGAGAGAAGGAAAAACAATGTTCAAAACTACACCAAATGCAGATTCTGAGGATGTTTTATCCTCATATGGCTTCATAGGTGTGGCAAACGAGGGAGGTAGAGGTATGATACTCTCCAATCATTTAGAGGCAAGCAATGTAGATTTAGGAGAGGCTTTTGTAAATCTAATAGAGTATCAAAGGGGATTTGAAGCCAACTCAAAAGGGGTAACAACAGCCGATCAATTGCTTCAAACTGCTATTCAACTAAAAAGATAATAGGAGGTAAAAAACCATGTTAAGATCGCTATGGAGTGGCGTTTCTGGATTAAAATCAGAACAGCAAGGAATGGACGTTGTAGGAAACAACGTTGCAAATGTTAACACAATAGGCTTTAAAAAAGGAAGAATAAATTTTGTAGATGTATTAAGCCAGACTATGAGTGCAGCAACGGGACCTGAAGGCAACATAGGAGGAAAGAATGCAGCGCAGATAGGTCTGGGCACTACTGTGGCTGTTGTGGATAATATATTCTCCCAGGGAAGCCTTCAGGCTACAAGTAAAATTACAGATCTTGCAATACAGGGAGATGGATTCTTCGTTGTAAGCGATGATGGAGGAAAAACCTATAGGTATACAAGAGCCGGCGATTTTTCATTTGATGCCGATGGAAACTTAGTCAACCCCGAAGGCTTTATAGTGCAGGGATGGCTTGCAAACGAAGAAACCCACAAAATAAACACAGCTGCAAGCATAGAAAATATAGTGGTGCCCCAAGATAAAACCGTTCCTGCTGGAATAACGAAAAATATCTCCATAAAAGCTAATCTAAATGGAGGTGATACAATAGAGGAAATGGCACCAGCACATGGAACCGTTGATGAAAATAACAATACTGTTGAACCAGACGATATGTCCGTTCTCTTCGATGTAAATGGTGAGGCTATAAATCTTGGAAAAACAATAGCAACATTTGCAAACAACAGCACCTCCTTTAGTAGTTTATATGACATTAATGGCAATCAAATTCAGCTATCAAGTGGTGCAACAATATCTTTAGATATAACATATGGAGGCACAACAGCAACTGCCACTGTTAGCTATCCATCGGACTTCAATACCTTGGGAAGTCTTGCTTCGGCTTTGGGTAATGCTGTAAGTGCAGCAATTGGAACAAGGGTAGCAAGTTTTACAATAACCCCAGATGGTGAAATTCAAATGAAAAACTTAGCATCATCTGATATAACCGTTGCAAATATTGCCACAACAAACGACCTAAATAGCTATCTAAAGCATGGGCTTATAAATTTAGAGGGTGGCGAGGGCAGAAGCGCCACAATAGAGGCTGGAAAAACACGAACAACACTGCCTTTTCTCTCAGCAAAAGGGGATGTTCTTGCAATGAGCTTTGATGGTGGTGCAAATTATGATGCATATCGATATGTTCAATCCGATACAGGAACTGCAAACAATGATTTTCATACTATAGAAGATCTAAGGGCAGAAATAAACAACGATATTGTTAATGGAGGAAACGGTGAGGCCTGGGCAACTTCATCTACCTCCAGCGATTGGGTTACTATAGATCCAACATCGGGAGAGATAGTCATAAAAAATAACAGTACAGATGACCATGTAATCGGAGCCGTTTACTCAAATAATCTAAAATTTGCTACAATAATGGGAACTTTGTCTGGGTTGGTTGGAAATGGCTCTGAGGTTACATCACAGCCATTTGAGGCTGCAGTTCATGTAACATCCATAGATGTATACGATTCATTGGGAAACAAGCATACGGTTACATTTACATTCAGGAAAAAGTCATTCGATCCTATAACAAATTACACAACATGGTCATGGCAAGCCTCAGTTCCCGAGCCAGGTGAGGTGTCAAATGATAACGGAGAGATACAATTCGACCAAACAGGTAAGCTCGTATATCTATCAAGCCCGTTGGCCATAACTGTGGATTGGAGAAACGGAACGGCATCTCAGGTTATAAACTTAGATTTCGGGGATATAGATTCATTTGATGGTTTAACCCAATTCTCTCTACCAAGTCAAACAACAGCACAAACACAGGATGGTTATCCCGGCGGTAGTTTACAAAGAATAATGATAAACCAAGACGGCGTGGTAGTGGGTATATTTTCAAACGGCAAAAGCTATCCACTTGCACAAATAGCCATGGCAAAATTCGCAAACAATGAAGGACTTATGAAAGAAGGGGGCTCCATGTATTCAGAGACGGCAAACTCTGGCGCTCCATTAATCGGAACAGCAGGTACGGGCGGTAGGGGAACATTCGCACCAAGTCACTTAGAGATGAGCAATGTTGATTTGGCCGAGGAGTTTACCAACATGATAATCTACGAAAGGGCATTTCAGGCTAATTCACGTAGCATTACAACATCAGATCAAATGATACAGGAATTACTCAATCTCAAACGTTAATAAGGAAGGGGCAAATAGCCCCTCTTTTGCAATATCTCATCAAGAGGATTGGATGAGTTGGCAGCAATAAAATAAGGTTTAGCATAAAACCCTTTAAAAAAACCTAATTTAACCCTTAAAGCTTTAGCACCACCGCTTGTAGCCCATCTAAATATGCTTTCACTTTTTATATCGGGAAAATGATCTTTCAAAAAAGCCATCTCGTTTAAAATATTTAAATCCCAATTACTTGCCAAACTATCGGTGCCTATAGCTATATTTAGTCCGCTTTTTTCTATTTTATATACATCAGGTAGTTTTCTTGAAATATACCAGTTGCTCCTTGGACATAGAACAACACTACCATCTATGCTTCTTATCATCTCCAAGTCTTCATATTCTGCCTCTGTGCAATGAACAAACAAGCCTTTAGGTTTCAAACACCCAAGCTTTTTAAGATAATCCCAAATGTTTTTATATTCAAAACTGTAATCTAAAAGGCCCAACTCTTTGAGAAATATATACAATTCACCTTTGCCTGAAATAAACTCCTTTTCATATTTGCTCTCTAAAAAATGCAAACTCATAAAATCGGTTTTGGAACAAAGATATCTCATTAAAATGGGATGAGATGAATAGACAGCATGGGGTGTTAGTTGAATTCTTATAGGCATTCTGCTAAGCATCTCGCCTTCTTTTTCTAATTTATCTATTGCAGAAAAGGCTCTTTCTAAATTCAATGAATAGTTCTCGTAAAACACAACAGAGAGTGGCAGCTTTTTGCTAAGTCTATCAATGCTAATAAGAGTATTCGATATATCCCCCACAATGGCTACACCATTTTCTATTAGTTCATCAATCGATTTATCCATATTTTCTAAAACTACATACTCTTCATATCTGGATTTATTCGACATCACAGAAGCAAGCCATTTAACAAAACCGCCAAAAGCTTCTGTTTTGCCTTTTAGGTAAGAAAGTTCAAGATGGGTATGGGCATTAACAAATCCGCAAAACAAAACACCCTCACCTAAGTCATTAACCTCAAGCTCAATGTAAGACTTTCTAAGTTCATCATATGCACCCACATCCACCACACTACTACCATTCACAACAACTGCAAAATTTTCTTTAAGGTTAAGCCCGTCAAATAAATATTTAGCTCTTAGAAATCTCATAGATTGCCCTTTTTATATTTAACTTTAGCAAAATTGTATTTGCAACAAAAGCTGTGAAATTTGATATAGCAATAGCCATCCATATCCCATGTACAGAATAAAATCTAGACAAAACATAAGCAAGCGGAATAAGGAAAAACCATAAATTGAATAAATTTACCATACTCGGCCTTTTTGTATCGTGCAATGCCATGGAAGAACGAGATGCTATAGTTGAAGCTATAACAAACGGATAACTTATAAAATAAAAAAACAAAACATCTTTACAAATGGCAAAAACCGTTGAATCTTTAACAAACAAAGACAGCAAAAAATCCCCATTCAAATAAAGAACAACGTTTAAAATCCCTACAAACACAAGGGCAAATGTTATTGCATACCAAGGAGCCTTTTTGATTCTTTCTATATTTTTTGCGCCAAAATTCTGTCCAACAACCACAAAGGATGCATTTGCTAACCCAAAAACCAGAAATAGTAAAACCTGATAAACCCTTATAACAACAGAATAACCGGATATTGCAATCTGGGATATTGAGCCTATTATTTTTATCAAGACAAGCATGCTTATTATTCTGAAAAATAGATGCAAACTAGCATAAACACCTTTTTTTATAATTTTTTTTATAACCCTTAATCTAATTCTAAACGCTATATAAAACCCTTTAGAAAAAAGTAGATAATATTGAAAAATTAACCCAATAAAAATTGAAACAACAGTAGAAAGAGCGGCACCCTTTATACCCATTTTGAGATAAAAAATAAAAAGCGGATCCAAAGCAGCATTCAAACTATTAGCCAGAACCATTACTGTTAAAGCCAAAGAGGGCATAGAAATAGAGCGCAATGAAGAGTTATTCAAACTAAACAAAAAATTAAACCCAAGACCCAGAACAGCTATGGACAAATATTGATAGGCATAAGAATATACCATGCCTTCAAGCCCAACCAAAGAAATAATCCTACTTAAAAAAGCATAAAAAATAGCTATCAAAATAATAGACAGAGCAACAATAAAACTAAATGTGTTAGAATAAAAAAAATAAGCCCTACTAAATTTTTTCGCCCCCCAAAAATAGGACACAAATATGCCGCAAGCTGTAGATATACCTATAGAAATTGAATATAAAACCATCATAATTATACTTGAGCTAACCAAGGCTCCTATAGCCAAATATGAAATCCTTGAAACAAAATAAGTATCTACAAGATTGAAGAGATTCTGAGCCGCCATCTCCAACATCATAGGTATAGATAGAAAAACTATACTTCTAAGAAGCGGTTCTTTGGTAGGATCTACCCTCTTGAACACGTCGTTACTATTGATTTATTAAAGACAGGCGTGTTCTGGATTCATCTATAACTTTATAAATGTGGGTTTTTATCCAATTCCTATCCCACCACTCAATAGGATTAACGTAGTAGCCATCTACAACTATATCAAAATGAAGATGATCTCCACCCGCCAAACCAGTAGTATCTGTAATAGCCACATATTGCCCTTTCCTCACATAAGAACCCTCTTTAACAAGGAATGTTTGCAAATGCCCATATAGGCTAAATACACCAAAACCGTGATCTATAAGCATGGCGTTACCATAGACACCTAAATACCCTTCAAACACAACCCTGCCGGAATTGGCTGCGTTAACCCTTGCATTCCTTATGCTTGCTAAATCGTATCCTTTATGATATTTAACATCTACAAGTTTACCATTGTAATAATAGAGCCTTTTATCGTTAAATGTAGCAGTGACCTTCGAATCTTTAAGCTGCTCAAACCTACCCTTCCATAGAAATTTGGATTGAGAAGAAGAGCAAATCTGTTTTATTTTTGCTGCGTTCTTAGCTCTAACAACATCGTTAACTAATAGGAAATCTCCAAGCAACGTTTCTTTTTTGGATAAGCCCTCCCTCTGGAGTATAGTCCAAACTTTTGTTTTTATAAAGCCATCTGTTATTTTAATCTTGCTTTTTCTTATGGGCTTTGAATTGTAATATACTGGTATATGCACAACTGATATATTGCCCGCCTTATCTGTAGCGTATATATCCGTTGAATAATCCTTAACCTTTGAAAGTCTGTAGGTAAAAAAACTCATATATACATGGGGATTTGAGAATACTTTATCGGCTCTGTAGGCTTTGAATTTATCCAATACACCATCGTGCCTAACACCAAGATATATATTCGACAGATTTACATCATTCACATAGAAAACAGCCAAAGCCGTTCCACCTACACTTATCCTGCCAGTGCCGCTTAAGAGTATTACTTTAGGCGGCGTTGAATCAACCACAACAGGAAAAGAAATACGCTTTGTAAATCCATTTAAATAGTTAGACTTACTGTAATCTTCAATCTCTACAACGAATGTAGCCTTCCCTTCTGGAACAACTTTGTTAGCTTTAAAATTTAGGTTAAAACTCCTAACAAAAGGATCTGAAAACCTCTTCTCAAAAAGCACAACATCTGTATTCAAAGAGATTATTTTAACTTTTATAGATTTTATACCGGCGTATCTGTCATTTACATGTATTGATATCTCTTTATTGGGTGAATAATAGGCTTTCGGGCTATCAACTACAATGGATATCCCATTTCCTCTAATCAAAGGCGTATATTGATATATACCATAAACAATAGCTATAATTAGGAGTAAGAATGCTAAAACCCTACCCTTTCTCATTTTTAGCCCCCTGACTTCTTGATAATTTTCTGATTTTTAAGTCTATTTATGAGTCTAACCATCTCAATATTATCCAACCTCTTATCAACAAATGCATAAATATACGAACCCCTCTTCATTTGTATTGATAATTCCCTAAAAGAAGGAAAGGTATCTAAAACAAATGCAACAACTGCTATTATAAGCAATCCTTTAAACGCACCAAATACAAAACCAAAAAACATATCAAGACCACCAAGCTCTATCTTCTTTGCCATAGAAGAAAGTATATAGCCCAAGAATATCAAAATTAGATAAATAAATAAAAAAACAGAGAAAAATGCAAAGCCGTAGGCAACAACGGGTGATACCGAAATTGTATGAACTATATAGCTGCCAAAACCTCTACCGAACACATGAGCACCAAAAACACCGCCAAACAGAGCTGCTAAACCAAAAACCTCTTTTATAAGCCCTCTTATAAGACCTCTAACAGCCAAGACAAGTATAAAAAGACCTAATGCTATATCAACTACATTCATCCTTCTTTACCCTTATTGTTTTGAAATTTGTATAAATTACCATTCCCATTTTTGCATGCTTAGGCTTTCTCACGTATTTTGCAAGTGTATAATCTACATCCACCATCTCTGATTTTTTCGCTTTACTCCTACAAGCAACAATCCGTGCAATTTTCATTTTAACATCATCGTCTATATCTTGCAACTTTGACGGCGTCTTTAATATTAAATGCGCCGAAGCTATGTTCTTTGCATGAAACCACAAATCATCTTTGGAGGCAAGCTTCAGGCTAACAATATCATTGCCTCTGGCGTTCTTGCCTATATACACATCATAACCATCAATATTTATATGCTCATAGGGCAAATAATCCTTTTTTGTTTTTTTCCTGCCTTTAGTGTAGAGCTTTACTACACCCTCCTTTGATGCTATCTCTTTCACATCCTCAAAATCATCCATTGTGGTAGCGTTTTCTAAATCAAAGATGAGCTGATTTAAAAAATCTATCTCCATAAGGGTTTCTTTAAGCCTATCTTTAACTATGGAAACACTATGTTTCGCTTTTTTATATTTTTTGTAGTAATTCTGGGCATTATCAAATAGATTTAGATTGGGGTTTAGCGGAATCTTTAAAGGTTTTTTTGTATATAAATCCTCAAGCTCAATAAAGTTCCTATACCCTACATCCAAATTTGGTTTTGCAAACAGGTTTTCAGCATAAATTCTATACTTCTCGTAATTCTCCGCCCTCTTTAGCTCATCTTCAACCTTCTTAAGTCTTCTGTTTAACGAACCCAACCTTCTTGTAAATACCTTTTTTAAGTTTGATTTTAAGTTCTCAAATCGTATCCTTTGAGGTCTAATAACAAAAAGCTCATACAGAAAGCTAACATCCAGCTTTCTTATAGCGTATGGCAAATAAAAAGGGTAAACCTCATTTTTTGGATACAGATAAAGCTCAAACTCACCTTTATCAAATGCTTCCCTAACAGTTCTTATAAAAGCTAAAAACTCATTATCATTCTTTATCATTCTTCTTAAATTCAGAGGAAATCCAAGTATATCCTCAGAGTGTTTAAATCTAAGCAAGAGCTTTTTTATATCATCCCTCAAAACATCTGGCATATCTGAAACCGGCGGAGAATAAGGCTTTTTTGAAAGTAATTGTCGGGAGTTATCCAAATACTTGTATGCCTGTAATACCATATCATTTCCATTAAGTAAAACTAAATTACTGTTTCGCCCCATAATTTCAAAGACAAGCTTAAACTTAGAAACCATTAACCCCCTTTTGTCCTCAAAAATAAAATAAGCAACCCTCTCTGAATAGTTCTGCTCAATATTCACAAGCTTTAAACCCTTGAGTCTCTTCCTTAAAGATACAAAGAAGTTCAGTTCATCCTTTACAGTTTCTCCTAAAACTCTATCAAATGGCATTAAAAAACTATTTTGAGGCAATAGGCTAAAGAAAAGCCTATGTTTCTCATCAAAAAAAGATATGCTAAAAATACCTAAAGGGTGGAAATCTATCTGTTTTAGCCTTTTATTTATGAATATCTTCTTGGATAACTCTATGGCGTATTTGAATAAGTAGTGATTCATGAAGAATAAAAAAGAAGAGGTAGCGCTTGCTACCTCCTTTTCATCATTTTGAGGCGTTTAAGGAGCTTTTTCCTTGCGGCCAAAGCTTTCTTCTTTCTTCTCTCACTGGGCTTTTCGTATCTCTCCCTCTTTTTAATCTCTGAGAGTATACCAGCCCTTTCACACTGTTTCTTGAATCTCTTTAAAGCTTCCTCGAAGTTCTCATCTTCTCTAACAATAACGCCTGGCAATCAAATCACCCCGCTTTCTTTTCTTTATCTTATTTAATTATATTAAAAAAAGCTAATAGGGTCAACATCAAAATAGAGACCCTCTTTTGAATAAAGCTGCTCCTTTATGAAAGATATATCGTTTACAATAGATAAACTTTTTATAATTATATGATATCTATATTTGTTTCTCAATTTAAATATAGGACATTTTGATGGGCCTAATAGATTAAGTCTTTTGCTTAATTTATCTTTGGCGAAATTTATAAGCTCATATGACTTTTCCTTACTTGTAGATTCAGAGATAACCCTTATAATCCTTTTAAATGGTGGATAACTCAATGCCTCTCTAAGTTTCAATTCTTCTTCTGCAAAACCTTTAAAATCGTGTCTTTTTATAAACTCAACAAACGGATTATCTTCAGAAGAAAGTTGAATGATAACCCTTCCCGGCTCCTTTCTTCCGCTTCTCCCTGCCGTTTGCATAATCAGAGAAACTGCTCTCTCTTCAGCCCTAAAATCAGGCATCACAAAAAGAGACTCAAAATCAACTACAACGACAAGCCCTATCTGTGATATATCATGCCCCTTAGACAACATCTGCGTGCCTATAAGTATATCTATCTTGCCAGCCCTTAAATCATTCACTATCCTCTCAAATGCGCCCTTTCTTGAGGTTGAATCCCTATCAAACCTTTCAATTTTAGAATCTGGGAATTTTAAACTTAGAACCTCCTCCACCATTTGAGAACCTACGCCCCTCTGAAGAACATTTGGGGATCCGCATTTGGGACATTTATCAAATACTTCAAAAGAGCTGTCACACCAATGGCATTTGAGTGTATTCTCACTTTTGTGAAATTTTAAAGATACGCTACAATTGGGACATAAGAAAACATAGCCGCAATCACCGCAGACCAGGTAGTTAGAAAAGCCTCTTCTATTTATAAGAACCGCAACCGTCTTGTTGTTTTTAAGGGTGTTCTCAATAGCATCAAGTGTATCTTGAGCAAATATTTCACCCGATTCAAGTCTTACAAACTCAACATCGGGAAGTTTTGTTTTTCCTACTCGTTTTTTCATCTCAAATAGCCTAAACTTACCTGTCTTGGCCTTGTAGTAGTCCTCAAGCAAAGGAGTGGCAGAGCTCAAAATCACCGGTATTCCTATCTGTTTTGCCCTGTATATTGCTATATCCTTGGCATTATAAAGCGGCTGGCTATCCTGTTTATACGACTCATCATTTTCTTCATCCACCACAACCAAACCAACATCTGTAAAATTCGAAAAGATTGCAGAACGAGTACCTATCAAAATAGGTTTTAAACCTTTATTGAAAGCAAGCCAATTGTCGAATTTCTGTTTTGGCGTAAGCCTTGAGTGAATTATACTTAAAAACTCATGAGAAAACCTAAAGGAAAAGACCTCTATATATTGAGGGGTTAAGGCAATTTCAGGCACAAGTACAACGGATTTTTTGCCGTTTTTTAAAACCTCCTCAATTAAGCTTAAATAAACTTCCGTCTTCCCACTTCCAGTAACTCCAAATATGAGGTTTACCGAAAATTCGTTTAGTTTTATGCTCTGAATTATGTTTTTTTGCTCTTTGGATAACTCAAAAGGCCGCTTGTTAAAAACAGGGTTAGAGTTTTCTACTTCTAAATCTATGCCGTTTTTGACTCCAAAAAGCTTTTTAGGAAGGGCACTTTTTAGAAATAGCCCCTCTTTGCTTAAAAAATAGAATGAAAAAAACTTGAGCGTATTTAAAAGTTCTTTAGTTATTACAGGCTTGTCGTCTGGTACATCCAATATAGGTTTTGCATTGTAGTCTGGTTTTTCGCTATCTGACCAAACAATTCCAATTCTTTGCCTACCTTTAAAATCAACCAAAACCCTGCTGCCTAACTCTATATGCCTATCGCTTTTGTACACAAAACCTCTATCTATAGCCAAAGGAAATAAAACCCTATAGTAAAACACTAAGCCAGACCCTTAAGTCTACAAACAAAACAAACCTCACCAAATGTAGGATACCCACAAACCCTGCAACGAGTGAGCTCCTCTTTGTTTTTCTTGTTTAAGAGTGGTCTTAAATTTTTCAAAAACCCTTGATAAAAGTCAATTTTTGTTGCAGGTGAATCATACTCTATCCTATTTAAATGCCTTTTGTATGTAGAAAATGTTGCACCCTTGCTGAAGGGACAGCCGCTGGTCAAATAATCTATATTTTTAAAAAATGCATAAGCTGCTATTTCAAACTCCGTTAATCTAAAAAATGGCTTCACTTTTTTTAATAAACCTTCCTCAGAAGGCAATACAGGGGATTGATCCTCTAAATACTCCATTTTCCAATGTAAAACATTGGAAAACAGTCTTGATGTTTCATCGTCCAAGTTATGTCCGGTAGCAAGCACATCAAACCCACCTTTTAAGCCTTCGGTATTAAAATAATAACGCTTAATTCTGCCACAAACAGCACATGCAGGCCTTTTTATTTTTTTAACCACTTCTGGTATAGGAATACCCTCTTTTTTTAGCTCAACCACCCTAAGAGGGGCATCAAACCTATCAGAAAAAGCCTCAACTTTACTCCTTGCAAGCTCACTAAACCCCCCTATCCCTAAATCAACAAACAAAGCTGTAGTATTATAGCCAAGCTCAAGCAAAGCCGACCATAGAGACATACTGTCTTTTCCGCCCGATACGGCAATAAGAATCTTATCTTCTTTATCAAACATCTTAAATTGCTTTACAGCTTTATTGAGTTGGTTATAGAAAAAAAGCAAAAAGCAATCCCTACAAAAAGCAGCATTATGGCTTTTTAGTTCAACCTCAGCCTCTTTCTTGCATCTTATACACTTCATCCTTTGGAATACACCACCCTTAATATAATCTCTTCGTCATCTCTTAAAACAATATCCCTTGTAAGCAGTCTATTTTTATTGATGACAAGTACCTCAAAAGGCAAAAAATCGAGTTTCTTTAAAATTTTCCCGACACTTATAGGTGTCTCAAACAGTTCAAACCTATCCGTTCCTTCTACCCTAACCTTAACCATAGCCCCTCTATTAAAACATAAAATATTGCATTTTCAAGATAAATTATATAGATTTAAATTGATGCGTCTATTTATTGAATTCCTTATAGTATTTTCTTTTGTGCTTGTAATAATAGAACTCATAATCAACAGTGGAGGTATTTTTGCATTTAGTGGAATAACCGCATTCATATTTAGCATGATCCTACTTTTTATAATGGATGTGCAAATTCCAAAGCTATTTTTGGATATAACAATACCATCATTTATAGTTCTATCCACGATAAGCATAATTGCTGTTATTCTGGCATATAAGGCATATAAAAAGAAACCCATAATAGGTGAAAACGCTATGATAGGCAAAGAGGGGCTCTGCATAAAAGAAATAACCCCCCACAATGAAGGTCAAATAGAAATCAATGGCGAAATATGGCGTGCAACATCAAATCAACACATAAAAAAAGGTGAAAAAATTAAGGTAGTATTTCAAAATTCTTTAAAATTAACAGTAAAAAGGAGTTAGTAATGTTTTTCTTTGTCTTAGTAGCAATAGTGGTAGCCGTATTACTTACATCTATTAGAGTCATAAAAGAATACGAAAGGGCTGTAATATTTAGATTAGGAAGAGTTATTGGAGCAAAAGGTCCAGGTATATTCTTCTTATGGCCTATAATAGATTCCATGACAAAGGTAAATCTTAGACTCATGACCGTGGAGATTCAACCTCAAGATGTTATAACCAAAGACAATGTAACAATAAAAATCAGTGCCGTTGTTTACTTTAAAGTTGTAGATCCAGTGAAAAGCGTTATTCAGGTAAACAACTATTTCTATGCCATTGAGCAGCTATCCCAAACTACCCTAAGGAGCATTTGCGGTCAGGCTGAACTCGATAAACTTTTATCTGAAAGAGAAAAGATAAACACGGAAATTCAAGAAATTTTAGACAAACATTCGGATAGCTGGGGGGTTAAGGTAACATTGGTTGAACTAAAGCAGATAGACCTACCCCAAGACATGCAGCGAGCTATGGCAAGACAGGCTGAGGCAGAAAGAGACAGAAGGGCCAAAGTTATCTCAGCAGAAGGTGAGTATCAGGCAGCAAAAAAACTCAGGGAAGCCGCTCAGATTATATCAGAATATCCGCAAGCATTACAGCTGCGCTATCTACAAACCCTAAATGAAATATCAGCAAAAAACAATACAACTACAATACTCCCCATACCACTAGATTTAATTAGGGGTTTCTCACAGAAAGAATAACTTAAAAAATTATTTATTTTTTAATATTTTTGTGTATAATCGCAGTATGAAACATATAATAGAGGATATATACCTAACAGAGATTGCAGCCATAGCAAAGAAACTCAATACAGAAATATATTTAGTCGGGGGAGCAATAAGAGATGCATTACTTAAGCGGCAAACGAACGATTACGATTTTGTCGTTTTTGGAGATATTGAGGGGCTGGCAAAAGCTGTAGCTCACCTGTTTGGATGCAAAACCGTAAAATATAACAAGAAACTTTTAACTTACAGAGTTTTTTGTAAAATAAAAACGTTGGATTTTTCAGCACCAAGAGGAAAAAATATACAAGAAGATTTAAAATTTAGAGATTTTACCATAAACTCCATAGCTTTTGATCTAAACTCAAACACCCTAATAGATCCGTTAGGGGCAAAAGAAGACCTAAGAAAGGGCATAATAAAGGCAAACAGCCCAAATTCTATAAAAGAAGACCCCCTGAGAATATTAAGAGGATTCAGGCTTGCTGCACTTTTCAGATTCGATATAGACCCCAGAACAATCCTGCTTTTTAGAAAACATGTAGAGCTTTTAAATAGGGTCTCTAAAGAGAGAATAACACAGGAGTTAAAGCTGTTCTTTAACCTAAATGAAACTTTCACCTATCTTTTAATTATGGATAAAGTCGGCATAATAGACACGCTGTTCGAAGATCTATCATTCACAAACGGCTGCATTCAGAGCAACTACCACCTATTTGACGTGAAAACACATTCCTTAAGCGTTTACAACTATATAGAATGGGCTTACAATAGGCTTGCAAGAATACTTGGTAAAGCCCATAAAAAATACCTGCCTCATCTAACAACAGAGAAAGAAAGGTTATTTTGCTCCCTAAAACTTGCCGCTTTATTCCATGATGCAGCTAAGCCGTTTTGTAAGGTCGTAACCCCTGAAGGTAAAATCCAGTTTCCTCTGCATGCGGAGCAAAGCTATGAGTTATTTGAGAAATATGCAAAAGCTTACTCATTCGGCAAAAAAATCATAAAACTAACCCGCTTTTTTATAAAAAACCACATAAAACCAGCATACCTATATCAAGCCTGGAGTAATTCTGAGCTCACAGAACTTCAAAAGGTTGATTTTTTCTTAAGATACAAAGAATACGGCATAGACCTGTTATTCTTTGCTTTAGCTGATACACTTGCAAAGGGTAAAATAAGCGCATCAAAAAGGGATGTTTATATAATGTTTCTACAAGAGATGGCAGACTATTTTTACAAGCATATACAACCGAAATTTAAAACAAAACCGCTTATAGAAGCAAAAGAAATACTAACACTTTACCCCTCATTAGAAAAATCCAAGCTAAAACACATCCTATTCGAAATAAAAAAACTCCAGATAGCCAAAGCAATAAACACCAAAGAAGAAGCAGGGAAACTCCTAAAACACCTCGTTTAGGAATAGATTTTGCTAAATTAACACACAGAAAGGGTTCAGGAGGGAACAAATGAAGAGGTTAATTGCAGGCATCGCAGTAGTTGTCCTATTGAGCGGATGCACAACCTCAAATGTTGAAAGAAAGTACACAGAAATGCCAGAATATGTAAAAGAGCAGCCATCACTAAAGCCAAATATAACCCATAATGAAGGCTCATTATGGAATAACACAGCAGACAACATGTTTTCAGACATAAAAGCAAGGCAAGTAGGCGATATAGTAACAATAATAGTAAAAGAACAAGCACAAAGTGTAAATTCATCCTCTACAAAAACAAGCAGGGCAACATCATCTCAAAGCGGTTTATCAACCCTACTTGGCATGCAAGGTAAAATACTTCAAAGATTAAATGCTGTAGCAGGTGCATCCAATATGATGGATACAAGCTCAAGCTCATCCTTTAACGGCAGTGGAGAAAATAAAGTCAACAATGAACTAACAGCAACCATTACCGCAAGGGTTGTTAAAGTACTACCTAATCACAAACTTTTCATCAGAGGAGAAAAACAGGTCTATACAAATGGCGATGAAAATACAATAATACTAACTGGCATAATTGATGAATACCAGATAACTTCAGACAACACAATAGACTCTAACTATATCTCAGATGCTAAAATATTTTACAACGGCAAGGGTATAGTAAGCTCAACAAGAAACGAAGGATGGCTAACAAAACTATGGAATCTCTTAAGGCCGTTTTAATGGGGTGAGATTATGAGAAAGGTTTTAACGGTTTTATTTATCTTGTTTTTATCTATAAACACATTTGCATTTGATGTAAAAATAAGGGATTTAACAAGCGTTGTAGGCGTAAGGTACAATCAACTTGTGGGATACGGAATTGTAGTTGGTTTGGCAGGCACAGGAGATGGTACAAGCTCAAAATTCACTATACAATCCATAGTAAATGCACTAAAGAGATTTGGTGTAACGCTATCACAGTCAGAGATAGGAAGTCTTCAAACAAAAAACATAGCCGCGGTAATGGTAACAGCGCAACTTCCTCCATTTGCAAAGCAGGGAGAAAGGATAGATGTAACTGTTTCATCCATAGGTGATGCAAAGAGTCTTCAAGGCGGAACACTTATAATGACTCCGCTAAAAGGTCCAGATGGTAATGTTTATGCTGTAGCCCAAGGCCCCATTTCCATAGGGGGCTACAACGCAGGAATGGGTGGAGGAACAAAGGTTAGAAAAAATCATCCAACCGTTGGTAGAATACCGAATGGGGCAATAGTAGAGAATCAAGTTAATGTGGATATAAACTCAAAACAGAGTTTTATTTTGGCCTTAAATCAGCCAAGCTTTGAGATGGCAACGAGAATAGCAAACACTATAAACAAGTTTTATCGCAGACAGATGGCCTTTCCCTCAGACGGTGGAAGCATCAAGGTTATAGTTCCGCCCCTCTACAGAGGCGCCGTAGTTGAACTAATATCACAAATAAATCAACTTTCTGTAGATCAGATAACAGAACCCAGAGTGGTATTAGATGAGAAAACCGGCACAGTGGTGGTAGGTGGAGACGTAACGATAGAGCCAATAAGCATATCTCATGGTAATCTAACCATAACCGTAACAAGCACGAAAGAGGTAAGCCAACCTAATCCATTGGCCAAGGGCAAAACAACTACAGTCACAAATAAACAGGTATCGGTAAACGAAGGTAAAGGTAAATTTTTAACTTTTTCTAAGGGCGCCACGGTTTCTGAACTTATTCAAGCATTAAACAAAGCAGGTGCAACACCTCGCGATATGATGGCCATCTTCCAAGCCATAAAAGCAGCAGGCGCTTTAAATGCTAAATTGGAGATGATGTAATGATGCAGATAGGTAGCTTAGATGCATTAAAGAGCAAAACAATTGATATAGGAAACATATACAAACTCAAAGAGGCTTGCAGGCAGTTTGAGTCATTGTTTATATCAAAACTACTTTCGGCTATGGAAAAAACAGTTCCAGAAGACCCAATAGTAAAAAACGATGCTGCAAACTCTATATACAAATCTATGTATATCAATGCACTGAGTCAGAAGATGTCTCAAAACTCACCCTTCGGAATAGCAAAAACTCTATTTGATATACTAAAGGATTATGTAAACTACAAAACCCATATAGAAAAAACGGAAAACAAACCAATAAATTTAAAAACACAAATTGAATTTAAACCACTAAATAAAGATAAGTTTATAAAAATAGACGAAAAGGCAGAGATAATACAAAAGGCAATAAACGATGCCTCAAAGAGATTTCATGTACCTAAAAAGTTACTATACGGCATAATAAAAGCCGAATCCGGATTTAATCCTTCTGCCGTATCAAAAGCCGGAGCTATAGGGCTTATGCAGCTTATGCCGCAGACAGCTATAGAAATGGGAGTCAAAAATATCTGGGACATCAGGGAAAATATATTGGGCGGTGCCCGATACATATCAAAACTCATAAAAGAGTTCAAAGACTACAAAAAAGCTTTGGCTGCCTACAATGCAGGACCGGGTAATGTTAAAAAGTACGGTGGCATACCTCCATTTAAAGAAACCCAAAACTATATCAAAAAGGTGCTTGCCTATGCAGACGAAAAATACTAAAGTTTTGCGGAAAACGGCCGATTTCGTAGGTAAGAAAAGGCATGGAGGTGGAGCATGAAAATTGATACCTACCTAAACGGGATAGTTGATAAATACGTCAAGCAACAAAACAAAACCAATAAAAGCGAAAAGGCAAGCACTCAAACACAGGATACGCCAAAAACATCTAAAAACGAGGACATAGATAAGGTTGAAATATCACCCCAAGCAAAGCTACTTGCCCAGTTAAAAGGTGATGAAGAATCTAAAGCCCAAAGACTTGAAGAGGTAAAAGCTAAATTAGAAAATGGTTCATACAAACCCAATATAGAAGCCATAGCAAACTCCATTGTTAAGGAGTGGAAGGGTGAATAACATAAACTATTTAAAAGACATCCTCAATAAATTCATAGATTTTTACGATGAGCTACTTAAAATAGTTCAAGAGGAGAGAAAATGTCTTGTAAATATAGATGCCGACGGGCTTGAAGATATAACAAGTAAAAAACAGGTATTTTTCAATGAAATAGCCAAAACACAAAAAAAGCTCAAGGAGTTTTTAGATAAATTTGGTTTTGAAACAATCAACGAATTCTTATTCTTTGCAAGCAGAGACATAGATGTAGATGACCTTAGGGTATTAAATGGAAAGCTACAAGAAAAGCTCAAGGAGTTTAAAATAAAAAGTGAAATAAATAGGATGATAGCAACCGAACACTTAAGCTTCTTTGGAAGCCTCCTAAACCTCTACGGTGGACTTTTGAGCGGTGAAAATTACAACAAACAAGCTCAGAAAAACATAAACACACAATTAATGAACTTGAGGGTGTAGATGCCTACAATTTTTGATGCGCTTAATATTGGCGTAAGTGGCATATTTGTAAATAAAGCGGCCATAAATACAACGGGAAACAACGTTGCAAATGTAAACACCCCGGGCTACTCGCGTGAAAGGGTTGACATTCTCCCCTCCATGCCCATGTATTCTTATGCCGGCGTCTTTGGAACAGGTGCAAAAATAGACCAAATAATAAGCACAAGAGATGAGCTTATAGACAGAAGGGTAAGAGCATCAAACCAAGAAATGAGCTATTACAACAAACTCAACTCATCCATGGATGAAATTCAAAGTATATTTAATGAAGAAAACGGAGTTGGATTAAAAGGAGCAATGGATCAATTTTTTAACGCGTGGCATGCTTTGAGTCTTAATCCAGACTTAGAGACAGCCAGGCAGCAGGTTATAGAAAAGGGCTTAACACTATCAAAAGCCATAAAGGATGCAAACGCATCACTAAATCAAATTAAAACAAACTTAGACGACCAGGTAAGCTCAACAGTAACAGAGATAAACTCACTTTCCAAAAGAATAGCACAACTCAACTATGAAATAAAAAAGGCTGAACTTGGAGATAAAGACCATGCAAATACCTTAAGAGACCAAAGAAGTGTGCTTTTAGAAAAGCTCTCAAGCATTGCCGATGTGACGATATTGGAGGGATCATATAACAACCAGACAAAGCCAGAAATGACCGTGCTACTTGGTGGTATGCCTTTGGTTTCAGGAAAAGATTACAACGAATTAACAGCAGAGAAGCTCAATGGTTCTGAATACTATAGAGTGTATTTTGTTGAGCCTTCTAATGCAAAGGTTGATATAACATCAAGGATAAAAAACGGATCTTTAGGTGCAATACTTAATCTGCGGGATAAAATCATATCTGAGTACAAAAACAACATTGATGAGATAGCAAAGACACTTATACAGGAGATCAACAAAATACATTCAAGTGGTGCAGGATTAACGCCCTACTCACAAATTGAAGGCATATACGCTGCAGACCCCAATGCAGCATTGAGCATACCCAATGCCACGGGGCTGGATATTGCCGTAAAAACAGGCTCATTTAAGCTTAAGGTTATTGACGAGAACAACAATGAGGTTGGTGTATTTACAATACCAGTAAACGAAGATGACCATTTGCAAGCACAAGACCCATCAGATGAACATTCTTTAATAGAACGCTTTAACAACATAATGCAAGGATATGCCCAAATGAGCATATCGCCTGCAGGAAAGGTTCAAATAAAGGCAATAGGTAACTATAAATTTGCATTCACCTACGATTCGTCAAACCTTCTTGCAGCTACCGGTATAAACACCTTCTTTACCGGTCACAACTCATCGGACATAGATGTAAACAGAATTGTTCAAAACGACCCCAGCAAAATAGCAGCAGGAAAGACGTTAAACCCGGGCGATAGTTCAAATGCGCAGACTATAGCCCAAGTTCAGCTAAACAAGGTTATGGTAAACAATACACAAACCATAGATGAATACTACAACGCATTTTTAGGTAGTATAGGCTCAACGAAACAGAGATTTGATGAGATTTACAAAGCCAAAGAGGCCGTCTACCAACAATTAAAGACAACCCAACAATCTTTAGAAGGTGTGTCTTTGGATGAGGAAGCTGCTAATTTAATAAAATTCCAGAGGGCATACCAGGCTAATGCAAAATTCATATCTGTAGTGGACGATATGACCCAAACCCTCATAAATATGGTGAGGTAAAATATGAGGATTACCGATAATATATTATTCAATAACTTCCTATACAACATAAACAAAATAAATGAAAAAACTTATATAAACAACGAAAAAATGGCAAGTGGCAAACGCCTTCTGGATTTAGCAAGCGACCCCATATCGCTCTCTAAGGTTTTATCTTTAAAAGATATAAATATGAGATTTGATCAATATGTAACAAATATAAATTCGGCAAACGCCTATCTTGACGCAGAAGATACAGCTCTATCAAATGCAGATGATTTACTACATAAAGCCGGAACTCTACTTGTCGATGGCGCAAATAGCCTAAACAACGACTTAGCAAGCAGGACAGCGATAGCTGAAAACTTAGACTCAATAAAAGATGAACTAATAGACTCTGCAAACACCATATTCCAGGGAAAATACCTATTTTCAGGTACAAAAACAGATACAAAGCCTATTCAAACCATACAAAATGAAGCAACAACTATAAACATAACAAAAGATACAACTATAAAAGATATTAAAATTGCAGCCGATGAAAATTTTTCAGATATTAACCAGTTAGATAGTGGAAACTACCAGATAAAGATAGAATCAGGAAAACTCTCTTTATACAAAGATGATGATTCATCTGCATCAAACATAATCTCTATAGATGATGATTCATCAGATGAATCAGACGTAGGAGGCAATAAGCTCTCCAATTACTTAGACCTGAAAGACCCAGCTATAGAGGATAAAATAAAAAACGGTGAGTGGATAAATACAGGAAGAGGATTGAAGATAAAGATAGAGTTAAATTCTGCTAATACAGACCTGAGCTCCATAAGTGCATCATTAAGTTTAAACTATAAAAGCGGTGGGGTAAACATTTACAAAGGTGATGATGGCAAAAGAAACATAGAATACTCAGACAAACTAACAAGTCCCATAAACATCACCGCCAAAGACATCTACAAACCAACAAATCAAACACTGGAAAACGATAACCAACTAATAGATGCATCTACCCAAGACCCCATGACAGAATCCTCTAAACTCATAAATCTGGATCTATCCCCAGAGCTTGCGGAGGCTATACAACAGGCATCGTCAGGTTCTGGATATAAACTTCAGGTAGGTGATGTAATAAACATAGAAGGCACGGATCACAACGGAAATTTGGTTAAAGGCACATATTCCATTGCAAGTTCATCGGATATAAAGGGACTTTTAAGTTTCATACAAGGGCTTGATTCAACAGAGGTTTTAAAAACGAACAAGCCGTTCAATACTCTCAACGGTGATTCAATAACAGGCTCAACGCAGCTTGCAAGCATAAACGACACCAATATACAAAACGCTATAGGCTCAACCTTAACTTTGAAAGGCTTTAATCATAACGGAACCTTAGTATCAACCACTGTATCATTAACAAGTACAACAACCATGGCCAGTATAGCATCTATTATAACCTCAAATTTCAATGCATCAGTTTCAATAAACCACGGCAGAATAGAAATAGAAGACAACACCCCGGGAGATAGCAGTCTGAAAGTATACGCATATACATCCACATCCAAAATACCCATATTTAGCAGTTTTACAGAGACATCCAAAGGTGGAAGTGGAGGATTTAAAGATATAGAGGCCAAGGTTGAAGACGGAAGGATTGAATTAATAGATAAAAGACCATCGGATAGCAAATTTAATATATCTTTTAACCTTCAAGATAGCTCAGGAAGCGATAAAGCAAATATTTTCGGTGTTTTTGATATAAAAACATTAGGCAGGGGTGTAGACACATTTAGAACATTGGATGATGCAAGTTATGCATTGAAAAATCCATATTCAAAGAATCAAATAGGAAAACCTTCGAGTTGGCAAGATATTTCCACATTTACACCCGTCATGAGTGGAAAATATTTGGGTGATAAAAATGACACATGGACGGTTAAAGTAGCAAAGGTTGCAAATACATCCACAACAAATTACCAAGCCATCAGCGAAAATCAGATAGAGGATATAGCATCTAGTTTAAGTGATGGTCAATCAAAAACTATAGGCATGTTCCAGATAACAGATGAAGAAGGAAAAACTGTTGCCGTTGTAGGTTTAAAGGTTAAAAAGATCTCAAGCAGCAATTTTACATATTACATACAAACGAAGGTGCCATCAGACCCAGATAAAAAGATAGATTTTTCAAAAACAGAAGATTTAAGCCAGATAGACGGAACAATCATATTTTCAAGAGAATCTACAGGTTTTAGTTCTGCTTCTGATGTAGCAACAAACCTGATAAACAACCTAAAAGACATAGTAATACAAACAAAAGATGCACAAATGGGTGGTAATTTTGAAGGTGAGGTAAACGGGGTGGCAGGCGTAAAAATAAATCTTCTACCACCAGCACCATCTGGAGTCCCTTTAATACTGCAAAATGGCGATACTTTCTCATTTAAACTTACAAATATGGTCGAGCAGGCTTTAGGTAAGGTAAAAGACTCATTGGATCAGGTGCTCTCCTCACGCTCAATCGTTGGTGCAAGGGTAAACAGATTTAAACTTGCAAACGAGAGAATATCCTACATAAAACTATCCAATACAAAAACTATATCAAAGCTTGAAGATGCCAACGTAGCCGATGTATTCTCGGAATTCAAACGTAATCAAATAGTAATGCAGGCAACATTAGAGGTTGGTTCAAAACTCACATCTCAAAGCCTGTTTGACTATCTGCGATAACAAAGCTTGACTAATCGTTAAAATAATAATAAAAAGCTGGATATGAATGGATGGGAAAAGTTTAATGACCTTTTAAACAAAACATTCATGAGCATTCAATTAAAAAATCTCCTTGCTGCTTTATTTGTTTTATTTATACTACTATTGTTTAAGAAAATAGCGGCGAAAATACTCTTTTCAAGCCTAAAACGCATAGCAAAAAGGACGAAAACAAATATAGACGATGAAATTATAACAATAATCGAATCACCTACCTTATCCCTTTTAACTGTTTTCTGTTTCTATATAGCCTTTCTTATTCTAAACCTTGGAGTATACTACAACCTTATCGCAACAAAAATACTCATCTCATTTGTCATATTATTCATCTCCTGGGCAGTTTATAGAGCTGAGAATATACTGTCAAAAAGTATGGAGAGCTTTTTTAGGAAAAAAAATTACGAGATCGGCTTAAGCTTTGTTCCTTTCTTTAATAGATTTATAAAGGTATCTGTCATAGTTGTGGCATTTATACTAATAGTACAAGAATGGGGATATAACATTGGGGCAATCATCACAGGATTAGGTATAGGAGGCTTGGCCGTAGCTTTGGCTGCTAAGGACACACTGGCCAACATGTTCGGAGGGTTAACAATAATCCTTGATAGGCCTTTTAAGATCGGAGATTGGGTGAAAGTGGGTGATGTTGAGGGCATCATAGAGGATATAGGTTTCAGAAGCACCCGTATTAGAACATTTGAAAAATCGTTGATATCACTTCCAAACTCAGTTATAGCCAATACAGCTATAGAAAACTTCTCACGCAGAAATATCAGGCGTATCTCATACAAGATTGGCATAACATATTCAACTCCAAAAGAAAAGGTAAAAGAAGCTGTAAATCAAATTAGGGAGATGTTAGAAAATCACCCCTACATATCAAAAGAGGCTACGCTCATGGTTTATTTCACTGAGTTTGCTGATAGCTCGTTAAATATTTTCATTTACTGCTTCACCACAACGGCTATCTGGGGTGATTATCTATCTATAAGGGAAGATGTAAACCTAAAAATAATGGAAATAATGGAGGATTTGGGCATAGAATTTGCATTTCCATCTATGTCTGTTTATATAGAAAAAAATGTCAATTCAGAATAACTTAAAAAACGGCATAAAAAACGGACTAAATGTATCATTAAAGCTTATAAAAGTAATAATCCCATTCTACATAGCAACGGATATTTTAAGCCATACGCCAGTAGCAAACATATTGGGCAAAGCATTTGCACCTTTAATGAAGCCATTAGGGCTAACAGGTAAAATGGCTGTAGCCATAATAAGCGGCTATCTTGTCAACCTATACGCAGCCATTGCAGCCCTTGTACCTTTGCACCCAACATGGCAACAGGTTACAATAGTAGGGCTTATGACAGGAATATCCCATAATCTTGTCATTGAGGGAGCAGTACTACACAAAACAGGGACAAACGCTGTTTTCACAATAACGCTCAGGGTTATAGTTTCAATAATAGCAGGTCTTGTTTTAAACACCTTTTTCAGGGTTGTATATGGTTGATGTTATAAGCCATGCCGTTATCGGTAGTATCAAATTATCAGTAAAACTTATACTTATAATAGTTCCGCTTATGGTAGCTTATGAATTTTTAGAAAACAGCAAGATATTCAACAAAATACTTGATGCACTCTATATACTTCTAAAACCTCTAGGGTTCTCAAAGCAAGCAAGCATATCAATGTTAACTGGTATATTTTTGGGAATTACCTATGGCTCCGGTATATTGCTTTCCCAGAGTGATAAGGGAAAACTAACAAAGATAGATATACTTTTAAGTGCAGTTTATCTATCCATGTGCCATGCCGTTATAGAAGATACGCTCGTCTTTGTGGTTATCGGCGGCAACGGATTTTACATACTAATAACACGACTTATCATAGCAACAACTATGACATATTTATTTTATCTATACTTCAAGGATAGATTAAATAAAGCCTAAGCGCCTCTTATCTTCCTCGCTTAGCTTATCTGGGCTCCACTTTTTGTCCAACACAATAACCTCAACATTACCTATACCGTCCATTTCTCTCAATTTACCTTCTACAGTCTTTATCATTTTAAATTTCGCAGGGCAGTTGGGCGTTGTTAAAATCAAAAAAACCTTAACGTTATTATCCTCTATCTCAATATCTTCGATCATACCCATTCTGACAATATCAATTATAGGAGCACACGGCTCATATATCTCTTTTAATTTATCAAGAATGACGTCTTTAGTTATCATCTGCACCAATCCTTTGCAATCTTTAGGGCCATCTCAAACAAAGGTTTTCTTTTTAGCATATATCTTGCAAGCTTATTCTTTTCATTGTAAGCATATGCTATTTCGGCATAGTCTTTATAACCCAAATGCTTCCTGAAACGGACTAAAGACAAAAGAGAATAGACCTGAGCATATTCCTTGTTTGTAAGATTCGAGTTTTCAAGAGACTTTAATCTAATCTCAGCCCTATTCAACCTTCCAATTGATATATCTTTAACAGCATAACATATACCATAATTTTTTACCTTTTTAAGTTTATGAGGCCTGTCTTTTATTTTGGGCTTAACATAAGCCTTTTGTGGAGTTTGATAAGATGCAGAAGGGGCAGGATATTTGACATTCTGCCCCTCACACCCCGCGATTAAAAAGATCAACAGAACGATTATTAGCTTATGCAAGTGCATCCTTGAAAATCTTGTACATGTTATCCAATGCTGTCTTTATCCAATCGTTGGCATCATCTATGTACTGAGAAAGCAACTCTCTTTCTTTGCTTTCGTCTTTGCCATACAAAATATAATAAGCTGCACCACCTATTACAGATGCTAAGGCAGCTGTTATGGGTCTAAATTTTTTTGTCAAAAGTTTACTTGTCAATGTTGTAGCAGCAAAAGCACCTACACCAACATAAACAGGCGCTAAATTCTCTTTATCCTTTAAAAGATCCACAGGTGCCACATAGAGACCATACTCAGTCAAAGCCTTAGCCCTCTCAAGCATATTTTCCCACTTGTCTTTATTATTCTGGATAAACTCAGGTTTATTCTTTTCAATATAACCTTTAAGTTCCGTAAACAACATAGAAAGAAGATTTCTTCCGCTATTTGAAAGCTCATCTCTAACCTTATCCAGTGCTGCATTGATATCAATAGCAGTTTTTACTTCGGCCTTTTTTTTAGCTATTTCATTAGCCAACTTTTCTTTGTAAACCTTAAGAATGTTTTCCATTACAAAACCTCCTCAATTTTTTTCTCAATTACCCTTCCGTTTGGGGTCTCCTCTTCGAATATCTGACCAGTAAAACGATAAAATGTGCAAGATGAATCTTTATAGCATGTATAAGGCAAACCCGCTTTGTGACAGACATTGGCCAAGAATGCCTCCTCATCCCATCCCCACTCAACTGGAACTTGAGGCAACAAAAGGCCGCTTGAAGCTCCGCATACAACATAAAGCCCATCTCTGCCAACTTTTATTTGTTCAGTATAAGGCCTTGAAGCATCCAACTGAATCATGGGCGAAAGCACTGTAACCTCAACGGTAACTTTATCCAGCTCAACCGTATTCAACGGCTCAAATCTTGGATCAGCAAAAGCAGCACTAAGGGCAGATGAAATTACACCCTTTATTAGAGGTTCATAGGCAAGCGGATATCCTATACACCCGCGCAACTGCTGATTAGGATAACTATTGAGCGTAACAAAAACACCCCTTTTTTGGTTGAAAATTTCGGGATACTCCTCTGGTAGTGGCATAATTTCCTTATTCTTGAAAAAATATTCTATGGCCTCACGCGCAAGCCTAACCAAAAACTCGCCTTCTTTCAAGCTAAGGTTCATAACCTAACCCCGTCTAACAACCCCGTAACACCTTGCACATACTTTCTCACCCGCAGGATTATCTCCAACCGTAGGGCTATACTTCCAACATCTATCACACTTCTCACCTTCGGCTTTTACAACATATACATCAATACCAGCCTCATCATCATAATACTTCTTTAGATATTCGTCAAGGCTACCAAAGTCAAACTGCGAAACTATGCAAATATCGGCCAGATCATCCTTAGAGAAACCCTCTATAACCTCTCTCATTTTGTCCGATTTTATGTCAACAACAACCTTAGCTTCTAAGGAATTACCTATAAGCTTTTCACTCCTTGCAAGCTCCAAAGCTTTATCTGTTGCTGCCTTTAACTTTCTCAAATTACTCCACTTCTCTATAAGAGCCTCATTTCTATAGGCATCGTTTGGCTTTACAAATTCCTCCATATGAACAGACGGTTTTGCACCGTTCATATAGGAGTATGCCTCCTCTGCGGTAAAGGAGAGTATCGGAGCCATATAGAAAACAATAACCTTCAATATCTCGTCCATAGCCGTTTGGGCAGACAGCCTCTTCTTTGAATCCTTAGCTTCACAGTAAAGCCTATCCTTCAGTACGTCTAAATAAAAATTGGAAAGAACCAATATGCAATAATTGGCCATATTCCTGTAAATCACATGATACTCGTAATCTTCATAGGCCTTTAGCAGCTTTTCCTTTAAATGTTCAGTCTCTGCCAATACCCATTTATCTATCTCTTCAAGCTCATCGTATTTGAGTGCCTTTGATTCATCGAAATCGTTTAGGTTTCCAAGTAAAAATCTAATTGTGTTTCTAATCTTTCTGTAATTATCAACCAGCCTCCTCATTATCTCATCCGAGAGCCTTACATCCTCCCTATAATCGGTTGCAGAGGCCCAAAGCCTCAAAAGCTCAGCCCCGTATTTCTTTATAATTTTTTCAGGCTGTATAACATTACCCAAAGACTTACTCATTTTCCTGCCCTTGGAGTCAACAACAAAGCCGTGCGTTAAAACCTCATCATAGGGAGCCCTATCCCTTGTTCCAACACTCTCAAGCAACGATGAGTGAAACCAACCCCTATGCTGGTCGCTTCCCTCAAGATACATACTTGCAGGCCAGCTTAATTCCTCTCTTCTTTCCAAAACAGCAGCATGGGAAACGCCTGAATCAAACCAGACATCTAATATATCGTTCTCTTTCTCAAACTCGCTGCTTCCACATTGGCATGTATAACCCTCAGGCAGAAAATAGTCAGCATCCTTCTCAAACCAAACATCAGCACCGTATTTTTCTATCTCATCTGCAACCCTATCTATCAAAGACTTATCGTATTGAACCCTACCACACTTCTTGCATTTAAACAGCGCTATAGGCACACCCCAAGCCCTCTGTCGTGATATACACCAATCGGGGCGGGTTTCCATCATAGAGTATATCCTATTTCTACCCCATGATGGAATCCATTTGGTTTTATCTATAGCCTCTAAAGCCTTCTTTCTCAGCTCACCCTTGGGGTTGTCTATAGAGATAAACCACTGTTCCGTTGAACGGAAGATTATAGGGTTTTTACATCTCCAACAGTGGGGATAGGAGTGTGTTATCTTTTCCTGTTTAACCAACATCTCCTTCTGCTTAAGCAACTCTATTATCTTGGGATTCGCTTCAAGCACATGCATGCCGGCAAAATATTCAACCTCAGGCAAAAACCTACCGTCATCATCAACGGGTGAATATATAGGCAAATGATATTTCTTTCCTATAACATAGTCTTCATCACCATGACCTGGTGCTGTATGAACTAGCCCTGTTCCAGCATCCAAAGTAACATGGTCGCCAAGTATAATCCTTGACTCCCTATCGTAAAACGGATGGGCCAATATGTAATCCTCAAGCTCTGCTCCCTTGACGGTCTTTATTATCTCATATTCTTTTATCTCAAACTTCTCCATCAAACCCTTTACTAAATCAGCAGCAACCAAGTATACATGCCTTGGGGTTATCTGAACAAATGCATAATCAAAATTTGGGTTAACCGCAACGGCTAAGTTGGCAGGTAAAGTCCATGGCGTAGTTGTCCAGATGATTGCACTTACGGCCTTACCCAAAAATCTTTTGTCCTCACTACCCAAATCGCTTATAAAGCCAAACCTAACATAGATGGATTCACTCTCATCGTCCTGATATTCTACCTCTGCCAAAGCCAAAGCGGTTTTACAGGAATAACACCAATAAACCGGTTTTTTCTCCTTATAAACCAGCCCCTTTTCAACGAACTTACCCAACTCTCTGAGGGTATCTGCCTCGTATTTGAAATCCATCGTCAGATAGGGATTATCCCAATCGCCAAATACACCTAAACGCTTGAACTCCTCCCTCTGAATGTCTATATACTTTTTGGCATAATCCCTGCACATCCTCCTGAATTCTGACTTGGGCATAGAGTTTTTCTTGTTCTTGCCGATCTCCTTTTCTATATTGTGTTCAATTGGTAAACCGTGGCAATCCCATCCTGGCACATAAGGGGAGTAATATCCCATCATCGTCTTTGACTTAACAACTATATCCTTAAGCACCTTATTTAAAACGTGCCCCATGTGTATATGTCCGTTTGCATAAGGGGGTCCATCATGGAGAATAAACGACGGCCTGGATTTTCTATCCTCCAAAATCTTGTGATAGATGTCCATTTCATCCCACTTTTTAAGCATAACAGGCTCTTTTTGAATAAGATTGGCCTTCATAGGAAAATCTGTTTTAGGCAACAGTAGCGTATCTTTATAGTCCATCATTCCCCCCTGAGCTTTGCATTGAATTTATCCTTTAATCTGGCATAAACATTACCCATTATCTTTTCTATTTCATCCTCGGTAAATGTCTTCTCATCATTTCTCAAAACCACCCTAAAAGTCAAGCTTACCTTGGTTTCATCCTCAAGCTTGTCATAAATATCAAATAGAGCCACCCTATATACACCCTCGATGTTTTTAACCTCTCTTTCTATATCAGACCACCTTATAGCCCTATCAACAACTATAGCCAAATCCCTCCAAACGGTGGGCAGCTTTGGCAATCCCTCATACATTAAATGTCCCACATTCATCTCAGCAAGCCTACTTAGGTTTATCTCACCAATCAAAACACGCACCTTTTTGTCGAACTTCAACTCATAAGCAGTATAGAGATCAGGGTGCAGCTCACCCACATATCCTAAGCTTTTACCATCCACAACAAGCTCTGCTGATCTGCCGGGATGCAGGAACATCCTGTTTGACCTCTCATAGTCAAAAGATACACCAACGATCCCTGCTACAGCCTCACAAACAGCCTTAGCATCATAGAAATCAAATACTCTACCCTTTTGATATATACTGAATTGACTCAATCCCCACAGAAGAAAACCAACATTTATATACTCCTTACAGAAATCGCCATCCTTAAAGAAGCTCCTTCCTATCTCAAAAACAGGAACACTTTTTGCACCTTTGCTTATGTTAAACGCCAACACATCAAGAAGCGAAACAGCCAGATTTGTCCTCATAACATTCTGGGTATCTATTAATGGGTTTTTGAGGTACACAAAGCTATTCTCATTGCCATCAAACAACTTAAGCCTCTCATCATGCACAAAGGAATAGTTCTTTGTCTCAAATAGACCCATATCAGCCAATGTTTTCACAGACTCATTGGCATAGAACTCCACCCTATCCTTAGGTTTGAAGTATACATTAACCACAGGCATGGTATCAGTTATTGAATTATAACCCTTAATTCTGGCAACCTCTTCGGCTATATCAGCCTGCCCCTCTATATCAAACCTGTAGGTAGGAACATCAACCTCAACGACGCCTTCTTTTGTCTGCTCAACACCAAAGCTTAAACCAACCAAGACATCTACAATCTCATCTGATGAATAGTTGCTGCCAAGAAGTTTATTTACACCATCAAAGCTAACGCTTATTCTTTTATTCTTAAACTCTCCTTCTTTTCTATCTATGAACCCCCTGTATACCTTTGCATTTGCATATCTTGAGAGCAAATCAAGGGCATACTTGCTCGCATCCAAAGCTAGATTAGGGTCAACCCCCCTTTCAAACCTATGAGAGGATTCTGTATGGAATTTCAATCTTCTTGCTGTAAGTCTAACACTTACTGGATTAAAGAATGCACTCTCAAGGGCTATGGTTTTGGTAGTATCAGAAACACTTGAAAGTTCACCACCCATAACACCAGCTATAGCTACAGGCCCCTTTTGGTCAGCTATAACAAGCATATCATCTTTAAGCTCATACTCCTTGCCATCCAAAGCCAATATACCCTCACCCTTATTAGCTGGCCTAACAACAATATTGCCGTTCAATTTACTAAAATCAAAGGCATGCATGGGCTGGCCGAGCCCTAAAAGAACATAGTTTGTAATATCAACTATATTGTTTATGGATCTAACCCCGCACTTCAAAAGCCTCATCCTCATGAAAAACGGTGCAGGTTTTACCTCAACATCGGCCAAAGCAAGGGTATATCTGGGGCAGTTTTTATAATCCTCTATCTTAACATCTATAAACTCATCTATTTCTTTATCAATTGTGATAAATTCAGCATCAGGAAACCTGACCCGTTTTTTAAAAATGGCTGCAACATCCCTGGCAACACCCAACATACTCAAGGCATCAGCCCTATTTGGTGTAAGCTCTATCTCAATGATGCTATCATCAAACTCATCCAGGTCAGAGAGTTTCTTACCGTTTTCAAAGGTTCTATCCAATCTAAAAAGCTTGCTGGATGATTCCTCAAGGCCAAGTTCTTCTGCGGATAGAAACATACCCTCAGAAACAAAATCGCCAAACGACCTTCTTTCTATTCTTTTATCACCCACATTAGAGCCAGCTAAAACCACACCAAACTTCTCACCAACCTCAACGCTTTTATCAGCAGTGGCTACATTTATTGTTTTTATGCCAACATCCACTTTGCACAGTGCAAGCTTTTCTGTATAGCTTACATCAACAATCTCTCCTACAACGCTGCCAAATGTCTCTATTCTATCTATACTATCAACCTCAAGTCCGGCCATTGTCAGCCTATCTGCAAGCTCCCTTGGGCTTACATCTATATCAACAAATTCCTTCAGCCACCTATAAGAAATCCTCATAATAGCCTACCTTTTGAATACGAGAATTGCTCCAGAAATCTCAAATCATTTTCAAAGAATAGTTTTATATTATCAATTCCATATTTAAGCATTGCAAAACGCTCAATACCCAAACCAAAAGCAAAACCTACATATTCATCCGGATCGTATCCGCAGTTTTTAAGCACATTGGGATGAACCATGCCGCATCCTAAAACCTCAAGGTATCCAGTATGAGAACAGACCCTGCACCCTTTACCTTTACAAATAATACATCCTATATCAACCTCAGCTGATGGCTCAGTAAAGGGGAAATAACTTGGCCTAAACCTAACAGGAACATCACCGAAGAACATCCTTAAGAATTCACTCAGAACACCCTTTAAATCTGAAAATCTCACATTTTTATCAACAAGCAAACCCTCAATCTGGTGAAACATAGGAGAATGGGTCAAATCAGAATCTCGCCTATAGACCCTACCCGGCGAGATAAACATAACTGGAGGTTTTTGCCTTTTCATCACCCTAATCTGAGTAGGTGATGTGTGTGTTCTTAAAACAACGTTGTCATCTATATAGAAAGTATCTTGCATATCCCTTGCCGGGTGTTCCTTGGGTATATTAAGCATCTCAAAGTTGAACAAATCAAGCTCCACCTCAGGACCGCTTTCAACACCAAATCCAAGGCTCTTAAATATATCTTCAATCTCCATTATGGTCTTTGTTATAGGATGAATTGCACCGAAGTTTGCCCCCCTTGCAGGAAGTGTTATGTCTACAGCCTCTTTCTTTAGGGATTCTTGCTTTGCCCTTTCAAATAGCTCCTTAGACTTATCCTCCAAAAGCCTTTCGCAAAACTCCTTAAGTTCATTTATTTTTTTGCCAAATTCTTTTTTCTCTTCCTCGGATAAACCTTTTAGCTGCTTAAAAAAAGCCGTTATCTTACCCTTTTTGCCTAAAAACTGGGCTTTTAGTTGTTTTAGCTGTTCCTGATTTTCCACATCCTTTAATAGCTGTTCAAACTCCTTTTTGAGCTGTTCCATAAGCACCCCTTAAAATTAAAAAATGCGAAAAAATGCTTATTATAAGCACTTTTTCGCATTATGGTAATCACTTTGGTTCTTTTTTAAGAAGCCTTAACACTCTCTATGAGGTTTTTGAAAGCTTCCGGTTCATAGATAGCCATTTGACTTAAAACCTTCCTGTTTAAGTCTATGTTTTTCTCCTTTAACAGGTGCATAAACTTACTATAACTCAAGCCGTATTCTCTAACAGCCGCATTTATTCTTGTAATCCAGAGTTTTCTAAACTCCCTTTTTCTTACCTTTCTATCCCTATAAGCATAAGCAAGTGCCCTTCTTACGCTCTCCTCTGCGTTCTTATAGGTCGAGTGTCTCCTCTGATAATAACCCTTAGCGAGCTTTAAAATCTTTTTATGTCTTCTTCTTCTCTTGAATCCTGTTTTTACTCTCAACTTTTACCTCCCTTTATCCCCAAGGCATCAACTCTTTGAGGTTGTGTTTAACCTGACCTGATTTTATGCAGTTAGGCCTTTTTAGATTTCTTTTTCTTTTCCTGGTTTTATCAAACAAGAGATGGCTTTTGCCTGCCCTTGCATGTTTAAAATGACCGTTTGCAGTTTTAGAAAATCTCTTCGCCGCAGCTCTTCTTGTTTTAAGCTTCATCTCTTCCTCCTATTTATTTGGCACAAAAGAAACGGTTATTCTCCTGCCTTGATAATCAGGTTTACCCTCGATATTGCCAACTTCAACTAAATCCAATTTAAGTCTTTCTATTAACTCTTCAACAAGTTCCCTTTTATCCATCTCTCTGCCACGCAAGAAAATGTTAAATTTAACCTTATTCTTATCCTCTAAAAAGCTTTTGGCCATTTTCAATTTGGTCTGATAGTCGTTATCAGCTATCCTTGGCCTTAGCTTAAGCTCCTTAACCTTAATAGTCTTTTGAGATTTCTTACTCTTCTGCTGCTTTTTTTGCTTCTCATAGTTGTACTTGCCGTAATCCATTATGCGGCAAACAATTGGATTGCTGTTGGGACTCACAACAACAAGATCCAATCCAGCATTCTCAGCCCTTCTTAAAGCCTCACTTAAAGGAACAACGCCCACCTGCTCGCCTGTTTCGGTTATAAGCCTAACCTTATCAGCTTTAATATTCTCATTAATAGGTGGAAGTTCCTTCTTTCTAAAATCGCCTCTTATGGCATCACCTCCTGCTATCTATTTCTTTTTGTAATCTTTCAATGAATCCATCTATATTCATACAGCCCAGATCGCCTTCTTTTCTCTTTCTAACAGAAATAGTCTTATCTTCAATCTCTTTATCACCTACTACAACAACATAGGGCACTTTGTCGGTTTCTGCAAATCTAATCTTCTTACCAAGCGTTTCATTTCTTTCTTCAATTTCAACCCTTATACCTCTATCCTTAAGCGTTTGATATACATCCTTAGCATAGGCTTCATGTTTTTCAGAAACAGGCAAAACTCTAACCTGAACAGGCGCTATCCAAACAGGAAAATCGCCTTCATAGTTCTCTATTAGAATAGCAATGAATCGCTCTATTGAGCCCAATATAACCCTGTGAACCATTACAGGTTGCTTCTCCTTGCCATCCTCATCCACATAAGTCAGATCAAAGCGCTCAGGAAGCGTAAAATCACACTGAATCGTAGCACACTGCCACTTTCTGCCAAGCGCATCCTTAAGCTTTACATCTATCTTAGGCCCATAAAAAGCCCCATCTCCTTCATTTATATCGTATTCCCTACCTGTATTTTTCAGTGCATTTATAAGGGCGTTAGTTGCCAACTCCCACTGTTGGTCTGTTCCTATTGAGTTTTCAGGCCTTGTTGAAATCTCAAGCTCATATTCAAAACCAAATATATCCATAACATCTTGAACAAAATTCAGAACGCCTATTATCTCATCATTCAGCTGGTCTGGTCTGCAGAATATATGGGCATCATCCTGAGTAAACTCCCTTACCCTTAACAAACCATGTAAAACACCGCTTTTTTCATGTCTATGCACCACGCCCAACTCAAAATAGCGCTTGGGCAATTCCCTGTAGCTCCTCTTTTTGGATTTATAAACCTGTATATGACCCAGGCAGTTCATAGGCTTTATGCCAAAACTCTGGTCATCTATTTCGGTAAAATACATATTTTCCCTATAATGATCAAAATGCCCGCTTCTTTTCCACAGCTGGGTTCTTAAGATCTCAGGGCCTTTTACAAACTCATAACCCCTCTTTAGGTGCTCTTTTCTTTCAAACTCCTCAATTAAATATCTGAGCATAGCACCCTTGGGATGCCAGATAATAAGTCCAGGACCAACCTCGTCGTTTATGCTGAAAAGGTCTAACTGTTTGCCTAACTTTCTATGATCCCTCTTTTTGACCTCCTCAAGAAACTTAAGATACCTGTCCAACTCCTCCTTCGTTGCAAAAGCAGCACCATAGATGCGCTGCAGCATAGGCCTGGCTTCATCACCCTTAAAATAGGCCCCAGCCACATTTAAGAGTTTAAAGTGTTTCAGATACCCTGTCGATGGTATATGAGGACCCCTACAAAGATCTGTAAAATCACCCTGCGTATAAAGACTTACAACATCCTCATCCAGATCTTTAAGTATCTCAACCTTGTATTCATCGCCTTTGTCCTGGAATATCTTTACAGCTTCCTCTTTTGGAAGCTCCTTGCGGGAGAACTTATAATTCGCTCCCACAATCTTTTTCATCTCTTTTTCTATCTTTTTAAGGTCATCATCGGTTATAGTCCTGCCCACATCCATATCGTAATAAAATCCGTTCTCAATAGCAGGACCTATGGCAAACTTGGCTTCTCCGAACACATGCTGAACAGCCTGAGCCATGATGTGGGCTGCAGAATGCCTCAATATCTCAAGACCTTCTTTGGAGTTGATTGTTATAAACTCAATATTCTTATCGCTATCAAGCGTTGTATCCAAATCAACAACCTTACCCTCTATCTTAGCAGCAATAATATCCTTTAGCTTATTCTTCTTAACATACTCTAATAGATTTGTGCCTTTTTTTAATTCCACTTTTTCTTCCTCAAAATAAAAATGGTGGGCGCAAGTGGTTTCGAACCACTGACCTCTTGCGCGTCAAGCAAGCGCTCTCCCCCTGAGCTATGCGCCCACATAAAGTTGCGAAAAGTTGTTATCATTTTAACAATATTTTGTCAAGAGCTTTGATTTTTATGGTTGGACTGAGCCTTTCTTTTTCTTATCTCCTCCGATTCTTTTTTTAACTCCTCTATCAAATCCTTAAACAGCCAATCTTTGGATGTTTCGGTCAATACAGCCACAAGCTGAACAGGTATATCCAAACCCTTGAATTTCTTTAAAAACTCAAGCAGCTCTTTTTCTGAAAAACCGCTCATTATGACAGTTTTTGGATAATCCGTATTTTCATCCAAACACCTGCCATCATCACCCCTAAATATATCCTCAACAACCCTATCTGTATCACCCAAACAGGAAAACAAAACCTTAAGGTTCTTGGAATGGGAGCGAGAAAACTCTATAAGCCTTTGTCTTTCCTGCTTGGAAAACCCCGCATACAAAACTGCATACTCCCCAAACAGTCTCTTATCTGTCTCCCTGATTCTTTCCATACACCCCTCCTCGTTTAAAAAATAGACACAAGACCAACATGTATGTTAAATTATCACCGATGGACAAAAGAAGCAAATTGGAAATAGTCTTTGAAAGGCTGCTGTGGAAGAGCAGGCTCATAGTTGTAACAGCTGTAATATTTGGTATGATCGGTGCCTTCATAATGTTCATCGCGGCAAGCTTTGACATATGGCACACAGCAAAGGATACAATTGGTTTTTTTGCTGGCCATTACACAGAAGAGGAAGAGTTTCACAGTAGACTAATAAGTCAGGTAATAGGTGCAGTGGATCTATACCTAATAGCCGTTGTTATGCTGATCTTTTCGTTTGGACTTTATGAGTTATTCGTAAGTGACATAGATGATGCAGAAGATACCAAAGTAGGAAAGAGAATTTTGTCAATTCACTCTTTAGATGAACTAAAGGATAAAATAGGCAAAGTCGTTGTCATGGTGCTAATTGTCAGCTTCTTTAAAAGAATGCTTCATATGCACTTTGACAGCCCCATGCACATGCTTTACTTTGCTTTGTGTATCCTCGCACTATCTTTAGCTCTTTATTTGATGCACAAGCACTAAAAATTTGACAAAAGATGGTAAATTTTGTATTAGCTTAAGGCTAAATTTGAAGGGAAAGAAGGGGTGTTAGCGATGTTTGCAGTTATAGAGACCGGTGGAAAGCAATACATAGTAAAAGAGGGAGACATCATCAAGGTAGAAAAACTACCAGTAGAGGACAAAAGCGAGATATCCTTTGACAAGGTTTTGATGGTTGGAGATAAGGTTGGTGCTCCTTATGTTGAAAATGCAAAAGTAGAAGCCAAGGTTATAAGAACAGCAAAAGCTAAAAAGGTTATAGTGTTTAAATTCAAAAGAAGAAAAGGATATAAAAGAAAAAAGGGGCATAGGCAGTATTTCACAGAGGTAAAAATCACAAAGATAGTATCATAGGGGGAATATAAATGGCTCACAAGAAAGGTCTTGGAAGCACCAAAAACGGAAGGGATAGTATAGGTAAACGCTTAGGCGTAAAAAGAGCTGATGGGCAGATGGTAAAAGCTGGTGAAATACTGGTTCGCCAGAGGGGAACCAAGTGGCACCCTGGTAAAAATACAGGCAAAGGTAAGGACGATACACTTTTTGCTTTAGTTGCAGGTACAGTGAAATTCGAAGAAAAGCTTGGTAAAAAGTTTGTCAGCGTTTATCCGTAAATGTTTATCGACTATGCCAGAATCCATGTAAAGGCAGGGGATGGCGGCAGAGGGATTGTAAGCTTTAGACGAGAAAAGTATGTCCCCAAGGGTGGTCCTGACGGTGGAGATGGCGGCAGAGGGGGCGATGTAATACTCAAGGCCTCAAAGGACGAAAACACTTTGAGGTCTTTTCGTTTTAAAAAACGCTTCACAGCAGAGAACGGCCAGCCGGGTGGCTCAAACAACAAAACAGGAAGAAGTGGCAAAGACCTAATCATTACTGTTCCAGTTGGCACTATAGTTAAGGATGAAGAAGACAATATAATTGCAGATCTAAATCAAGATGGCCAAACCGTTGTCATTGCAAAAGGCGGCAAGGGTGGAAAGGGCAATGCCGCATTTGCAAGTCCAACAAACAGGGCACCTCGTGTTGCAAAACCTGGTAAGCCGGGTGAGGAGAAGGATATAGTTTTAGAGCTAAAGCTTTTAGCCGATGTTGGCCTTGTTGGATTTCCAAATGCAGGCAAATCATCCCTGATCAGGGCTGTTTCTGATGCAAAACCAGAGATAGCAAACTATCCATTTACCACACTTCAACCACACTTAGGTTATGTGTTTTTCGATGATAAGGATTTTATAATCGCCGATATTCCGGGCATCATAGAAGGTGCACACAAGGGCAAAGGGCTCGGTTTGAGGTTTCTGAAACATATAGAAAGAACGGCTATTTTGCTGTTTGTTTTGGATATTACAGACGAACCGAAAGAAAAATATGAAAAGCTCTTAAAAGAACTCAAAGAATACAATCCCGAACTTCTAAAAAGGAAAAGGGCTATAGCCCTGAACAAGATAGATCTGTTTGATAAAATCGATGAAAAATTATATAAAGGATTATTTTCAAAGAAAGTATTTCTCATAAGCGCTTTAAAAAAGGAAGGCTTAAAACCTTTATTGAAATGGATAAGCGAGAATTTAGAGAAAGGCTAAATCAAGCCAGGCGCATAGTAATCAAAATAGGCAGCGGGGTCATATCAAACAACGGCTCTGTCGATAAAAACACCCTAAAATCCATCGTTGAAGACATAGCAAATCTAAAAAACAGAAAAAAACAGATCCTCATTGTGTCCAGCGGGGCTGTAGCAAGTGGAATGGGTATAATGGGGGTAAAAAAACGCCCAGACAACATAGTGAACCTTCAGGCGCTTGCCTCTTTGGGTCAGCCAGAACTGATAAACATATACAAAGAGCTATTTGAAGGATTTGGCATAAAAACATCACAAATTCTGATTACGGTTGATGATATACAAAACAGGCGCAGGTTCATAAACGCCAAAAACACGCTCCTTACCTTGCTAAAATGGGATATACTGCCAATAATAAACGAAAACGACACGGTTGTCATAAAGGAGTTGAGGTTTGGAGACAACGACAACCTATCATACCACATACTAAACCTCATTGAGGCGGATGCTCTTGTGATACTAAGCACCATAGATGGGCTATACACAAAAAACCCGCAGGATTCCAAAGCCCAATTCATTGAAGCAATAGATGAGACGGTAAACTTTGAAGACAACGGCAAAAGCCTTCTTGGTAGTGGAGGCATAAAAACAAAGATAGAGGCAGGCCTCAACGCAGCCAAATTGGGAAAACTTGCCTGCATAATAAACGGCAAAACCCCCAATGCCATAAAACAGCTATTCAATGATAGCGAGTTTAGGTTCTCATACTTCATACCCAAAACACATACAATCAACTCAAAGAAATCGTGGATCATAAACTGCATGCCTGCAGGTGTGGTGGTTATAGACGAAGGGGCAGAGAAAAACATATTAAACAACAAAAGCCTCTTGCCAAGCGGCATAAAAAAGGTCTATGGCGGATTTGGCAGGGGTGATGTGATCAACATAGAAAACGAGGAAGGCGACCTTGTGGCAAAGGGTATAACAAATTACGACTCAAGCGAGATAGAAAGGATAAAGCAGCAGCACTCAAACGAGATCGTAAACATATTGGGATACAAATACTCAAACGATGTAGTTCACATAGACAACATGGCGCTAACAAAATACCATTCGGAGGAATAAAGAATGTCATTAAAAGAAAGGATAGAGCAACTCGCCCATAACACAAAAACAGCAAGCCAGAGCCTGGCAAAACTCACAGAGGATAGGATAAACGCCGCATTGGAGAAACTTGCAGAACTAATAGACAAAAACAGACACAAGATAAAAGAAATCAACGAAATAGACATAAAAAACGCCAAAAAGATAAACTTGAAAGCCTCTCTCATCGACAGATTGCTTTTAAACGACAAAAGGATCGATGGCATGATAGAGGCTGTTGAAACCGTTATAAAGCTAAAAAGCCCTGTGGGTAAGGTAATCGATGGGTGGAGACTTGAAAACGGGTTAAACATAGAACGGGTTAAAGTCCCGATAGGGTGTCTTGGCATAATCTATGAATCAAGACCCAATGTAACGGTTGATGCCTCCATTCTGTGCTTAAAATCATCAAACGGTGCTATACTAAAAGGTGGTAAGGAGGCGATAAACTCAAACAGGCTATTGGTGGGGCTAATAAAAGAGGCTTTATCAAGCCACAACATCAACGAAAATGTTGTAAACTTCATAGATGAAACAGACAGAGACGCAGTGTTATACATGCTTAAGTTGGATAAATACATCGATGCTATTGTGCCAAGGGGCGGCGAGGGATTGATCAGATTTGTCAGCGAAAATGCCACAATGCCTGTGATAAAACACGATAAGGGTTTATGCCACGGTTATGTTGATGAATCTGCAGATTTAGAGAAGGCACTTTCTATAACATACAACGCCAAGGTGCAAAGACCGGGCGTTTGCAACGCCTTGGAGACACTTCTGGTTCATAAAAACATAGCGCAAGAGTTTTTGGTTAAATTTAAGGAGTTGATGGATAGTGCGGGTGTTGAGCTAAGAGGATGCAGTGAAACATTGAAGATACTGCCAGATATAAAGTTAGCAGAAGAAGATGACTGGCATACAGAGTATTTAGACTTGATACTCTCAATAAAGATCGTGGATAGCATAGACGAGGCAATAGAGCATATAAACAGATACGGTTCACACCATTCCGAAACCATAATAACAGAAAACCACACAAACGCCGAACGCTTCTTAGATGAGGTTGACGCTGCTTGTGTTTATGTAAACGCATCGACACGCTTCACAGATGGTGGCGTGTTTGGATTTGGGGCAGAGATAGGCATAAGCACCAATAAACTGCATGCAAGAGGGCCTGTAGGTCTTGATGAGCTAACAACATACAAATACAAAATCAGGGGAAATGGACAGATAAGAGAGTGAGAATAGCTATATTTGGCGGCTCTTTCAATCCGATACACATAGGGCACCTAAGGGGTGCTATAAGCGTTTATGAAACCTTCCTTCTGAATAAGGTGGTGTTTATGCCTGCTGGCAACCCGCCGCATAAGAGGGTTGAACAAACAACGCCCCAGCAGAGATACCAAATGGTAAAACTGGCCACAGAGGGTATGGATTTTTTTGAGGTCTCAAGGCTTGAAATAGACAAAAAGGATGTTAATTATACCATAGAAACCGTTTATGAGTTTAGAAAAGACCATTTAAATGACGAGTTGTTTTTCATCGTAGGAACAGATGCCTTTTATCAGCTGGATAGCTGGAAAAACCACAAAGAGCTTGTTGGGGCGATAACATTCATACTGATAAAGAGACCTGAATATAACACAAGTGCGATACTTGAAAAATACTCCGATATAGTGGATTTCAAAAGGGTGGAGAAAAAGGGTGAGTATAAGGCTGAAAAAAACACGGTTTACATTTACACGCCACCTGCTTTTGATGTATCATCAAGTATAATAAGAAATAAGATCAAACAGGGTGAGTGTATCAGGTATTTACTGCCGGAGAAAGTTGAAAAATTCATTAAAGAAAAGGGGTTGTACAGGTGAAGGAAAAATTACTGAAGATTTTGGAAGATAAAAAGGTAGAGGATATAACGGTTTATGATCTAAGGATGAAGTCGGCTCTATTTGATTTCTTCATTATAGGCACGGTAAGTTCAAATAAGCAGGTTTATGCGATATTTGACGAGATAAAAAAATCCGGCATCGACATCCATCATATTGAGGAAACGGCAGATGGCGGATGGACGCTGATAGATTGTTTTGATGTTGTTATACATCTGTTTACGGAACAAAAAAGAAAAGAATACGACTTAGACTCACTCTGGAGAGAAACGGAAAAAAGAAGGGAAGATGAATCTTAACGAACCTGTAGAGATAGCAGAAGGGATCTTCTGGGTTGGCGCTGTTATACCACAAGATCAATTTCAATGCCATGTATATTTGATCAGAAACGGGGATGAATCTATTCTGATAGACCCCGGTTCGCGCATAACATACGATATTACAAAGAAAAAGATCGAACAGCTCGTAAAACTAAAGGATATCAAATACCTAATTTGCCACCACCAAGACCCTGATATAATCGGCTGCATAGACCAACTGATAAAAGATACAGGCAAAGCAGAAAGATACATTATAACGCATTGGCGCGCATGGGCTTTGCTCAAGCATTGTGATTGGGATGCAAAGCTATACGAAGTAGAGGAAAATGGATGGAAGCTAAAGGCGGGAGATAGGCTTTTGAAGTTCATCTTTACCCCCTACATGCATTTCCCCGGAGCCATCTGTACATACGACACCGAAACAAAGGTTCTATTTTCAAGCGACATATTTGGCGGATTCACGCCAGAATTTGAACTATTTGCAAAAAACTCCGAAGATTACTTTGAAAAACTTAAGCCGTTCCATGAGCACTACATGCCAAGCAATTCAATACTGAGAAACGGTTTATCGAATATAGAAAAATTCGATATAGAACTAATTGCACCTCAGCACGGTTCCATTATAAAAAAAGAGTTCATAAAGCCAATTATAGAGAAAATGAAAAAACTGGAATGTGGTCTATTTGGAAAATTCACAAATACACGGGATGTCATTAAATTATCCAAATTGAACGACGTCTTAGAAGAGATAATACAAATCATAGCATACCAAGAGCGCTTCTACAAAATAATAGATAAATTCTTAGATAACCTAAGACAGTTTTACAACATCGACTCTATTAAAGCATTTGTTATGGATATTGAGGAAACAGGGATTTTAGAGCTAAGCTCAAAGAAAACGGCAATCGCATCTCTAAAAGATGAAAATAAATTAAAACAAATGATAGAAGCCTCAAGCTACATAAAAAACGGCGCCATATTCTTTAAACCCTCACAGCTCCATACGATTTTTGGTATAGAAGATCCGTCGTACACATTCCCCATAAAAGACAAAGATGGAAGGTTTTACGGCGTATGCTTCATAATCTTCAATCCCGATGATTTTAACGTTTATAAGGACTTGGAAATACTATCTAAATTTGAAATACCAATCTCAATGGCAATCTTAACTGAAAGAAAGGAATATTGCACAAAAAAATAAGATTATCCAACTGCACGAAGAAGCAGTAAGGGACCCCCTAACAGGTCTATTCAACAGGCGGTACATGAACCTATTAGCTGAAATAGAGTTTAAGAAAACAAAACGTTACTCTCACCCGCTATCCGTTTTGATGATAGACATAGACCACTTTAAAAACATAAACGACAAATACGGACACAAGCTCGGCGATCTGGTGTTAAAACACGTGGCCCATGAGATAAAAAACCACATAAGATCATCGGATATACCCATTCGCTACGGCGGTGAAGAGTTCGTCATCATCCTGCCGAACACAACAAAGGAAAGCGCCTTCATATTGGCTGAAAGGATAAGAAACCACATCGCCGCAACACCAATTTTTGTAGACGGAATGGAAATAAGGTGCACGGTCAGCATAGGTGCATCCTCAATGGAGGACTGCCCGGAAACATTTGAAGAACTCGTTAATAACTCAGACAAAAAGATGTACCTCGCAAAGCAAAGCGGCAGAAACAGAACTATAATTTAATAAAACCGTCAGTTTATCCAAATATCATTCTTTGAATTATCTCAAACGACTCCTTTGCCTTCTTTTGAATGAACAGATCAGGTTTGCATACGGCTGTTGATGAAAGATCAGGGTTAATTGTGATTACAAAAGAACCTTTGGACTGAAACCTAATAGCCAGATAATCGTTTGTTGGTACGGCTGAAGAAGAGCCTATAAGAAATATCAAATCCGGAACACCCACATCATCAACAAAAGTATTGTAATTTCTTATCTGATATTCGTTCTCCACATAGCCCCAATCACCAAACATCAATATGTTGGGTCGCAAAAGCTCTCCACAGTGTGGGCATTTAGGTAGGTTGGACGCTATCATGGTTTCATAGTCTAAATCGCACAGAGGCACATCCCTATTTTCTTTCACCTTGTATTCACATGAATAACCCCTCATGCATTGAAGTCGCCACATAGAACCATGAACCTCATACACAAGCGATTCCTCAAGCCCTGAAATAATATGATAACCATCCGTATTTGTCGTATGGACAAAGGATTTTTTGAATACCTCTTTTATTAGTCTATTTATTATATGATATCCCAGGTGGGGTTTATTCTGGTGTGCGTTGCGCCTGCGCCACTCATAAAATGCCCAAGCATATTGAGGCCTAACCTCAAAACTGTACGGGTTTGCAAGATCTATGGCATTAAGCCCTAATCTTTTAAAAACGGGAAAGTTACGCCAATAACCTTCTTTATCCCTGAATGTAGGTATGCCACTATCTGCACTCATACCGGCACTGGTTAAAAACAGGCAACTCTCTGCGTTTTTTATCCTTTCTTCAAGTATTCCAAAATCATTCACCTTCATAAACACCACCCTCCACAAAACAGTAAGGGTCTATAGCCAAATAATCACCAAAATAGGCATCGGCTCGCGCCCTACAACCACCGCATACATTTATATACCTGCAGCTTGCACATTTTTTATTATATGATGAGAAATCCCTTAACTTCTTGAAAATATCGGAGTTGTACCAGATATTCAGAAACCCATCTTCCAACACATTACCCGCATCCCTCAAAAAATAGCTACACGGTTTAACCCTGCCATCAAAACCTATAAAAGCTATTAACTGGCCTGCAACACAACCCTTTGCACCACCGGTTGAAAATTTAAGCGTCCTTCTTTTAAAACCGATCCCCTTACTTTTGCTTTCAATATCCACAAGCGCATAGTACTCAGGTGCACAGGTGGGCCTTACCAATATATCCTTTTCATTCAATTCCATTTGAAAATGCCATTTTAATATTTCTTTATAATTCTCCTTGTCTATTAGTTCCTCTCTTATCTCTTCCGCCCTGCCTGTGGGTACTATCATAAACATATACCAGGCCTTTGCACCCAAAAATTTAGCTAACCTGTATGTATTTTCTATGTCACTTTGATTGCGCTTAGTAAATGATGAATTGATTATAAATTCAACACTCGTTTCCCTTAAGATATTTGCAGCCCTAACTGTGGCATCGAAGGCTCCTTTAACCTTCCTAAAATCATCATGCACTTCAGCGGTTGAACCATCCAAACTCAAAGACACTATATCTATGTGTTTTTTAATCTTTAAAGCCAAACCTTCATCAATCAGCGTCCCGTTTGTTGCAAGTCCCACTCTCATACCTTTTGAATGTATAAAATCGGCTATATCAAATACATCCTCCCTTAGGAGTGGCTCACCGCCGGTTAAAACAACAACGGGCTTAAACTGTTCTGATATCTCCTCTATGATGTTTGTTATATCCTCAAAGCTTAATCTATCTTCTAAATTCATCGATGCAGATGTTCTACAATGAATACAATTGAGATTACAGCGTGGAGTTATCTCAAAAGCCAACCATTTTAATCCAAATTCCATTATTCCTTCAACCTCTCTATATCTTCTTTTTTAGCAACAACGATCAATATATCGTTTTTTAGTATTATATCGTTTGGTAAGGGGTTTATGTTAACCCGCTTCTCCCTCTCTATACCTATTATATTTAGACCAAATTTTTTTCTAACATCAAGCTCTATGATGCTTTTGTTAAAAAACATCTCTGGAGCTTTTATCTTTGCTAATAAATATCTGCCCGTTGAATCCAAAGCCTCAATCACATCAAGGCCAGCTAAGTGGTTCGCCAAATCAACTCCTTTTTCCTTCTCCGGAAATATAACCCTTCTGGCACCCACCTTTGCCAAAACCCTACCGTGCAGAGGGCTTGTGGCCTTTGCATATATATCCTCAATACCAAAACCGTGCAATATAGCAACGGCCAGAACGCTTGTCTCTATGTTATTGCCAACGGAAACAACAACCGTAGTTGCATTATTTACGCCTATCTGCTTTAGAGCTACCTCATCCGTACAATCTGCCTGATAAACATTATCTATCTTTTGAGCCATATCTTTTACTTTTTCCTCATCGTTATCTATGCATATAAGCTCTTTCCCTAGTTCGTAAAGCCTTTCTGCTACACTTCGACCAAATCTACCTAAACCTATAATACAAAACAACTCACTCATACAAAAATTCTCCCCTCTGCCAACCTGTAGTGTTTGGTTGACTTTCTTCTAAAGAGGGCAACAGAAAAACTAAACAACCCCACCCTTCCTACAAACATCAACACAATTATAATCAATTTACCCAAATCATCAAAAGAGCCGGATAAGCTTACATTGGTATTGCCTATGGACAACCCAACCGTAGAGATAGCCGAAACCGATTCAAACAAAACCTTTAAGAAATTCACATTTTCTATATCGCTAAGAATAAAAGACGAAAGAGAAACAACTATAAATGAAAGTGATAATACAACAAACGACTTATACACCACCTCATCCGAAACTCTTCTTTTGAAGGCATTCACGTCTTTCTCTCCCCTGATATATGAATAGATAGCCTTCAAAACCACAAATGCCGTAGTTGTTTTAATTCCGCCACCTGTACCGCCTGGTGATGCACCAATAAACATCAGAATAACAAACAGAAAGATGGTAGAGTTGTGCATATAACTTAAATCTATAGTATTAAAACCTGCAGTTCTTGTGGTTATACTCTGAAAGAAACTAACAAGCGCATCTTTTAAAAAACTGTGGTGTGCTAATATACCATTTCTTTCAAGCAAAAATATCAATAATGCACCACCTATTATCAAAGCTGCAGTAAAACTCAAGACAGCCTTTGTATGCAAGGACAAATAGCTTATCTTGCCCTTTTTATACAGAAACAGTTCATCAATCACGATAAACCCAATACCACCCAAAACAATCAAAGACATGATAGTAAAATTAACCACTACATTGTATTTATAACCCACCAACGAGTCGGCAAAAAGAGAAAAACCGGCATTATTGAAGGCGCTTATTGAATGAAAAACGGCATAATAAAGCCCCTTTTCAAGCCCCATTTTAGGCGCAAAAGCAAACATTAAGATAATAGCCCCAACAAGCTCACAAAAAATACCAAAAAACATTATCCTCTTAAAAAAAGAAGTTATTGAATGCATCTCTGGATAATTTAACGCCTCTTTTAACAAAAGTTTATCCTTATAAGTGAGCTTCCTTTTAAAGGCTATCATGACAAAGGAAGTCATACTCATATATCCAAAACCACCAACTTGAATAAGTGCCAAGATCACAATTTGGCCAAAAAGGGTAAAATGACTCATAGGCAGTGTTATAAGACCTGTCACACATACCGCCGAAGTTGAAGTAAACAGTGCATCAACCAAAGATGTACCGTTTTTTGAGGAAAACGGAAGTAAAAGAAGCACGCACCCCAATACTATAACAGCAAAAAAACCTAAAACTATAGCCTTAAGCGGATTTTTCGTTATCGTCATTCAGAATTGTTCTTATGTTATATATCTTTTTGTTTTGGCTTTCGTAGTATATTCGAGTCAATATTTCGCTTATTATCCCTATGCCTACCAGATTTATACCTGTCAATATGAGTAAAACGCCCAAAAGCAGTAAAGGCCTATTACTTAAAGAAACACCAAAGAATATCTTTTGAACAGCCAAATATCCATCTATTAGAAAACCCAAAAAGAACATGAAAAAACCGGCAATTCCGAAAAAATGTATAGGGCGTGTCATAAATTTCTGCATAAAATAAACCAGTATTAAATCAACAATGACTCTGAAGGTCCGAGAGAGGTTATATTTACTTCTGCCAAACTTTCTGGGGTGATGATTAACCTCAACCTCAGTTATGCTTGCACCGTAGATATTTGCTAAAGCCGGAATAAACCTGTGCATCTCCCCGTACATATGCAAATTTTTGGCAACACAAGATCTGTAGGCTTTCAAAGAGCACCCGTAATCATGAAGCTCTACCTTTGTTATCTTACTTATGAGTTTGTTAGCAACTTTTGAAAGAAAAACCCTTTTAGGCTCATCCTGTCTATTCTTTCTCCAACCGCTTACAACATCATAACCCTTATCAAGCTTTTCTATAAGTTTTGGTATATCCTCCGGATCGTTTTGAAGATCCCCATCCATACTTACAATAATCTCGCCATGAGCGTAATCAAATCCAGCAGCCATTGCAGCTGTCTGGCCAAAATTTCTTCTGAAACGTATAACCTTAAACTGTTTATCTTTATCAGTTATCTTTTTAAGTTCCTCAAATGTTCCATCATTTGAGCCATCATCCACAAAAATTATCTCATGATCATAACCGTTTTTTATCATTACATCCTTTATTTTTTCATACAAAAGCCCTACATTTTCCTTTTCGTTATAAACAGGTACAACAACACTTATCATAAAAGCTCCCTAAACTCTTCTATCGTTTTTTTGTAATCATCGCTTGAAAATATAGCACTACCAGCCACAAACACATCAACACCCTTTTTTGAAAGCATGCCAATATTCGTCCTGTTTATGCCACCATCAACCTCAATGAGAAAATTAAGTCCGTTCTCCTCTCTAAATCTGGCTAGCCATTCCACTTTCTTTATTATGTTTGATATGTATTTCTGACCACCAAAACCGGGGTTAACGCTCATAACAAGCACCATATCCACAAACTCAAGCACATACTCAAGCACCTGAGGGGGCGTAGCTGGATTCAATGCCACAGCAGGTTTTGCTCCAAGTTCAGTAATTCTATTTACAACCCTATTCAAATGCACCACAGATTCCTGATGCACGCACAGATAATCAGCACCCGCCTCAACATATCTTTCAAGCCACATATCCGGTGCCTCTATCATCAGATGTACATCCAGAGGAACTTTAGACACCCTTTTAATTTGAGAAACAATAAACGGCCCGAAGGTCATATTGGGAACAAAATGGCCATCCATTATATCTAAATGCAGCATATCGCATCCGGCATTCTCAACAGCCATAATTTCATCAGCTAAATGTGTAAAATCGCACGATAAAAGCGATGGTGCTATAAGTTTATTATTTTTCAATTCTTCTCACCTCTACCTTTTCTATTTTTTTACCACTAATCTTTAACACCTTTATCTTGTACTTGCCTTCCAGCTCAAATTCATCACCCTCATTGGGAATCCTGTCAGCTAAATCATAAACAAGCCCCGCTACAGTTTCATACTCCTCCATGTAGCTTTCCTTGTTTATATTCAATTTTTCGCAGAAATCGTCAAGATCCATTCCTGCATCAACAATATATACCCCGCTATCCAATTTTACAAATTCATCCTCTTCCCTTTCATCATACTCATCCCTTATATCTCCCACAATTTCCTCTAATATATCCTCCATAGTCACAAGGCCTGCAACACCACCATATTCATCAATCACAATTGCAACATGTATATGTTTGGCCTGAAACTCCTTAAACAAATCGTATATGTGTTTGGTTTCAGGCACAAACATAGCGCCCCTTAATACCTCTTTAATACTTATTGAGTGGATATCCTTCTCTTTTGCCTTTTTAATTAAATCTTTAATGTAAACTATACCCACTATGTTATCCAATGTTCCATCATATGCAGGAATACGCGAATACTCATACTCCTCAATCAAGTTTAGTAGCGTATCTATAGAACTCTCCACATCCACACAAACCATCTCAGTTCTCGGAACCATTATCTCTTTTACTGAGATCTCCTTTATATCTATAATATTGTGCATCATCTCGCGTGTTTGATTTTCCAGGATCCCCTCTTTCTCACTAACATTTATCATAAATTCAAGCTCTTCTTCAGTTATCAAAGGCTTTTCTTTACCCACTTCACCACCTACAACCTTTATTACACCCGTTGCAAATATATTGATAAGATATGTAAATGGATAGAACAGATAGTACAAAAAAGCCAAAATCTTTATAGAAACTTCAGCAAATCTCTCCGCATTGTGCTTTGCAAAGGTTTTTGGTGTTATCTCACCGAAAAATAGTATTAAAACAGTCATAATTGCAGTAGTTGCGGCAAGTTGAGAGGATCCGGATAATTTCATAGCCAAATCACCTGCCAAAACAGAAGCAAATATATTAACTACATTGTTACCAATAAGAATTGTATTTAACATTTTGTTCGGATGGTTTAACCATAAAGAAAAGTATTTCGCGTTTTTACCGCCTCCTTGAACAATTTGAGACACTTTGAGTGGGCTTAAAGATGTCAAAGCAGTCTCAGAAGACGAGAAAAACGCACTGGCAATTAAAGAAACAACTATCAGAAAACCTTCCAAATTTACACTCATGCCTTATCTCTCCTAAAAATGCTCATAACCACACTTTTTAATTTCTATCACGTCACTATCCTTAACGATAACAACTTCTTTTCCTTCAACAACCTCACCAACTATCGTAAAATATGGGTTTTTTTCAATCTTGTCTTTAAACCTTCTATCTATGCAGGCAGCTATCTGATAATCCTCGCCACCGCATAGCATCTGTTCTTTTGTTATAAAATCTGCATCACAAAAAGGTATACTATCCCACCAAATTTTCATGCCAACCCCACTCTGTTTACATATGTGATTACAGTCTTGAATAAATCCATCACTGACATCTATCATTGCGGTTGCAAATTCTCTAATACTTAAGGCTTCATTAACCCTCGGTGTCGGATTTATATGTGCTTCTATAAAGTTTTGGTAGCCTTTAAGGTTAAGTTCTAAAGCCTTAAGACCAGCATACGAACAGCCTATTTTCCCACTCACACATACCAAATCACCAGCTCTGGCTGTACCTCTTTTCACAGATGCACCTATCGGATTCTCACCTATTATGGTTACACCAATTACAGTTTCTTTTGCTTTTGTTGTATCTCCCCCTAAAAGTTCAACTCCAAATTCATCTGCCATACTTATAAAACCCTTTAAAAAATCATCTACCCAACTTAACTCTGTGCCACTTTTTAATGATAAACTCAAAAAAGCCCACTTAGGCTCACCTGCCATGGCAGCTATATCACTTATATTAACAGCCAATGATTTTCTGCCCAACAAAAACGGTTCCGCATTCTTAAAAAAATGAACACCTTCAACAAGAGCATCCACAGAAACGAGGATTTCCCTTTCGCCTTGAGGTATAATGGCGCAATCATCCCCTATACCCAAAGCATGACCTTTAGAGTTAGAAAACGCCTTTATTCTATCAATTAAACCAAACTCACCTATATTTTCTACTTTCAAATTAAATCATTCTCCTTCGATGTGAAATATTTTACAGGTTTTTGTGTGTATATTTGGTCAACCTTACCCCCCTTAAAATTATGGGGGTAAAGATAAAGACTTCTACCTTTAACCTGTAAATGTTTTGGAATATCCATTATATTTCCCTCTTTTATATCCTTTACAGCCTTATTTATAGCAATGTAACAGGAGTTTGACTTTTTAGCTTTACTTAAATAAACACAACAATGTGCAAGTGGAATCCTGGCCTCAGGCATGCCTATCTCTTTTACAATCTGCAAAACAGCATTAGCCAAAACCACCGCATGGCTGTCTGCTAAACCTATATCCTCACTGGCAAATATGCACATGCGCCTTGCAATAAACTCAACATCTTCACCTGCCTCTAGCAATCTTGCCAGATAATACAAAGCGGCATCTACATCACTTCCTCGCATACTTTTTATGAACGCAGATACAAGGTCATATCTTTCGGTCTCATTGGAATATCCCAAATTCAAACTAAATAAGGATTCTATGCTATTCCCATCAATATCGTTCTGCTGTTTTAAGATCTTAATCATATTTATTAGTTTTCTTGCATCACCAGAGGCATGCAAAACAAGCTTATCCAACAAATGTTCATCTATTTCTATAAACCTTTTTGCAAGTCTCTTTAAATCCGACTCATTCAGCCGCTTAAACTCATATACAAAACACCTCGAGCGTAAAGCCTTTGTTAGTCTAAAATAAGGATTAAATGTGGAAGTACCTACCATAACAACGCTTCCATCTTCCAAAAAAGGCAATAAAACATCCTGCTGTTTCTTATCAAATCTATGTATCTCATCTATAACCACAAGAATTGGAGCTTCTTTTGAGCCTTTTTTTAGCGTATCCTTGAGTGTTTTTGTAGGACAATCGGTTGCATTTAGATAGAAAAAGTCAAGCCTATGCTTTTTGGCCAAGAGTTTAGCATAGGTGGTTTTTCCGACACCTGGAGGTCCAAATAAAACAAGCGAGGGTGGCTTATCATCACTATGATAGAACAAATAAAGGGGCTTACCCCTTCCAAATAGATGGGGTTGTCCTACAAGCTCATCAAAACTGCCACAATCGCCCTCACCCATTTGGTATCACCAGTTTACTCATTTGGCTTAACATTATACTATTTTCCTTCCCTTTTCAAGACCTCTTCCTTTCTAAAGAGGTTTTCTTTAAAATACAGAAAAGAAACAAATTTCAAAAATGCATTAACATCCAGCATGCCCATATACCTCAAACTCTCATCATTTTCTACTATAGGTATATAATCGACATCTATATGTGACAAAAGCTCAAATACATCCAATCCGCTTGAGTCCAAGGTCAAGTAGTTCGGATTTGGTGTCATTATATCCTTAACCTTCACCTTATCATTTTCAAATTCCCCTACAAGCCTAACATCTCTAAAAGATAAAACACCTACAAGCCTATCATCTTCTACAACAGAGAAATAGCTTGAACTGCTATTCATAAGTTCAAATACGATATCCTTAATAAATTGCTCTCTTTTTAAGCTCATTATTGAAGGATCTATAAAGTTTACTACTTTAACCTTTATGAGCTCGTTTCTGTATTTCTCATTCATTAAATCAAAACCTTTTTGCATGGCTGAGCGACTAAAGTTGATCTTATCCTGCAATATATGAGAGAAATAAACCGTCATGACCGACGAAATCATTAAAGGCAATATCATATGGTAGTTTTGCGCAAGCTCAGCTACGATAAGAGTGGACCTAAACGGAGCAGAAGATATGCTGGCGGATATAGAAGCCGTGCCAATCAATGCAACGTCAAGTGGATTAACAAACGGAAAAAAATTATGTATTACCCCTCCTAAAGCATAGCCAAAAAACGCGCCACCGAAGATAGACGGCGCAAATATGCCACCAAACATTCCACTTGCAAACGTAATGGCTAAAGCCACCATCTTAACCAAACTCAACATAAGTGCATCGGCATAACTATACTTCAAAGAAAATAAATAGCTTACTTGTTTATAGCCCAATGAAGCTGCATCAGGCCAAAGCCATAAAAGGACTCCAACAATCAAACCGCCAATTAATGCCTTTGAATAAAAAGTAAGGTTTAATTTGGTAAAAAAGTTAACAGATGACTCAAAAACATATTCAAACACATAGACCACAACTGCAAAAAGAAATGCAAATAAAGGTATAAGAAATAGCAATTTATAATTGTATGAAAGCTGTGGCACAACAAATGCAGGATAGTTTCCCAAAAAATAGCGCGATATAACCACACCAACAGCAGAAGAAATTGTGAGCGGAATTATAACATTAAAACTCAATCTACCAAGAATAATCTCTAAACCAAAAATAACGGCAGCTATAGGAGCGTTAAATGTGGCAGCTAAGGCTGATGAAACACCACAACTAACAAGAAGAGGTACATTGAAATTTTCAAATCTCATACCTTTTAAAAACAGTGATGAAAGTGAACCGCCGAGCTTGGCTATGGGACCTTCCCTTCCAACAGGCACACCAAATCCTATATTAATGGCAGACAGTACCACAGTTGCTATACCTTTTTTATAGTCTAATCTACCCTTCTTTAAGACAATGGAACGTGCAACCGAATCTATTGTTGGATTAGTTGGATTATTAAGAAAATTTTTTATAGTAAATGCGGAAATGATAAATAAAATAGGGATAATCACAAGATAAAACCTGCTATCCTGATTGAAAAAATCAATTGCTACAGCTAATTTAGAGGAATATCTTATAAGCTCCCTCATAAAGAGAGCAGAAAACCCACCTATAGCCCCAACGAAGAAGGGTAAAACAAAAAGCTTAAAGAAGCCCTTCATACCCTCACTCTTCTGAGAAATCCTCCTACAAACTGGCCAAGGAAAAAGGCAAAAATCATTACGGGAAATGTGTAAAGCTCAAAGCCTAGCCCGCTTAGTAGTCTTAGAGCTACAACAAAGGGTATGGGGGCATGGATATATATAAACCACTTTTTTGAGTATTTCTCTGATGCTGCCCTCATATAACCAAACGGAAGGTTTAGAAGAAAAACCAAAAAGGCAATACTCAAAAGATTCATACCTCACTCCTTCAATCTTAATTTTCTAAGCCTAATCCTTAATCTCTTTCTCTTATACTTTAATACAAAATCCTCAGGTACATATCCACTACCGACCTTTGAGCATTTTAATAATACAACATCCTTGTTTTTCTTTGAGCATAACTTAAAAAAATTCTGCGTTATATAAACAATTGTACCTTTATAGCCATTCAAGTCAAAACCAGAGAATTTCAAATTCTTATATCGCTTATTGTCTCTATAATCAACAACAAACACATCACTGTTCTTAACGTAAAGCCCGTAGACTGAAAACCCAAGCGTATTTATTATATCCATTCTTAGATTACCATCAGAAAGACTAAAAAAACCTTCAAACGTTTTTCCTTCATAATTTGCATCGAATGTACCGTTTAATGTTTTACTTTTATAGGTTAGCGGTTTAAATGTGGTGCAACTATAAAGCAAAATTAGCAAAAAAATCGCTGATAAAGTCTTTAATCTCATTTTTTCTAACCCTCTTACTTTTTATATAAGAAACGCTATTTAAAAATATACGACCGTAGGATTTGTTTATTAATCTACTATCCAACACAACCATAACCCCATAATCATCGGCTTTCCTTATGAGTCTACCCAACCCTTGTTTAAACTTAAGCACAGCTTTTGGAAGGGCATATTCTAAAAATGCGTTATATCCCTGTTTTTTTAGAAGTTCGTATCTAGTTTTTTCTATAGGAGTTGTTGGCACCTCAAACGGTAATCTCACCATAACAACAACGCTCAACTGCTCACCCTTTACGTCTATACCCTCCCAAAAACTACTCGTAGCAAATAAAAACCCTTTTCCTTTTTTAAATCTAATCAAAAGCTCAAAATTATCAAGTTCTCCCTGCCTAAACGTATTAAAACCCTTTTGCTTTAATTCAGTATAAACCCTTTTATAAATACTGCTCAACATTGCATAGGATGTAAAAAGCACCAAAACGCCTTTATTTGTATTTTTCAATGACTCCGCAATTGACAGGATAACATCTGCAGCATCCTCATCAAATCCCTTTTGTGTAGGCTCTTTTACATCCTCAACAACCAAAAGCCTTGCAAGCTTATCGTAATCAAAATTGCTTTCAGCTATAAATTCAACTGCATTGTCGACACCAACACTCCTTTTAAAAAACTCCAACTCCCCGCCTACAGAAAGCGTAGCAGATATAAATATCACACTGGCCAGTTTATCGTATAGATGCCCTTTTAAAGCACTCCTAACATCTAAAGGGGTGATATTGAAATGCATTGTCTTTTTAAAGCGTTTTATCCAACAGACAAAACCATCATTCAGTTTAAGAAAAGTGCCTAAATTATCAGCACATCCAGACAAAAAAGAAGTCACACCCCTTATATCAACAAAATCTTTATCTTTATTTTCATCCAAAAAGCCTTTAAGGTTTAAAATAATGCTATTCAGCAACTCCAAAATTTTGCTAACCGGTTTATAGATAAGTTTTATATTGCTATCATCTATATTTAGCTGTTCAGCTACAAATTGTTGAATAAGGCCATCAAAAGTAGACTCAAGTTCAACCCTGAAGTTAACCAAAAGCTCTTTGAGGTTTTTGTAACCCTCAACATTAGATAGTAAACCATATGCCTTACTTTTTCTTTTTGTATACAATGCATCAATACTGCGTAAAATATCATCAGAGCTCACGCTAATAGTATAATAGTTAGTAGCGTTCCTTTCTATATTGTGCGCCTCATCAAAGATAACAGCGTAGGCGTCGGGCAAAATTCTTGCACTCTCCAAAATAGAATCTGATAAAACCAAATGATGATTAGCAACAATTACATCTGCCTTCTCAAGTTCTGCCCTGGCTTTGTAGAAAAAACAAGAGTTTTTATAGTAAGGACACTTTGAATGAGCACACAACAAAGTTGAGCTCTCGACATTTCTCCATACATCCTCAGGAACATTTTCATAAATAGAGAAAAACTCAGATTTCAACCCGGTTTTAGTATTCAATAAAAATTCTTTTATCTTCTTATATAAATCGTTTTCAAATAAAAAAACATTCCCTTTAGTTAGAATATCCTCAACCCTTCTTTTGCAAATGTAATTAGACCTCCCCAAAGCGAGCACAGCTCTAAATTCAACAATCTCCTGAAGAAGTGGTATATCACGCTCTACAAGCTGATGCTGTAAATTTATGGTATTTGTTGAAATAACAACCCTTTCCCCTTTTTGTTTTGAAAAAATAACGCAGGCAACTAAATAAGCAAGGCTCTTCCCCGTGCCGGTTGGAGCTTCAATAATGGCATTTTTAGATTTTTTTAAACTATCAAAAATAATTTTTGCAATTTGTTTCTGTTCCTTTCTCTCTTCAAAACCATCTCTTGAAAATAAACTTTCAAATATTCCATCAATGTCGATTTTTGGTTTTGCGATAGCCTCTAAACTTGAATCAAGAGGATTAAACCAAAAAAACCACCCAACAGATAAAGAATGGGTCGCAACAAACTTTACAGCCTCAAATCTATCCTCACAAACCATCAAAAGATCGCCACTTGGGCTATTTGCATTAGATATTATTTCTATAATTTCAGAATTAAACCTTACTTTAAAAAGAGAAGAGGGACCCGCTTTTTTTAGCAGGTCCAAAGATTTAGGACTTATCCGCATTACTTTTCAAATTCTATAGGATAATCTCCGTTAAAACAGGCAAAACAATAACCATTCTCGCCGACAATACTCTTCAGTCCTTCCAAAGAAAGATATGCTACAGACTCAGCTGTAGAATATTTTCTTATCTCCTCTATAGTGTGTGATGATGCGATAAGTTCTTTTTTTGTTGGGGTATCTATACCGTAAAAACAAGGAGACATTACAGGAGGAGATGCTATCCTCAAATGAACCTCTTTAGCGCCAGCACTCCTTATCATTTTGACAATACGCCTACTTGTTGTTCCTCTGACAATAGAATCATCTACAACAACAACCCTTTTACCATCCAGAACATCCTTAGCCGTATTGAGTTTTAATCTAACACCAAAGTTTCTTATTGATTGTGATGGTTCAATAAAGGTTCTACCTACATAGTGATTTCTTATAAGGCCAAAATCAAACTGCAAACCACTTGCCTTTGCAAAACCCAAAGCTGCAGGCACACCAGAATCCGGTGTGGGTATAACTATATCCGCATCAACAGGTGATTCAGCCGCCAATACCTCTCCCATTTTTTTTCTTATAGAATAGACATGCCTATCCCACAAAAATGAATCAGGGCGAGCAAAATATATATACTCAAAAACACATTTATGCTCAGATCTATTCTTAAATGGCTTGTAAGAGTGCACACCGTCTCTATTTGCGATTACAACCTCACCTGGTTCAACATCTCTGATAAACTCAGCCCCTATTAAGTCAAAAGCGCAGGTCTCTGATGCAAATACAACAGCATCATCCAACTTTCCTATAGATAGAGGCCTAAAGCCCCACGGGTCTCTAACTGCATATACCTCATCTTCTCGCATTATTATTAAACTAAAAGCGCCTTTGATAATAGACAAAGCCTCAACCAAGCGCTCGAAAAAACTTGTTTTTTTGCTACGGGCTATAAGGTGTATTATGACCTCTGTATCTGAATTTGAATTGAAAATAGCACCCTCACTTACAAGGTGTCTTTTTATCCCCAAAGCATTAACTAAATTCCCGTTATGGGCTATAGCTATATTGCCTAAATCAAAGTGAGCATAAAGAGGCTGAACATTAGCCAAGGACTCATCCCCAAATGTGGAATATCTATTGTGACCTATGGCAAGCCTACCTTTAAGGGATGAGATGATACCCTTCTTGTTGAATATCTCATTTACAAGCCCTCTACCCTTATGAACATAAAAAGATTCTCCATCTGTAGAAATAATGCCGGCAGCCTCTTGTCCTCTATGCTGAAGAGCATGGAGCCCTAAATACACATAATTGGCTGCCTCCTCTTTGTTAAAAACACCAACTATTCCGCACATCTTATTTTAAACCCAACACATCCTGCATAGAATAAAGGCCTGGAACCTTATCAACAACCCATTTTGCAGCCCTTAAAGCACCCCTTGCAAAGGTATCCCTCGATGAGGCTTTATGGGTTAATTCCACTCTCTCTCCCAAACCGGCAAATATAACAGTATGATCCCCCACAACATCACCGCCGCGCAAACTCATTATGCCTATCTCTTTTGAATTTCTCTGACCGACCAACCCTTTTCTTCCATAGATTGCTATATTTTCCAAATCTTCTCCAATTCCCTTGGCTGCAAATTCAGCCAACTTTAAAGCAGTGCCACTTGGAGCATCGGCTTTAAATCTATGGTGCATCTCCACTATCTCTATATCGTAATCATCTTTTAGTGTCCTTGCTACCTCCTCAACCAATTTAAATAATATATTAACACCTAAACTCATATTTGGAGCAAGAACTATAGGAATTATTACAGAAAGTTTTTCGATCTCTTTTATCTGATCTTTATGTAATCCTGTTGTTCCTATAACTATAGGTTTCTTATGGTCTGATGCAATCCTTACATGATGTAGAGTTGCATCTGGAGCCGTGAAGTCTATAACAACTTCACCTTCCTCTATCACCTTGGCCAAATCGTCCTTAACAGCAATACCATTTGCTACACCCGTAGCCAAAACTCCAGCATCCTGCCCTATAGCAGAAGAACCCTTAGCCTCAACAGCGCCTACCAATGTAAGGTCTTTATCTTCCCCTACCAAGGCGCAAATCCTTCTACCCATCTTTCCAGAAGCGCCACAAACTATAGTTCTAATCATACCCCCCCCTTTAAATCAAACCCATATCTTTTAATGTAACCTTTAATTTTTCTTTGTTAGCATCAGACATTTTACATAAAGGCAGCTTAAATTCCTCTTCAACCAAACCCATCAAAGCTAAAGATGTTTTTACAGGTATAGGGTTGGTTTCAATAAACATAGCTTTATGGAGTTTATAGAGCTTATGGTGAAGCTGTCTTGCCTCATCAAAATTACCCTCAACAAAAGCATCGTACTGCCTTGCTACAAGCTCAGGCACCACATTTGCACTAACAGAGATTACGCCCGTTCCACCGATAGACATCATAGGAAGCGTTAAGAAGTCATCACCACTAATTACGCTGAAACCATCCTTTGCGCCCTCTATAATTTCAGAGACTTGATTCAAAGAACCGCTTGCCTCTTTTATGCCAACTATGTTATCTATTTCGGACAATCTTATAACCGTCTGAGGCAGTATATTTACCGATGTCCTTCCCGGAACATTGTAAAGAACCAAAGGCACACCGATAGCCTCGGCTATTGTTTCATAATGGAGATACAACCCTTCCTGCGTGGGCTTATTGTAATATGGGGCAACAGATAAAATAGCATCAGCCCCAGCGCTTATAGCAATCTTCGCAAACTCTATAACCTTCTTGGTGTTATTTGTACCAGCACCTGCCAAAACTGGGATCTTGCCTTTGCATTCATCAACGGCAATCCCTATTGTCCTTTCATATTCATCTAAATCCATCGTTGCAGCCTCACCCGTTGTTCCACAAGGCACAAGACAATCTATGCCACCTTCAATCTGCCTTTTTATAAGTTTTCTAAATGCTTCTTCATCCAATTTTCCATCCTTGAAAGGTGTAACAATCGCCGTCATTGCCCCTTTCAACTCAAACATACGACCTCCCCTCCTTTTAATAGTTCCACGCCTCATCAAGCATGGTACCTATATACGTTAATAGTGCATCTCCCTCAAGATAGACCCTTTTCACTTCTGAATTCTCAATATATGCATAAATCTTTAATCTATTACCGCTTTTGGTAATAACCTCAACAGGTGTCTCACATTTACCTTTCAAAATAGCTATCAAGGCAGAAGCTGTAGCCCCTGTACCGCATGCTAAAGTTTCATCTTCAACACCGCGTTCATAAGTCCTTATTCTTAAGGTATGCGAATTAACAACCTCAACAAAATTAACATTGGTACCTTCCGGTGCAAAATACTCATGATATCTGGTCTTTTCACCTATAGTTTTAACGTCAACAACATCCACACTGCTAACAAAGTACACTGCATGTGGTACTCCCGTATTTATAAAAGAAAGCGGCATATCTACACCATCTAACTCTATGTTCTCCTTGTAATCCTTTGGCTGTGTCAGTTGAACCCTAACCGTATTCAAACCGGTAATCTGAGCCTCTATCACTCCGGCCAAGGTCAGAAACTTCATGCTCAATGGAGCTATATTGTTTAGATAAGCAAACCTTGCAGCGCACCTTGAGCCATTTCCACACATCTCAGCCTCACTACCATCGCTATTGAAAAAACGCCATCTAAAATCGTACTCATTATCTTTCTCTATAAGAATCAAGCCATCTGCTCCAACCGAAAGTTTTCTTTCGCAAACGCGCCTAACAAACTCATGTATAGGTATATCTACCATCTCCTCAACTATATTACGGCGATTGTTGATGATTATAAAGTCATTACCGCTACCATTCATCTTAAAAAACGGTATCTTTTTCATAAAATTTCTCCTTTAATTAGATCCTCCAAACTTTCACGTTCCCTAACAACCCTATAGCTATCACCACTAACCAAAACCTCAGCTGGTCTAGGGCGAGAATTGTAGTTGCTCGCCATCGTAAAACCGTAAGCTCCAGCACTGAAAACCACTATAAAGTTACCATTAGGCACATCCTCTATTTCATAATCCCTTGCAAAGAAATCGCCCGTCTCACATATAGGTCCAACTATGTCGCATTTGATTGCTTTTGAACCAGTTTTTTTCATTGGCGCTATTTTATGATAAGCCTTATACAAGGATGGCCTCAATAAATCGTTCATACCAGCATCAATGATTAAAAAGTTCTTTTGACCATTTGTCTTATGATAAATTACCTTACTTACAAGTATACCACCATTACCCACCAGAAACCTGCCGGGCTCAAGCACAAGCTTTACATCAAAATCTCTAAAAGCTTCTTCAATTTGCCTGGCATAAAGGTTGACATCTGGCTCTTTGTCGGTTTTTTCATCGTAAACGATACCTACACCCCCACCTACATCTACCACTCTAAATTCTACACCTTTATCAGTGAGCCTTCTCATAAGGTCGGCTACCCTTACGGAAGCATCGTATATAGGAGTTGTATCGAGTAGTTGGCTGCCTATGTGGAATTGAATTCCGTAGACATCTATATTTTTAAGCTCCTTGGCTTTCAAATACAGATCATATGCCTCCTCATATGGAACGCCAAATTTATTTTTCTTCAAGCCTGTTGATATGTAAGGATGGGTTTTTGGATCTACATCAGGGTTTACTCTAAATGCAATTCTTGCCTTTTTATTAAGCTTCTCAGCAACTCTGTTAACATTGTAAAGTTCATCCTCTGATTCAACATTTATCATCATAATATCGTTTTCAAGTGCATATTCTATCTCATCATCCCTTTTTGCAACACCGCTAAAGACAATCTTCGATGTATCAACACCAGCCTTTATTGCCCTGAACAATTCGCCTTTAGAAACTATATCAGCGCCAGCCCCAAGTGAGGCAAATGTTTTTATTACAGCAAGATTGCTGTTTGACTTAATAGCAAACGCTATTACATGCTCTCTTGAAAACGCTTTATTGAACTTTTCAAACTGAGCCTTAAAGTGACCCTTTGAGTATACATAAACAGGGCTTCCAACGTTGTCCACTATATTCTTAACCCTCACACCTTCTGCGTATAGCTCGTTATTTTTATATTCAAACACGCTTAGCCTCCTTAAATTTTTATAAGTATTTTATTCAAATAGCTAACAAAATGCAATATCTCTATATGTTTCCCAATATTTTTAAATCCACCTGAAATTTGCATAATACAACCGGGGCAAGCAGTTACAAGTGTCTGAATATTTGCCTGGACAATAGAGTTCATTTTTTCTTTTAACAGACTCTCTGATATAAACGGATGCATCATTGAATAGCTTCCAGCAAAACCGCAACATCTATCATTATCTCTAATCCCAATAAAATTTGGCTCGTTTTCTATTAAAAATTCTTCAAGTACATCTGAAACACCTAATCCCCTTTTTAGATGACATGGGTGATGATAACCTAAAAAACTCCCCAATCTTTTTGGTTTAATCTTAAATCTTTCTATTTCCTTAATAAAAAACGACGAAGCACATTCAACCTTATTTGATAATTCGAAGGCTTCTTTACTTTTATTAAGTAAAACATAATCCCTTTTTACCATATGGGCACAGTGAGGGTCCAAAAATAGAATCTTATCGCAATCAAGAGAAAGTAGATACTCTGTATTTATTGCAATAGCCTTTTGAGCTGAACTTTCCTCTCCATTATACCATGCCGGCGCACCACAACAAGCTTTCTGTTTAACCAAAGATAACTCAACACCCAGTTTATTCGCGACATCGATGGCATCCTGACCTATTTCTGGATAGAAAAAATTCACAGAGCATCCAGCAAATAAACAAATTTTAGACCTCTTTGACTTCAAACTTACATCAAATGAAGGTTTAACCCCGGGCAAGGCCCTAAAATTTAATCCAAGAGAGTTATCTATGGCCTTAATGCGCGTTTTCAACCGATTTTTAAAAAGAAAATGGGATATGTACGCACCAAAACGCATAATTCTATAGTCGTTTTCTATATGTTTTATAATCAAACCCTTTATACCGGGTGTACCTTTTGTGTATTTTGCCTTAATCGAAAGGATAAGCTCTTGAATGTTAATTCTTGATGAGCATATCTCATCGCAAGCCATACAACCAATGCACATATTGGCAACTTCTCGAATATTTGGGGTATCAGAGGCAGCAAAAGATAACAGTACACCTACAGGCCCAGCGTAAGAGTTACCTCTAAATAACTTGCCGCTCACCGTTGTATAAACAGGGCAGGCGTTCTGGCATGCACCACAATGGATACAATACAAGATCTCCTTAAACTGCTTATCATACGAGAGCTTAAGCCTGCCATTATCCAGCAGTATAACATAGAACTTACCAAAGGGTTTCTTTAGGATATCTATGAAGCTCGTTGTGATCTGGGCTGTGGCGGATTTAGGCAATAGATCAAGTATTTCAAAGGCATCTTTATCGGTTCTTACAATCTTATCTATACCGATAATACAGATAACCAGATCCTGTCTTATAACATTTTGTATATTACCCTCATTACTCAAAATGAAAAACGCGCCACTCTCTATGGATGCAACATTTGCACCTATTATACCGCATTGAGCCTTACCGAACCCCTCCCTTATCTTTAATTTACAGAAATCCACCATAGATTTGGCATCCAGAGGAAGATTCTCATTGAACTTTTCCTTCAATAACTCATTTACCCTCTCTTTTGACATATGAATAGCAGGTGCCGTCATATGGGTTGGTGGCTCGTTGTTTATCTGAACAAGCCATTCACCGAGGTCTGTCTCTACTACATTGAAACCATTATCCTCTAAATACCTGTTTAGATCTATCTCCTCTGTGGTTAAAGATTTTGATTTGACAATATCCTTTACACCCTCTTTGGTTAATATCTCATTTATAATACTTAACGCATCATCTTTGGTTTTAGCTATGTTAAACCCTGTTGCATTCTCTTTTATTTTAATCATAAAATCGGCTAAATTGTTATAAAGGTTGTCTATGTTTTCCTCTTTTATAGACCTTACAGCATCCCTTTTCTGCTGCAAATCATACAAAGACTCGATCTTCTCCCTTTTGCTGAAATAGTTATGCCTGAGTCTATCCAGTGCGGTTTTTAGAAACCTATCTTTTGTCAGCTTTCTTTCTTCTTTTAAAAGGCTCACCCTTTATACCCCTCTTTTTTAGTTCCTTAGAAACCTTATGCCTGACAAATAATACAGCAAAAACCAAACCAAATGTAAAAATACCTAAAACTATCCTATCTATAATACTTACATGGGGTTTATACCCCTCTCTTATAACACTTGCAGCATATGCTAAGTTAAGCAAAAAAGACAAAAAATAGTTAGTCATGGAAATTCTACATCATTGGGTATGCTTAAAGGCTCAACGGAAAAATCAACACCCTTTCTACCTATGGAAAAATCGAAGTCTTTAAGCAAAACACCTTCTTTTAGATCTATTAACCTTACAAAAACAGAATAACAATGGTCGCTGTAGAGATAATCGCCCACAATGGCAAATTCATACTTTTCAGGATACTTGCTAAGCTTCAGTTTCTTATAATCAAACCATAAAGGTAAACCCTCATAATAAGCCGTTGTCTTACACAACTTGTTAAGATCTTCAGTCAAAAGAAAGGATAAATATTTGCCGTTCGAATCAATATAATGAGAATTATCGTCAATAAAATCGACTATAGCTACTTTTGAATTATTTACATACAAACACATAGACTTAGCCAAAGTTGAAAACTTTTCTTTTGTTTCATCTAAATTCTTTATCTGCCAGATAGCATCAACATTATCACCAACCCTAAATGGCTTTGTATTGATACATCCATTCAAAAAAAGTATAACAGCCACAAATAAAATAAATCGCTTCATATTCAAAATTTACTCTTTCAATGCTTTTTAAGTCAAGAAAAATGTTAAAAAGACGGGAAATAAAAAAATTAAACAATTAAGGCCATAAACCATCTCTTTAAGAAGAGTGGTAGCCTTCCTTATTTATACTGTAGATGCATTTTACCTATAAAGTAAAGTCGTGTCAATCTTTTTATTTAACAAAGATATATAATGCAAACTAATGGTGAATTAATATGTTAAATATATAAAAACAAAATAATGTTTACTGTTATTTCAAACAAGTCGCTTCCAAAATCAAGATTTTCAGCAAAGGGCAATAGTTATAAAGCAAAATCAAATCCTATTTTCACAGGCAAACAAAACATTCCAGCAACTACACAGAAAAAGTGAAAAATATAGAATGGTAAGCTCTCTAAAAGGTGTAAACAGTTAAATTTCACCCGCTGGTGATTTAATATATTCAACAAAGAATGCCAGAAAAACACCCAGGATGAGACCTGTAACAAGAGCCACAACTAGGATTAATTTTTTCTTTGGCTTCAAAGGATAATCATGGGTTTTTATGCCGCCAACAACCCTGGTCATAACAAGATACGGAGGTTCTAAGCGGGATTGGAGGCTTATTATGCTATAATTGATAGATGGTAAAGTCACCGTTTTAATTCTGTTTATCTCATTTTTAATAGATTCTTCTTTAATAACCAAACTGAATATTTCATTCTGAATTATATTCTCTTGCAAACTCAACAACATATATATCTTTGTCTGTTTATAAAAAGCTTTTGACCCCTTTTTCAAGCCCTCTAGCACCTTATTTTTAAGATTAATCGTCTTCTCTACATTGTTTAGTTGCCTAATCAAATCATTCAATCTATTTTCAACAGACTTATACTGTTCTTTTTTTAATAGCAACTCCTTAGAAATCGTTGATTTAACATTATTATAAAGCACATTTTCCTTAGACATAACATCATTAAGTACTTTTTTTAATTCATCAACGGCCAAACCACTACTAAGCCCGTAAGTTTTCAATGTAATAAAACCCTGAGCCTTTCTCGGTACTTCAACCTCTTTCAGATAACTTTTAATACCCTTTTTTCTAAATTTACCAGCTGTATCATATCTAACATCAATATAATGCTTTAGACTCTCAGTATCATCAAAATACACTTTAGTTGGCCTGGAATTCGTAGATACAGTATTATACCCTATCTCTATTGTTGCTTTTGCCTCATACCATGGTGTTGAAGTAAACGCATATATCAAAGCTGCAACAAATACTAAGCCTGCGGCAATAAAAACAATCCACTTTCTTCTTTTTAAAACAGCAAATAGCTCTCTTAAATCTATTTCATCTTCTTCTATATACGGCTTATATTCTGTATTATAATGTTGATTTTTCTCCATTACCCACCTGAAGCTATTCTATGGTGCCGGGGGCGGGACTCGAACCCGCACGGGGTCGCCCCCACTGGATTTTGAGTCCAGCGCGTCTACCAGTTTCACCACCCCGGCTTAACAAAAAGCGATTATATATATTTATTGATTCGTGTCAATATTTTACTTGATAAAACGGACAGTTTTTTGCTATAGATAACTCAAGACCATATAAGAAAGGCAGGTAAAAGAATGGAGGATTTTCAGGTCATTGAAAAAGAAACTGACAATATAGAAGAAAGCATAGAAGAGGCTGCCACAACATTAGGTTTTCCAAAAAAATTTTTAGACTTTGATATCTTAGAAGAGAGAGAAGAAAAGGATAACTTAGGCAATTTAAAGAAAATATATAAAATAAAAATATTTATAAATGAAGAAAGAAATAAAGATAAACTTGATAACATACTCTCAATAGAAACAGAGCCAGGAAAACATCCCATGAAGGCCTTCATTTACGTTGATACATTAAAACTAAATTCACCTTTGATTGATATTAATGAGGAAAAAATAATAGACACAATAAAAAAGAAACTTGCAAAAGACGGTATTATTTACGGTATAAAAACAAAAATCTTACCTGCTATAGCCAAAGAAATAAAAAAAAGGCTCTCTCCAACATTTAAACCATTCAAGATACTTATAGCCGAGGGCAAAAAACCTGTTAGAGGTGAAAATAGCAAACTCGTATTCCATTTTGATAGATACAAAGCAGCCGGAACAATATATAAAAATGGCAAAATAGATTATAAAAACAAAAACTTTTTGGTGCCTGTAAAAAAAGGACAATTGCTGCTTGAGTTTTTTAAACCCACTCAAGGAGAAGAAGGCTACGACGTATTGGGTAATATTTTAGTGCAAGATGTAGGTGTAATGATAGATGATTTAGATGAAGTAAAATTCTCACCTGATTCGATTAAAAAAATAGAAGAAGGAAGGGTAATTAAAATACTCTCAAACAAAGAAGGTGTAATTGTATTCAGAAATGGCATATACGAGATAGACACTTCGGTAGCTATAGATAAAGTCGACATAAAAACAACGGGAAATCTAACTGCAGAAGGTGATGTAGAACTTGAAATAGGCCGCGGTTTGAGTGATGGGGTCGAGGATACTATAGCTGCAGGCATGAAAGTAAAGGGAAAAAAAGTAGTAGTTAATGGTGATGTAGGTCCAAAAGCTACAATAGAGGCAGAAGAAGTAGAGATAAAAGGGAGTGTTCATCAAGAAGCATTTATAAAAGCAAAAAAAGCAACAATAGCTATATGTAGAGGGACTGTGGAGGCCGAAGACATAGAAATAGACCTATCAGAACATGCAAAACTAACAGCTACAAATAAAGTAAGTATAAATAAAGCTGTAGCAACAAAGATATTCGCACCCAAGGTCCAAATAAACGATGTAATGATGTCCTCGTGTATAACAACATCATCTGAAAGTGTTTTAATAAATAAAGTGGATGGGGGAGACAATATAATTTCCATCAAACCATTAGAACTTCCTTGGATAAAGGAAAAATACAAAGAGCTTCTAATAAAGGAAAAGTATGCCAAAACCATATTAAAAAGCCAAGAAAAGAAATTTCTTGCTGTAAGAGATAGGTTGGAGTCAGAAAAGAAAAAACAAGAACCCATATTAAAAACCATACAAAAACTCAAAAAAGAGGGCAAAAATGTACCAAACGCCCTACTTGCAGCTGTTAAAAAATTCAAAGAGCT